>JAZUDF010000066.1:0-102613 GCA_045639485.1 Faecousia sp. | reverse complement strand
AGCAACTGCTGAAAGACAAAAAATAAAATTGTGATAGATTGCCGCAAGGCATTTCGACCGAGGAGGTGTCACCATGGCTGTTCCCAAGGGTAAAGTATCCAAAGCAAGACGCGACAAGAGAAGAAGTTCTCACTGGAAGCTCTCTGTTCCCGGCGTAGTCGCTTGCCCCAACTGTGGCAAGGCTCGTCTGCCCCACAGAGCTTGCAAGGCTTGCGGATATTACAATGGCCGTCAGGTCATTGAAGTTTCTGCAGACTAATCTCAGAACAAACAATGAGAAAGTTGAGAGGAAGGGAAGTCCTTCCTCTTTTCTTTTGCTGATTTCTTTTCGCTTTCTTAACTGATTATCCGCGTTATCCGGCAAATATCGGTTGAAAATCGGAAAAGAAAATGGCATAATGATTCTGGCAAAATCCACGAAAAAGGAGGGTTTCGAATGCCTAAATACAGCGTAGCCATTGTTGGCAGACCGAACGTCGGCAAGTCGATGCTCTTTAACAAACTGACAGGACACCGCACCGCGATCGTGGAAGACACTCCGGGTGTCACGCGTGACCGTATTTACGGCGAGTGCGAGTGGAACGGCAGAACGTTCGAATTAATTGATACCGGTGGTATTGAACCGAGCACCGACAGCGAAATGCTCCAGTTCATGCGTCGGCAGGCGGAGATCGCAATCGAAACTGCTGCTGTCATCGTTATGGTGACAGACGTCAAGGTCGGCGTGACTGCAGCAGATATGGAAGTTGCAAATATGCTCAAGCGATCCAAGAAACCCGTTTGCCTTGCAGTCAACAAGTGCGACTCCGTCGGCACGGTCAATCCCGACGTCTATGAGTTTTACGCACTTGGCCTCGGCGATCCGATCGAGGTTTCCGCTGTTCACGGCCACGGTACAGGCGATCTGTTAGACTTCTGCACCGAGCATCTGCCGGAAGAAGTGGAAGAGGAAGAAGACAACGACGTGATTAAGGTCGCCATCGTCGGCAAACCGAACGTCGGCAAGTCCAGCCTTCTGAATAAGATTCTCGGCATCGAACGCGTGATCGTTTCTGATGTGGCAGGCACAACGCGTGACGCGATCGACAGCTACTTTGAAAACGAACATGGCAGATATTGCTTCATCGACACCGCTGGCATGCGGAGAAAATCCAAGGTCGACGATGCGATCGAGAAGTACAGCAATATGCGTTCCATCAATGCCATTGACCGTGCAGACGTCTGTCTTATCATGATCGACGCCAATGACGGCGTGACTGATCAGGACACGAAAATTGCAGGTCTTGCACATGAAGCGGGCAAAGCATGCATCATCGTGGTCAACAAGTGGGATCTTGTTGAAAAAGACACCCACACGATGGACAAGATGACGGAAAAGATCCGCAGTGACCTCGGCTACATGACCTACGCACCGGTTCTGTATATCTCTGCGATGACCGGACAGCGTGTAGACCGCCTGTATGAGCTGATCAACTACGTCAATGAACAAAGTACCCTGCGTGTCACGACCGGTATGCTCAACAACGTGCTTGAAGATGCGACGATGCGTGTGCAGCCGCCCACGGATAAGGGACGCAGACTCAAGATCTACTATATGACGCAGGTTGGAGTGAAGCCGCCTCATTTTGTCATTTTCTGCAACGATGCACGACTGTTCCATTTCTCCTATCAGCGTTACCTTGAAAATCAGATCAGAGCGGTTTTCGGTCTTGAGGGTACTCCTGTCAAGATCACAATCCGCCAAAAGGGAGATAAAGACGAATGACGCTTCGTGCTGTTTTTGCCGCGAACAAATACCTGGCGTTGCTTGGGGCATCCATTATCATCGGCTATCTTCTCGGCAACCTGAACGGGGCGATGATTTGCTCAAAGTTGTTCCATCACGAGGACATCCGTAAAAAAGGCAGTGGCAATGCCGGCCTGACCAACTATTTTCGTACCTATAAGAGCTGGGATACACTACTGGTCATTCTAATCGATGCAGGAAAAGCCGTGCTTGCCTGCTTTATTGGCAGATGGCTGCTTCAGTGGGCATCTGTGAATGATACTGAAGTACTTCGACTCGGCAGCATGGTCTGCGGTGGTGCAGCGGTGATCGGACATGTTTTCCCAATCTTCTACGGCTTCCGCGGTGGCAAGGGTATCCTGACCTGCGGGGCTCTGGCTGCGTATATGAACATCTGGATTTTTCTGATCCTGCTCGCTGTGTTTGCAGTGACCGTTCTGCTGACAAAGTATGTTTCTGTCGGCTCAATCATTGCCTGCATCGCTTATCCCTTGCTGTTCTGGCTCTTTTTCCCGCAGAACCTTCCGGTGATCCTGATTGCGGTCGTTACCGCTGCACTGGATATCTTCATGCACCGGACAAATATTGCCCGCCTATTTCAGGGAACAGAACCGAAAATTACATCTTTTTCCGAGGAACCTTAATCTATGAATATCGCTGTTGTCGGAAGCGGCGGCTGGGGAACAGCCCTTGCATTGCTGCTTCACGAAAATCATCATACGATCACGCTTTGCTCTTATTCCGAAGAAGAGAGCACAAATTTAGCGAAGACGCTTGAAAACCCGTTTTTGGCAGGTGTCAAGCTGCCAAAGGACTTTACCTATACTGCAGACGCTTCCTGTGTGAGCGGAAAAGACGTGGTAGTGCTTGCTCCGCCGTCATTTGCTGTCCGCAGCACAGCCGAACGGGTAAAGCCTTATCTGCAGGACAAGACGGTGCTTGTGTCTGTGACAAAGGGTATTGAAGACGCAACCGGAAAGCGTATGTCTGAAATCATTGAAGACGTGACCGGTATGCCTGTTGTGGCACTCTCCGGACCTTCTCACGCCGAGGAAGTCAGCAGAGGCATTCCGACTGGTGTCGTCTGTGCCTGCCGCGATCAGGCCCTTGCAGACTGCGTGCAGGACGTGTTTATGTGCGGCCGCTTCCGTGTTTACACCTCGACCGATCCTGTCGGCGTGGAACTCGGTGCCGCCATGAAGAATGTGATTGCTCTTTGTGCCGGTATCTGCGACGGCCTCGGCTTCGGCGACAATACCAAAGCACTACTGATGACTCGCGGTCTGACAGAAGTCGCAAGACTCGGCATGGTCATGGGTGCCAGAGAAGAAACCTTTGCCGGACTGTCCGGCGTAGGTGATCTGATCGTAACCTGTACATCCATGCACTCCAGAAACCGCCGTGCCGGTATCCTGATCGGTCAGGGCAAGACAGTCGATGAGGCGATGAAGGAAGTTGGAGCTGTCGTTGAGGGCTACTATGCCGTCAAATCTGTGAAAGCCCTTGCTGATCGGTTGCAGGTCTCCATGCCGATCACGCAGAAAGCCTATCATATTTTATATGAAGGCGGCGATGCACGTGAGGCTGTCCGTGCACTGATGGGACGCAGCATGAAGCACGAATCAGAGGACGCCGGCTGGAACAAATGACCGGTAACTGATTAACGGGAAAGGAGGTTTATGATATGCGACTGATGGAATCCGGTGAAATGTATCTGGAAACAATTTATATTTTGTACGAGCAAACGGAAAAAGTCCGTGCGATCGACGTCAGCACGTACATGAACTTCTCCAAACCGAGTGTCAGCCGTGCGATCGGACTTTTAAAGCAGGGAGGCTATCTTACTGTTGAAAAAGACGGCACGCTTCTCCTGACAACGGAAGGCAACGAGGTCGCACGAAAGATCTATGAGCGTCATCGTGTGCTGACTGAATGTCTGACGCGGCTCGGCGTTGATCCGCAGCATGCTTCGGAAGACGCCTGCAAGATCGAACATGACATCTCTGATCAGACTTTTGAAGCAATCAAACAGTATGTAACGAAATTGAAATAAAAGAAGCCCGCCTTTATCAGGCGGGCTTCTTTTATGATTGTGCTGCAAGATAGCGAAGCAATGCGTCTTTCTCATTCTCAACATCGCCGTCGACAACAGCATCCAGAAGCTTTTGCAGACACCTGCCGATTTCCTTTCCGGGCGTCAGTCCGTAAGCGATCAGGTCATCGCCGTTGACTGCAAGCTGCCGTAGTGAAAAGCATGCTTCCTGACGGAGAATGTCATCCGCAAGACGCTTCAATTCATCAAGAATTGCAAGCCGGCTGTGGCAGGAAGGTGCATGAGCCAGTGCATCTGCCCGTTTCAACTCCAGCATTCGGTAGAAACCGTCTGCAGACAATTTGTTCATGGCACGTTTGACGCTCTTTTCGGTTTCGCTGATCGGTGTATCATGATGTGTGACAAGCTCTGTGACTGCCTGCACGGTCTTTGTATCGGCACGAAGTGCTTTCAGCATTTGCTCTGCAATTTCGGCACTAAAAGCACAGTGCCCGTAAAAATGATCACTCCCTGCATCATCTGTCGTGCGGCAGGCGGGTTTGCCGATGTCGTGGAAGAACGCGGCCAATCGCATGATAGGCTCTGCAGGAACGGCCTCAACGGCTGCTGTCGTGTGATGCAGCACGTCAAAGCAGTGATAAACACAGTTTTGCGGACAGTCCTGCATGGCAAGTGCCTGCGGAATAAACACGCCGATCACATCAATGTAGTCTTCTAAAACCTTGCGGGCGTTTTTGCCGCAGAGCAGTTTGGTGAACTCGGAATAGATACGTTCGGCACTGACGTTTTTCAACAACGCTTTTTCGTCGTGAATCGCTGCCGATGTTTGTGCATCGATGGAGAAGCTGAGAACCGAAGAAAACCGTAGTGCACGAAGAATACGCAGAGCGTCCTCTCGGAAACGTTCTGCGGGCGTACCGACACAGCGGATGATTTCCCCTTTGATATCTGCATGGCCGCCAAAAAGGTCTGTAATGCCTGTCAGAGGGTGATAGGCAAGTGTGTTGACGGTAAAATCACGGCGGGAAAGGTCTTCTTCCAGACGGACAGTAAAGGACACCTCGTTCGGATGACGGAAATCGGAGTAAGAGCCGTCGATCCGAAACGTTGTGATCTCAAGGGGCATGCTTTCGACCAGCACGGTTACGGTGCCATGTTTCATTCCGGTTTCAATGAGCCGATGCTGAGCAAATACCTGTGCTGTCTGCTCGGGCAGGGCAGAGGTGGTTATATCAAAATCTTTCGGAGAAAACCCCATCAGTGCATCGCGAACGCAGCCACCGACAAGGTATGCTTCAAACCCTGCGTTATTCAGTTGCTGCAACGCGTATTGCACTTGTGAAGGCAATTCAAACATGATGGTACTTCCTGTAGGACGAATTAAATGATGCCGAAATAGCAAAGGCAGCCGATCGCGGCACAGAAAATGGCAGAAACGACTGCAACGAAGACGTGACTGCGAATCTCCAAAGCAAGAATGCCGAAAAATTCACGGATAAAGCCGTTTGGCCAGAAATACCATTTTGTATCGCCTGCAATGCCCTGAGCATCAATGCCTGCGTTTCTGGCGATAATGCCGCTTCGAAGCATATGATAGTTTGTTGTGGCAAAAGCAATTCGGGCGTCCGGATCCAGCTCGTCGATGATCTTTTTTGAAAAACGGAAATTCTCATCCGTGCTGACGGATTTCTTTTCCGGAAATACTTCGTAGTCCTCGGCACCGCGTGTTTTGAGATACAGCTCCATTGCGGAGCCTTCACTCATGATCTCATTTTCACCCTGCCCGCCGGAGGGCACATATTTCAAAGGCTTTCCGGTTGCAATTTCCTGTTCCCAGGCAAATCGGATCGCACGGTTGACGCGGCCTTTCAGCAAGGGCAGCAGACCGCCGCGGCGGTCGATTGAACAACCGAGAATGATGATATAGTCCTTGTCGTAATCGGGCTTCTGCTTTGCCGCAATATAGCCCATAACGGCAGTTCCTGCAAGAATGCACTCAAAATAACAGAGCATCAGCAGCAAAAACAGCGGGATGACCGTGTGGAGCGTCAAAAACATTCGGTCACTGAAGATGCCGGAAGGAATAAAGACCTTTTCCATCAAAACATCGGAAAGAAAGTAAATCAAAAATGATCCGCCGAGATAAAGTCCGGCGAATACAAGACTCAGCATATTGGTCAGACAGAGACCTTCGTGCCGGATCAGAGCAATATTGCTGATTGCAAGCAGAATGCTGAGTAATACAATGAAAAAGACTGCGTAATAAGAGAAATGACGGGGGAATTCGAGGATGTGCTGGATGATCTCCTGCATTTCAATGTGCGTATCGAGCAGGGAAAGAATGAAATAGTACCCAATCGCGACTGCTAAAACGGACAGGAAGAAAATGCCACCGATCAGACCGATGTTTTTATAGGAATAAATCGTTTGACGGATGCTGTTCCGAAAAGCAGCGGAAAGCAGTAAGATCGCACATAGCAGCACGCCGAAAACAGCTGCAAGAATGAAAACAGAGAGATCAAACTGCTCACAGCAAAACAAAATGAACAGACAGAGTGCCGCAGCAAGAACAATTGCCGCGATGAAAAATCCGAAATTATTAGCTGACTTTTTCATAGAATTTACTCCGTGCGGATGAGTCTGAATAAATGATACCACGTTTTGTGACGTCACGCTACTTTTTGATCGTGGAAAATTTAATCAAATTGTGCCGTTCAGAATGAAAAGAACAAGAATTGCGGATACAAGAAGGACAACGGCAAAAACCGAAACTGCGATGGAGGTGGAAAGCTTTGTGTTGCCACCGGAAGGGGAGCTTCCCACGAAGCGGAGCTTTCTCAAAGCGGTAACAAGCGGCTTGTACAGCAGAAGCACAAGTGCGGCGTTCAGAGCGGCCTTGATAAGATTGAACGGCAAAAAGATCGGCAAAAGCATCTGCGTAACGACCTCGCGGCTGACACCCATATAGAGCGGAGTGATCAGATAGTTCCATAGGAGCATTAACGCAGTCATGGCAACACAGCCGGCGACAAGCCCGAGAATGGCACCACCGATGGTGTGCTTCCGTTTGTAGATGAACGACGCGGTAAATGCAAAGCCAAATGTTGCCAGAACGTTCATCAGCATACCGATAATGCCACTCTGGCTGATGGTCATCTCAAGCAGCGAGACAACGATAGAAACGGCAACAGAAGCAAACGGGCCGAACAGGAATCCGGCGATGACTATGATGACATCCTTCGGATCGTAAGTCAGAAACGGTGCGGCAGAGAATAAAGTGAGCCGACAAAGCAACGTCAGAATAAACGCCAGTGCGGTCAGCATTGCAAGCATCGTCAGTTTTTTGGTTTGGCTGTGTTTCATGTGATTTCCTCCGACAAATAAACGCCTGAAGAATTCTTCAGGCGTTAAACGTATAGACATCTTCTTCCATCCAGACTTTACTGGCGGATTTGGGATTGCACCAAATCAGCCGAATGGCTCGCGGACTATACCGCCGGTCGGGAATTTCACCCTGCCCCGAAGCACGATATTCGTTTTCTTTGATTATAACGCAGACAGGGCATTATTGCAAGCGGAAAAAGGCTGTGATATAATTAATCGGTACAGTCTTGTACCTGCAGCTCCTGCGGAAGTGCAAAGCCATGGATCTTGCCGCCCGATGCGGTGTTTGTTACATCGCCGCCGATCACACAGCCGTTTTGGACAAACATGGTCGCATAGACGGGCTCCGAGGCGTTCGGATAGTTCAGGATCTCATACACATACCGCTGTATTGTCTGACCTGCATACTGTGTCAAATCATAGCCCTGGCTTTTCTGCAGATCGTTATATCTGCAGAAGACTTCATTCTCTGCGGCAGTCGGAACGGTGACGGACTGCGACTGAACCGGCTCAGCATTGACGTCCCAACCGTAATTTGCAAGAAATCTGATACGTGCGTCATTCGTGTCCGCGTTGATAGCGGATGTGTGTGCATTTTTGGAACCTGCACTGATCGCAACCACGAGTATAACGACCAACGCGATCACAGCGGTAACAATGGCAGCAATTTTTGTCTTTGACATTTTTGCGGTCAATACAAACATGGAATATCCCCCCTGGTGACTTTTTCAGATAGTCAAACTTATGCAAAGGGGACAAACATTATGACGGAGGATCCTATGCAGCGTCTTGATAAATTTTTGTCAGAAGCGGGTGTCGCTTCAAGAAAAGAACTGAAACAACTGATCCGCAGCGGTGTGGTTTGCGTGAACGGTGCAGTCCAACGCGATCCTGAAACCAAGATCGATGAGGCGACTGCAAAGGTGACGGTGAGCGGGCAAACGGTCGTCGGATTCCATAAGATAACTGTCATGCTTCATAAACCTGCGGGGTATGTGACAGCGGCAGAAGACGCCAAGGAACAAACAGTCATGGAACTTTTGCCCGATGAAATCCGTCTATTAAAAGCAATGCCCGTCGGCAGACTTGACAAAATGACAGAGGGCCTGCTTCTGTTTACCAATGACGGAGATCTTGCACATCGCCTTATATCGCCGAAATACGAAGTCAACAAAGTCTACTATGCAGAGCACGAGGGAACAGCATCACAGGAAGATGTGCAGGCGTTCTCGGATGGAATCACGCTGCAGGACGGAACTGTTTGTAAAAAAGCCGAGCTGGAGATCCTTGATGCAGGAAAATGCTACGTCACCGTGCGGGAAGGAAAGTACCATCAGGTACGCCGGATGCTGGCAAGCAGAGGCTTGCCTGTTACATATCTGCGAAGGGAACGGGAAGGTGAGCTTACGCTTGGAGATTTGCCGCGAGGAGCATGGCGTATGCTTGATGAAAATGAAATTGCAATGCTTTTGTAATGCTTCTGCAATTTTTGGTTCGTCACTTTTCACAAAGACAATTTTATCATAAACCGAACATGAAACGGCAAAAAATCAGCCGTCTATTTGTTGAAAATCACAAAACTATGGTGTTATTGCATAAAAAAGAGGTGCGATTTTGAAATAAAATGTCAAAACCCCCTTGAAAAGCAGTTGCAAATGATGTAAAATATGCAAAGGTGAATTGAATAAAATGAACAAGTCTTTTCACCTCGTGGCTGTTTTCAAAACAGTACAAATACATCAGATTGTAATTATCATTTGATTTGTGGGAGGGCATTTTATGGCCAACCGAATCTTTGGCGGTGTGATCCAGCAGTTGAAGGAAGCGACCGACAGCCGTATCGGCGTGATCGATGCGGAAGGTATGGTGATTTCTTGCAGCAATCAGCAGGACCAGGGCACAAAACGTCCGGAGCTTGCACGTGCTGTCTGTGCCGCAGGAGATGCACCTGTTTGCTTTGAAGGCGTTACGGCAAAAGCACTGTTTTCCTTTGGCAACCGTTTTGATTATGCTGTCTTTGTTGACGGCACGGATGCCGCTGCAAAGAGCTGCTGCATGATGGCTCACGTTGCACTCAACAGTGCGAAAAACTACTATGAGGAAAAGCACGATAAGAGCACCTTCGTGAAGAATATCATCACGGACAATATTCTGCCCGGTGATATCTATATTCGTGCGAAGGAACTGCACTTTCTGCCGGATCAGTCCCGCGTTGTATTCCTTGTCCGTCAGACGGGGAGTGCCGACGGCTCTGCAGTAGAGGCTCTTCAGGCTCTTTATCCCGACCGTCAGCAGGAATTTGTCCTCAGCATCAATGAAACGGACATTGCGATCGTCAAACTGGTCAATGAGGATATCGAATCCGATGACCTGATCGAGATCGCCACGCAGATTGAGCAGACGCTGAAAAATGATCTTTACCTGAAGGTCACTGTCGGTATCGGCACGGTTGCCCACCACCTGCGAGAACTTGCAGACTCTTATAAAGAGGCTCAGGTCGCAATTGAGGTCGGCAAGGTGTTTGAGACGGAAAAAACCGTAATCAATTATGAGAATCTCGGCATTGGCCGTCTGATCTATCAGCTTCCGACCACCCTTTGCGAGATCTTCCTGAACGAAGTCTTTAAAAAGAACTCAATCGACTCGCTCGATCAGGAGACGCTTTTCACGATCAACAAGTTCTTCGAAAATAACCTGAACGTTTCCGAAACCTCCCGCAAACTCTTTGTCCACAGAAATACGCTTGTGTACAGACTTGAAAAGATCAAGAAACTGACCGGCCTTGACCTGAGAGAGTTTGACCACGCCATCATTTTCAAAGTTGCACTGATGGTAAAGAAATATCTTGCTTCCAGAGAGAACAGGATGTTATAAGACCTGATAGGAGAAATTTATGATAGATTTTACAGATGTTACCAAAGTCTATGAAGCGGGCAACCGTGCACTTGACGGCATTTCGCTCCATATTGACGATGGTGAGTTTGTCTTTCTGGTCGGTGCTTCCGGCTCCGGTAAGACCACAATCATCAAACTTCTGGACGCCGAATTGGAGCCGACCTCCGGCTCTATCGCGGTGAACGGATATCAGCTTGAAAAGATCAAACGCCATAAGATCCCTTATATGCGTCGCACGATCGGTATTATTTTCCAGGATTTCCGCCTGATCGAAAACAAGACCGTCTATGATAACGTCGCATTTGCCATGCACGTCATCGGTGCTTCTGCACAGGAGATCAAAAAGAGAGTTCCATATGTTCTGGAACTTGTTGGTTTGGAAAATCGCGGTCGCCGTTATCCAAACGAACTGTCAGGCGGTGAGCAGCAGCGTGTTGCAATCGCAAGAGCCTTGGTCAACAATCCCGCAATGATCATTGCGGACGAACCGACCGGCAACCTTGATCCTGCACGTTCGTTTGAAATCATGATGCT
Organism: Faecousia sp.; assembly: GCA_045639485.1. Taxonomy (GTDB): domain Bacteria; phylum Bacillota; class Clostridia; order Oscillospirales; family Oscillospiraceae; genus JAFRPC01. The sequence goes on along the minus strand of JAZUDF010000066.1, from coordinate 91,961 downwards.
GCTTGAACGGATTAATGCACTGGGCACGACGGTGCTGGTCGTCACGCACGAGAAAGAACTGGTCAACCGCTTTACGAAGCGAGTCATATGCATTGATGAAGGCAAGATCATCAGTGACGGAATGGATGGGTACTATATCTATGAAAAAGACGAAGACTAAAAGCAGAAATATCGGGTACCTGTTCAAGGAAGGCGTGCGAGGCATTTTCCTTCACGGATTTATGTCCTTTGCAGCGATCTGCGTAACAGTTGCCTGCCTGATCATCATCGGCAGTTTTTCAGCCATCCTCTACAATCTGAGCCTGAAAGTGGATGAACTCCAAAAAGAGAATGAAATTGTCGTCCTGATCGACGAAACGCTCAATGACGCGGAAGGAAAGAGCATCGGCACGGAAATCAATTCCAGATTTGAAAATGTCGACAGCGTTCAGTACGTTTCAAAAGAAGAAAGATACGAAAGCTTCATTGCGGAGCAGGGCGATGCAGAAGCTTTTGCAGGCGTTACTCCGTCAACGTTCCGCGACCGTCTGGTTGTCAAACTGGTTGACAACAGCAAGATGGAAGAAACCGTTGCACAGATTCAGGAAATCGAAGGCGTTGCCAAGGTCAATGCCCACTTTGAAATTGCAAACGGGTTTACCGTTTTTGAACGTGTGCTGAATATCGCATCGATTGCCATCATCATCGTCCTGCTGATCGTTTCGCTCTTCATTATTTCCAACACGATCAAGCTTGCAATGTATGACCGCCGCGATGAGATTGCGATTATGAAAATGGTCGGTGCAACCGATACGTTCATTCGCGTCCCGTACCTGATCGAAGGTTTCATTATCGGCGTTGCCAGTGCGGTGATTGCATTCTTTGCTCAGTGGGGACTTTACAATCTCCTGCACGATCTGATCGGAAGAATCGACGCAGAAGGTACGATCATTTCCATCGTTCCGTTTGAGCAGCTGATTTTACCGATGGCAATCATCTTCGCCATTGCCGGTCTGGTTGTCGGCATTGTCGGCAGTTTGCTTTCCATTCGTAAGTTCCTTGACGTTTAATGGAGGAAATAGATATGACAAAGACAAAGCGTATCTTATTCTGTGTCGTCGCAGGTCTTCTGGTGGCCTCTATTCTGTTTGGCCTTGTGATCAATGCGTTTGCCGCATCTTCTGATACGATCAGACAGCAGATCGAAACGCTTAAAAAGCAGGAAGACGACGTAAAAGCCCGTCAGAATGAGCTGCAGAATGAAATCAGACAAAATGAGAACAAGCAGTTGGATCTGGTCGAGCAGAAATCACAGATCGACCGTCAGATCGCTCTGATTCAGGAAGAAATCAATATCAAGAATGAAGAGATCCGTCAGTACAATCTTCTGATCGCGGAAAAGCAGAACGAATTGGATGACGCAATTGCCGCGAAGGAAGAACTCGATGCCAAGTATCAGGCGAGAGTCCGTGCGATGGAAGAATCCGGCGATGTGTCCTACTGGTCCATTCTTTTCAAAGCAAGCAGTTTTGCTGATATGCTTGACCGCGTTGACATGATTAACGAGATCGCAGAAGCAGATGTCCGTATGCTCGATGAACTGCAGGTAGCTGCAGACAATATCGAAAGAGCAAGAGAAGAACTTGCTCAGGAAAAACTGGAACTCGAGCAGACAAAATCCGACCTTGCAGCAAAAGAAGAAGAACTTCTCACCATGCGTGAAGAGTCCGATGAACTGCTGAATAAACTGATTGAAGACAATGATCAGCTTCGGGCAGCGGCTGTGAAGTATGAAGCAATGGAAGACCAGCTGAGTGCACAGCTTGCCGCAAAAGAGAAGGAACTGACTGCAGCCGTCCGAGACGAACAGAATCAGAATAACGGCGGCAACGGCGGCAATAGCGGCGGTGGCGGCTCGTCCTCCAGCTCCGGCTTTATCCGTCCCGTCAGCGGCGGCTATATTTCCTGTCCGTACGGTTACCGTATCCACCCGATTACCGGTGCGTATTCTTTCCATAACGGTGTGGATATTGCTGTCGGTGCCGGCACACCCATCAAAGCATCGGCTTCCGGCAAGGTAACGGTTGCTTCCTATACTTACGTTTGGGGCAATTATGTTACGATCAACCACGGAAACGGCTTCTCAACCCTGTACGCTCACATGACCAACTACATTGTCGGTTACGGACAGTATGTATCGCAGGGCCAGGTAATCGGCTATGTCGGCAGTACCGGTTATTCGACCGGCAACCATCTGCACTTTACTATCTACTACAACGGTTCCACCGTGAACCCGATGAATTACATCCATTAACAAGATCTGAAAAAGGCGGCGATTTCGCCGCTTTTTTCGCTATTATAATGAAATCAGGTGTTTCAATGAAAAAAAGCTTGTGCGTGATCCTTGCTGTTCTCATCACCGCTGCAGTTGTGTTCGGAGCAACCTTCGGCGTGATGAACGCACGTTATAAAGCACTGCAGGAGGAAGTAGACGCAGTCTACAGTCTAAGCATAAACAATCCCAAACTGGTAGAGCTTCGCCAGGTGATTGACCGCGTTTTTATTGGCGAAATAGACGAAGATTATATGACGGAATGCCTTTGCACGGCTATGGTTGCAGGTGTTCATGATGAGTGGAGTTACTATATTTCTGCAGAAGACTATGCAGAGTATATCGAGAACCAGACAAACTCCTACGTCGGCATCGGCATCACCATTCGCCTGATCGAAGAGACAGATCCCGGCTTTACGATCATTGAAATTTCACCGGACAGCCCGGCAGAGAAAGCCGGCTTAAAACCCGGTGATATCCTGATCGGTGTCGGAGGAGAGTCTGCCATCGAACTCGGTATGGATGAAACCAAAAATCGCGTTCGCGGAGAAGCGGGCACGGAAGTCACGGTGAAGTTCCTGATCGACGGCGAAGAAAAAGACGTTACGCTGACAAGGGCGAGCGTGAAGTCCGTTAACGTTACCTACGAACTTCTCGAAGGCAATATCGGCTATATCCATATCAAGAATTTTGAGCAGGACTGTGCGTCGGATACGATTTCTGCGATCACTGATCTGCAGAGGCAGGGGGCAACGAGCCTGGTTTTTGACGTTCGCTTTAATCCCGGTGGAATGAAGAGTGAACTTGTTGAACTGCTTGACTATCTGCTGCCTGAAGGCGTAATTTTCCGCAGCGAACGTTATGACGGTACGACCAGCGAAGACAGGTCGGATGCACGCTGCCTTGATATGCCCATGTGCGTGCTTGTGAATGTTGATTCTTACTCTGCGGCTGAATTCTTTGCAGCAACCCTGCAGGAATACGGTGCTGCAACGATTGTCGGCACACAGACCTACGGCAAAGGCTACTTCCAGCAGTGTCTGATGTTATCTGACGGCTCTGCGGTCAACATCTCGACCGGCAAGTATTATACGCCCAACGGCGTTAGCCTCGCAGGCGTCGGCATTACCCCGGATAAAGTTGTTGAAGTTTCTGATGAAGACTATCTTGCCATTTACATTGGCTCCATGGAACATGATAAAGACATCCAGCTACAGACTGCTATTAGCATTCTGAACGAACAATAAGGTGATTTTATTATGAAAATTCAAAGGCTTATCAGAATCCTTCTTGCCGTATTGATCTGCACCTGTCTGATTGTTTCGATTGCTTGCTTTGCCAGTGCCGATCTCGGTGATTTCGGCGGAGACGGCGACTATGGCGGAGGCGATGATTACGGCGGGGGAGACGATTACGGCGGCGATTATGACTGGGACAGCGGAAGCCGAAGCTCATCCGGCGGCTCCGATGAGGAGACAGATCCTTTAGTTGTCGCGATCGTTCTTGCCGGTTTTGCAATCTATGCTTTCTTCCTTGTGATGAAAAACAAGCGGAATGGCGGCGGAGCAATGCGATCCGGGGCGACTGCGACACCGGATGAGCGGCTTATGCCGATCGAAAATTACGCTCTGCTTGATGCAAAATTTGACTCTGCGGGGTTAGAGCAGAAGTTGTCAAACCTTTACGTTCAGATGCAGCAGTGCTGGACGAAGAAAGATATTTCCTCGTTACGCCCGTATTTCTCCGATGCTCTTTTTGCACAGCTTGATCGGCAGCTTGATGCTTACCGCATCAACCACCGGACAAATTACGTCGAACGGATTGCAGTGCTTGACGTGTCGCTACGCGGATATTTCCAACAGGCAAATACAGATCATCTGATCGCTGACGTCAGTGCCAGAATCACGGATTACACGCTTGATGACAATACCGGTGCAGTGCTCTCCGGCAGCAAGACGGCTGAAAAGATCATGACCTACGAATATGATCTGATCCGGCCGAGCGGAAAGATTTCGTCTTCTGAGAAAGAGTCGCAGGTCACCAACTGCCCGAACTGCGGTGCACCGATGAATATCAACAGAACTGCCAAATGCCCGTTCTGCGACAGTATCATTACTGTTGATAATGTAAGCTTTGTCATTAACAACATCAAAGGTATTTCACAGCAGACACTTTGATGCTCTGATGCACGTGCCTGCGGTACTTGACAATCCTTGCGGCAGACATTATAATATTTCAGCAAAAAATTAACGGAAGGGCTGATCTCGATGGCAAAGGAATACAAACTGACCATTATCAGACGCAATGAACTGACCGAAGAATTGAACTACCTCAAAACGGTCCGTGAGAAAGAAGTTGCAGAACAAATCAAAGAAGCACGTTCGTTCGGCGATTTGTCCGAAAACAGTGAGTACGATGAAGCAAAAAATGAACAGGCAAAGCTCTACGGCCGTATTGCCGAGGTTGAAAACATCCTGTCCCACGCTGTGATCATTGACGATACAGAAGAAGGCACCGGACACGTCGGTCTTGGCTGCACAGTCAAGGTTCGCGATCTTGAATTCGACGAAGAAGAAATCTATTGCATCGTCGGCTCTCAGGAAGCCAACCCGATGGAGCATTGCATCTCCGATGACTCTCCATTTGGCAGAGCTATGGTCGGCAAGACCGTTGGCGATGTCGTAGAGGTTGAGGCACCTGTTGGCATTCTGAAGTTTGAAATTCTTTCCGTAGAGAAATAATAGGAGTATACAATGGCTAAATTTGTTCCTCAGGCAGAACTCCCTCTGGTTGACCAGGTTCGTATCAGACATGAAAAGCTGCAGGCACTGCAGCAGGAGGGCCGCGATCCGTTCCAACTGACTAAATATGACGTGACGGCTCAGGCTGCTCAGATCCGGGAAAACTTTGCACAGATGGAAGGCAGCATTGTCGCTGTTGCCGGCAGATTGATGAGCAAGCGTGGCATGGGCAAGGCTATTTTTGCCGATCTGCAGGACGGCTCCGGCAGAATCCAGATTTATCTGAAGATCGATGAACTCGGCGAAGAACGGTTTGCAGAATGCCGCAAACTCGATATCGGTGACGTTGTCGGTATTTCCGGTGAAGTGTTCCAAACACAGCGTGGTGAGATCTCTGTCAAGGCACATGAAGTGACGCTGCTTGCAAAGTCTTTGCTGCCGCTGCCTGAAAAATTCCACGGACTGACGGACGTTGAAACGCGTTACCGTCAGCGTTATGTCGATCTCATCGTCAATCCCGAAGTAAAAGACACCTTTATCAAACGCAGCATGATCCTCCGCGAACTGCGTGCGTTCCTCGATGCAAAGGGCTTCCTTGAAGTTGATACACCGATTTTGACACCGTTTGAGATCGGTGCTTCTGCAAGACCTTTCTTCACACACCATAATACGTTGGACATGGATATGGTCTTGCGTATCGAAACGGAGCTTTACCTCAAGCGACTCATCGTCGGCGGCATGGATCGCGTCTATGAAGTCGGCAGAATTTTCCGCAATGAGGGCATGGATCCGAAGCATAATCCCGAATTCACGACGATCGAACTGTATCAGGCCTACACCGATTTCCACGGCATGATGGATCTGGTCGAAGAAATGATGAAGACCGTTGCCCAGAAGGTCTGTGGCACACTGCAGATTACCTATCAGGGTAAAGAGATCGACCTCAGCCATTGGGAACGCATGACCATGATCGAGGCAGTCAAGAAGTATTCCGGTGTGGACTTTGCCGCAATCTCCTCTGATGAAGAAGCGATTGCTGTTGCGAAGGAGCATCACGTTGATCTGCCCGAGCTTCCCACAAAGGGTGCCATTCTGGCGGAGTTCTTCGATGCCTTTGTTGAAGAAAACCTCATCCAGCCGACGTTTATTTATGACTATCCCGTGGAGAACAGCCCGCTTGCAAAGCGTAAGCCGGATGATCCCGCTTTCACGGAACGTTTTGAGTACTTCATCAATGCGACGGAGTTCGGCAACGCCTTCTCCGAGCTGAACGATCCCATCGACCAGAAGGGCAGATTTGAGCGTCAGGTCGCAGAGCGCAAGCAGCTCGACCCCAACAGCAACGCACAGGTCGATTACGACTATGTGACCGCGCTGGAATACGGCATGCCTCCCACGGGCGGCCTCGGCTTCGGCGTTGACCGTCTTGTCATGTTGCTCACCGACAGTGCCTCCATCCGTGACGTACTGCTTTTCCCGACAATGAAACCTATCGACTGACATGAAAAGAGCTGATTGCAATGCAATCAGCTCTTTTTGTATACCAAAACCACGCGTTAGACACGTGGTTCGGTAAGAATTAAATAGTTGAACAGAAATAAAATCTCCTGTTAGAATGAAGTTGCGGTCTACCAACTGCAACAACAAATAACAGGAGGGTCATTAACGGGAATCAATGACATAAATAGTTTATCGCATACGAAGTGGATTTGCAAATACCATATCGTGTTTGCACCAAAATATCGTCGAAAGGTATTTTACAGAGAGAAGCGAGCAGAGGTAGGAAAAATACTGAGGCAGTTATGCGACTGGAAAGGCGTCAAAATAAAAGAAGCAGAAATATGCCCGGATCATGTGCATATGCTCGTGGAAATTCCCCCAAAAATATCTGTATCATATTTTTGGGGTATCTAAAAGGAAAGAGCGAGAGCCGAATTGCGGAGTATATTCAGAACCAGCTTAAAGAGGATGAAATGGGCGAACAAATGACAATGGGTGAATACAGCCCGTTTACGGGCAGCAAGTAACAGTTTCTGTGCAGCTGGCAGATCGTATTACGCGTTCGACGCGTGCCGAGGAACATAGGGCTATGCCCGCATGTGAAAAACCACCCGCTTGGCAGGTGGATGTTTATTATTTACGGTACTTCGATGACCTGCAGGTCACTGAAACCGTCGTAGACAATATGAAATGAAAGACTTTCTCCAGCTTCGTTTGCAATCGTAAGTTCGCAGGTACCGGACTGCGTGGCATGAACGGTCATGGAAGCATCTTCACTTTCGCTGTAGGTGATTTCACCGATATAGCCATCCTGCGAGGCGATCTCCCAGTCGTGACCGTCTGCAAGGTCATATTCATAAGAAGCAGAGTTTCCAGAAGAAAAGAAGAACAGAAATGCAGCCGCACAGATTGCAGCAAGAAGCGTGATGCCACCGGCAAGCAGACGGTGCTTGCACTGCTTGAGTATTACAATGATCAGTAAGATCACGAGGATCCCGGTGAAAACGGTTGCGGCAAGACCTTTGGGGAAATAGTGGATCAGATCCTGCAGAAAAATCATAAATTCGTATGCGAGAAATGCGGTGGCAACAGAAAGAATCAAAGGACTGTACCACTTATCTGCCTTAACGAACCATGCAATCATGCCACCGGGGAGACAGAGGATCGTCCAGATAAGCCATCTGGGATAGTACATGAAAATGCCCCAGCCAAGAAAGTTGAAAGGAACTTGCAACAGATAAATGAGCGGCTGACTGATCAGGAAAAAGACAAAGGTCTTCAAACCGGCCTCTACCGGCTTGTCACAGTTCATGATAATGATCAAAGCAGCAAAGATCCAGAATTCAAAGGTGACGCCGATATTGGATATTGACGTGCTGCTGATGCCCGGCAGCAGCAAAACCGCAGCTGTGAGGACAGCGGCTGCGAGGGCAAACAAAATGACTTTTTTCCAGGTCATGTTGATTTCGAAAAAAAGTTTTTTAATCATGGCCATGCGTTAGTATCTCCTTAAAATGTTTTGAGTATCATAACACATTTTGTAATTCGTGTAAAGAACGGCAGCACGACAATTTCTATGCCTTGATTTGTGTGTTGATTCTGCATATAATAACAGATAGATATTATAGAAGGAGAAATCAAATATGAATGAGATCCAAATCACGTTACAAAACTTTGAAGCTGAAGTAATTGCATCTCCGGTGCCTGTACTCGTCGACTTTTGGGCGACGTGGTGCGGTCCTTGCATGATGCTGACTCCGGTCATTGAACAGATCGCAGCACAGTCTGACGGTTCTTATAAGGTCGGAAAGGTGAATGTTGACGAGCAGGGAGCTCTTGCCATGCAATTTGGCATTGAAAGCATCCCGACGCTTTTGCTGTTTAAAAACGGCGAAGTTGTCCGAAAGATGGTCGGCCTGCATACGAAGGAACAGATTTTGGCGATGCTTTGATCTGAATAGTAAAAAGCCCTTGCATTTTTCCCCAAATCTGTTAAAATGAATTAGCACTCAGTTATACTGAGTGCTAAAATTTTACAAAAAGAGTGAGTTTTATGGCAAAGAAACAGTTTAAAGCAGAGTCCAAAAGATTGTTGGATCTTATGATCAACTCCATCTATACGCATCAGGAGATCTTCATGCGTGAGATCATCTCCAACGCAAGTGATGCGATCGACAAGCTTGCGTATCTTGCATTGACGGATCAGAACGTCGGTCTTGACCGCAGTGACTTTGCAATCGATATTACCGTGGATAAAGAACACGGGATCCTGACAGTCTCCGATAACGGCATTGGCATGTCCAAAGAGGAGATGGAGCAAAACCTCGGCACGATCGCAAAGAGCGGTTCTCTGCAGTTCAAAAAAGAGATGGACAAGCAGGAAGACATCGACATCATCGGCCAGTTCGGCGTCGGCTTCTATTCCGCTTTTATGGTCGCCGATACCGTTACGGTGCTGTCTAAAAAATACGGCTCCGACGAAGCGTGGATCTGGCAGTCCTCCGGTGCAGATGGCTACACGTTGGAAGAAGGCAAGAAAACGACTGCCGGTACTGACGTGATCATGAAGCTGAAGGCTGACACGGACGATGAACGGTTCTCCCGTTTTCTCGAGCAGTTTGAGATCCAATCTCTTGTCAAAAAATATTCCGATTACATCCGTTACCCGATCCGCATGGAACTGGAGCGTTCCCGCGTGAAAGAGGGAACCGAAGACCGGGAATCACCCGAATATGAAACCTATACAGAGCTTGCAACACTCAACTCCATGGTTCCGATCTGGCAGAAGGCAAAAAAAGAGATCACGGACGAGGAATATGCCGACTTCTACATGGAAAAGTTCTTTGACTTTGAAAAGCCGCTTGCCAATCTCCATGTGAGTGTGGAAGGTGCCGTCACCTATAAAGCCCTGCTTTATATCCCCGCAAAGGCACCGTACGATTACTATACGAAAGAGTACAAAAAAGGCCTGCAGTTATATTCTTCCGGCGTCATGATCATGGACAAGTGCGAAGACCTTGTGCCGGAACATTTTCGTTTTGCCCGCGGCATCGTGGACACGCAGGATCTTAGCCTGAATATCAGCAGAGAGATGCTGCAGCATAACCGTCAGCTTTCTGCGATCGCGTCGAATCTTGAAAAGAAGATAAAAGCGGAACTGCTGAAGATGCAGGAAAATTCCCGCGAGGATTATGAGAAGTTCTTTGAGGCATTCGGCCGTCAGCTGAAGTACGGCGTGGTGTCAGACTACGGCATGCACAAGGATCTGCTACAGGATCTGCTGCTTTTCTGGTCGTCCCGTGAGAACAAGTGCGTCACGCTCAAAGAATACGTTGAGAAAATGCCGGAAGATCAGAAGCTGATCTACTTTGCGGCAGGTGAGAGCAGGGCAAGACTTGCACAGCTTCCCCAGACAGAACGACTGAGCGAAAAAGGCTATGACGTTCTGTATATGACCGAAGACGTAGACGAGTTTATTCCCCGGACGCTGATGACCTTTATGGAGAAGGAATTCTGCAACATTGCCACAGATGATCTTGGCCTTTCCAGCGAAGAAGAGAAAAAGGCGGAGAAAGACACTGCAGAACAGTGGCAGCCCGTTCTGGACTTCCTGCAAAAGACGCTTGACAAGCAGATCAAGCGTGCCGAGATCTCCACAGAGCTCGGCTCCCACGCTGTCTGCCTTGTGCCGGACGGCGGTATGAGCTTTGAAATGGAGAAATACATGCGGAAGATGAATCCGGAATTTGCCGTTGCATCCGAAAAGATTCTTCGCATCAACCCGGAACATCCCGCACTCGAAACGCTGCGTGAAAAGGTGACTTCTAATGAGGAATCGGCTGCCGACATTGCACAGCTTCTTTACGCACAGGGGCTCATTCTCGCAGATCTGCCGATCGAAAATGCAGCGGAATACTCCGAACTGGTGTGCAAGTTTATACGGTGATTTGAAAAAAATCTAAAAAAAGATTGATTGTTCGCACAAAAGTGGTACGATTTTGGTACGGAATGAGTGATATAATCATCATATCAAACCTTGATATGGGGGTTTACGAGAAATGATGACGACCAAAATCAAAGAATACAGAAAGAAAATCGGCATGAAGCAGTCTGATCTTGCCGATGCTGTCGGCGTTCGCCGTGAGACGATCGGCAACCTGGAACGCGGCAAATATAATCCGTCCCTTCACCTTGCATGGAATATCGCAAAGACGCTCGGTGCACCGATCGACGTTCTGTTCCGCTTTGACGATTAAAAACGAAAGCCTCTGCCGTAAGGCAGAGGCTATTTTACGATTGTTCTTGATTTTTATGAAAACAGTGATATAATAATTCTTAGAGATGCTTGCGATATATTTCCCGGTAAGTAGGTCCGGGCGATCACTGTTGCGGGTGTCTCTATTTTTATGTAAAAGTAATGTGTGAGGATTCGAATCACTCGGACATATAAAATCTGGTTTGTGTGCGGAAGATGGGACTTTCCCGCGGGCTAACCAACAGTCCACCGGACTGTTGGTTGCACCGGTGTGAGCACCGGTGCCGCCCTGTTCAAGTCCCATCTCCGAATACGCATACCAAAAAAGAGACAGACCATAAATGGTCTGCCTCTTTTTTGGTGCGGGAGATGGGACTTGAACCCACACGTCTAAGGTTGGACACAGGCACCTCAAGCCTGCCTGTCTGCCTATTCCAGCACTCCCGCATGACGTTCCCTGAACGCTTGATTATTATATAGAAGGGTTATCCATTTGTCAACAGTTATTTTGCGAAAAATCCTCTTTTTGAAATTCAGCCTTTATTCCCAAGTTGCCAGAATGCCACGGCAGAGGCAGCAGCGACGTTCAGAGAGTCAACACCGTGCGACATTGGGATTTTGACTGTGTAATCGCAGGCTGCGATCGTGTTGTCGGCAAGTCCTTCGCCTTCCGTACCGAGAATGATTGCAAGTTTTTCTTCTGCATTCAGTTTTGGATCATCAATGCTGCAGGAATCATCTCGAAGTGCCATTGCCACGGTTTTAAAGCCCATTGCGTGCAAAATACGCAGGCCGTAGTCAGGCCAATCATCGACTTCCGCTCCGATGTGTGCCCACGGGATTTGGAAAACGGTTCCCATGCTGACACGTACAGAACGGCGGTAAAATGGATCACAGCACCCGGGCGTAAGTAAGACAGCGTCGATATTCAGTGCTGCCGCACTGCGGAAGATGGCACCGATGTTGGTCGGGTTGACAACGTTTTCAAGCACTGCGATCCGCGTTGCCTTTGCACATACTTCTTCGGCGGAGAGCAGCGGCTTGCGTCGCATGGCACACAGAACACCACGAGTAAGCTGAAACCCGGTCAGCTGCGTCAGAACATCGAGATCGGAAGTATAGACGGGAATGTCACCGCTACGTGCGATAATTTCTTTTGCCTGACCTTCAACGTGCTTTCGTTCCATCAGCATGGAAATCGGTTCATAGCCTGCATCTAATGCCCGGTGGATGACGTTCGGACTTTCGGCAATAAACATCCCTTTTTCGGGTTCTGCACGGTTTTTCAGTTGTCCTTCTGTCAGCCTTGCATAGATATCCAGTTCCGGATCGTGAAAGTCAGACAGTTCAATGATGTTTGCCATGTGAGGCCTTCCTTTATAAGATTGATTCCAGTTCCTTCAGTGAACGGACTTCGTAGTCGGGACGCAGATTTGCAGGTGCAGTCTTGCCGCTCGGATTGAACCAGCAGGTCGCAATGCCGGCGGCTTTCCCGCCGGAAATATCAGAGGTCAGACTGTCACCGATCAATAATGCCTCGGTGGGATCAAACCCCGGAATATGAGAGAAGCAGTAGTCAAAATACGCTTTTTCCGGCTTGTGTGAGCCTGTTGTTTCCGAGATAAAAATGTTTTCAAAATAAGGACGGATGCCGGCACTGTCAAGTCTTGAATCCTGCGTTGCGGCAACGCCGTTGGAGGCAATAAAAAGACGATAGTTTTTGCCTTTTAAATAATCTAATAAAGCTACGGCACCGGGAATGAAGTAGTGACCGATCCCGAGATATTTACGGTAAGCATCTTCTGCGATATAGCCTGGAAGATCAATGCCGTATTCCTTGAACAGAATGTCGTATCGCTCAGTCAGCACGGTCTCACGCGAGATCTCTCCGCGTTCGTACCGCTCCCATTCGGCAATGTTGATCTGCTTGTAGCGAGCGATCAGGTCGTCTGTCGGTTCAATGCCGACTTCCTTCAGACCTTTCGGCAGGGCAACGTCCTCTGCCGCAGTAAAATCAAGGATGGTATCGTCCAGATCCAAAAAGATGAATTTAAACATGCATTCTCCTGTACATCGTGTTTGCAATTGCAGCAAAACCGTTGATATCGAGCGTTTCACCGCGAATATTGGCGTCATATCCGCATTCTGCCAAAATCTCGGTCAGATCAGCCTTGCTGAACTGTGAAAATCCTGCAGACAGCCCGTTGACAAGCGTCTTTCGACGCATAGCAAAACTGGCTCGGACGACTTTGAAAAACAGCGTTTCATCTGAGATTTCGCAAATAGGTTGTGTCCGCATTTTCAGCGTGATCACAGAAGAAGTGACCTTCGGCTGCGGAAGGAAGCAATCAGGGGAGACGTCAAAAAGCATCTGCGGCTGTGCATAATAGTTGCAGAAGACGGAAAAAGCACTGTAATCGGAACTGCCTGCCGCAGCACAGATCCGTTGAGCGACCTCTTTCTGCACCATGACGGTCACGGAAGAAAACAGCCTGCTTTCCAGTAAGAGTGTCAGAATCGGAGAGGTAATGTAATAGGGGAGATTGGCACAGGCCATCGGTCGCAGACCGGGGAACTGTTCTTGCACAAGGGTTGCGAGATCTGCTTTCATCACGTTGTCAAAGATCAGCGTCAGGTTGTCAAAATCCCCCATTGTTTCGTCAAGAATGGGTTTGAGAGAGGTGTCAAGCTCCACAGCAACGACTTTTTTGGCACGCAGACACAACTGCTGCGTCAAAGGTCCGATACCGGGGCCGACTTCCAAAACGCCGCAGGACGCATCTACACCTGCTTCTTCGGCGATCCTTGCGGGAACCCACGATTTGATCAGAAAATTCTGACCTTTTGCTTTTGAAAAATGAAACCCGTGTTTTGCGAGCAACGGCTTCATCTGATTGATATCGCATACATCCAGCAACGTTTATCCCTCACTTTCTTTTGATAGTTTATCAGATTTCAAACGAATTCACAAGTGTGAAAACTGCATAATTCCATATCATCGGCGGATAATAATCATAAGAATGAATGGGAGATGCAGTATGAACAAACGGGAAAAAGAAGACGTTGAGCAGTCAAAACTTGATGAGATCATTGATCTTGGCAGTGCTGTGAGTAAGACCGAACACGGGAATATCTATACGCTGACCATCATAGGACAGATTGAAGGGCATCAGACGGCACCGGAAAATTATAAAACGACAAAATATGAACACGTGCTTCCGCTGCTTGCCGATATTGAGGAGAGTGATGAAATTGACGGCCTGCTGCTTCTTCTGAATACAGTCGGCGGAGATATTGAAGCAGGGCTTGCGATCTCGGAGCTGATCGCCGGTATGCGAAAACCGACGGTATCACTTGTGCTCGGAGGCGGACATTCCATTGGTGTTCCGCTTGCAGTGTCGGCGAAAAAGAGCCTGATCGTTCCGACTGCCAGTATGACGATCCACCCGGTCCGTATGAGCGGAACGGTCATCGGAGCACCTGCAACGTTTCAGTATTTTAACCGTATTCAAAACCAGATCGTTGACTTTGTGACAGCGAACAGTCATATCAATGCCCAACAGTTTCTTCACTATATGATGGCGACAGGGGAAATGGCGAGCGACGTCGGCACAGTCCTTTACGGAAAAGAAGCAGTCAGATGTGGGCTGATCGACCGACTCGGCGGGCTGCATGACGCATTGGAACTGTTGCATAGAATGATTCATACTGCCAAAAATCACAGGGAAAGAAAACAAAAATAAAAGGTGGAAATCATCGAAAAGATATGATATAATACAATAGAATGTGTGCGAAAATATATTTGCGGAGGAAACGAAATGAATATCTTGCAAGCCATTGTTCTTGGCTTGGTGCAGGGCATTGCAGAGTTCCTGCCGATTTCCAGTTCCGGCCATTTGAAGATCGCAGAGCATCTGCTCGGTGTGGCAAACGTTGAAACAAACTTCCTGTTCTTCGACGTCATGCTCCACTTCGGCACGCTCATCGCAGTTTTTTTGGCATATAAGCAGGAGATTTCCGAACTGTTTTCGGAAGGCCTGCGTATGGTTCACATTAAGAACCCAAAGTCCGGCAAAAACGTGCCGGCCAGACGTTTGATCGTTTTTCTGATTGTTTCTTTGGTTCCGTTGTTCATTATCCTGCCGATCAAAGGCTGGATCGAATCACTTGGTAACGGAGCACACGGACTCGTGTTTGTCGGCGTGATGCTGATCGTGACCGGCATGCTGCTTTACTTCAGCGACCGCTATACAAAAGGCAAGAAAGATGAAAAGAGCATGACGATCGTCGATGCACTGGTCGTCGGTGTCGCACAACTGCTTGCCGTGGTACCCGGTTTGTCCCGATCCGGAGCAACGATCACAGCCGGAACGGTTCGCGGCTTTAACAGACCGTTTGCCCTTAAGTTTTCCTTCCTCATGTCGATCCCGACGGTTCTTGCAGCTGTGCTGCTTGAAGTGATCGACGTGTTCAAGACGGGGCTTGGCGACGTCAGCTTCTGGGTATGCCTTGCAGGCATGGTCGTTGCCGCTGTGAGCGGTTATTTTGCAATTACATTTTTGAAGAAACTGGCAGAACGCGGCAAATTCGGCGGATTTGCATTCTGGTGCTGGGGTGCCGGTTTGTTTGCATTGATTATTTCACTGATTTCTTAAACGGGAGTACATACGAATGGCAGCAAAAAAAGGCTCCAAAAAACCAAATAAATCAACAAAGAACACAAAGAAACAACTGCCGCAGGAGAAAAATCTCTATCAGCAGTTCTCCAAAGAGATCTGGGGCGTGCTGTGCCTGATCCTGGCGATCGTGATCGTATTCAGCAGTTTCGGTGACGGCAATCTCATTTCCAATCTCTTTAAAGGTCTTCTTGGCCCGATTGGCTTGATCTTCCTGCCGCTCGGCCTCGTTCTTTGCTTTGTTGCACTGATGTTCCATGGCGGCAGACCTGTGACCATGCGTATCATCTGCTCTTTGTCCTTTGTGATCCTTGTGTCCTGTATTGCACACCTTTCCTTCGGAAACGCAGTACCGATTTCAATCGGTGAATTGTATGCCCGCGGTAAGGCAAATCTTTCCGGCGGCGTATTAGGCGGCGGTGTTGCGATCTTCTTCAGCCTGATCGGCGGCGTAGCGGCATGGATCATCAGCTTGATTCTATTGATCGTCACGCTGCTTGCATCACTTAACCTGACTTTGACCGGCCTGCTTCGTGCAATCAACAATAAGCGTGCGAGCGAACCGAAGGTTGAAAAAGAACATAGAGAACCTGCAGAAGTGATCGTTGAGCATATTTCTCAGCGTCGGGCAGAGCACAATGAGAAAAAACAGGACCGTGAACCAAAACGTCGTTTTGCTTATGATCTTCCTGTTGATGAGCCTCCCGCTGCAGCAGGAGCGGTTTCAGAGCCGAAGGAAAAACCGCGTAGAACAGACGGCCCGACCTCTCCCGATGAGTATATTCGCCGCCAGCGTGAAGAAAAAGCGAAGTCTCAGCAGAAAGAGGAGCCTGCATCTTCCGTACACGTCGTTGAAGAGACCGAAAGCGAACCGAAAACGATCAAAATCACACCGCTTCAGGTGTCTCAGAAACATACGGAAGAGCAAAAATCTGCTGTGGAAGAACCTTTACCTCCGCTTCAGGAAGAGCCTTCCGATAAACTGAAAAAGGGTGAAGCGGCACAGGCTGCAAGCCAAATCGCACATGAGATCGCAGAAAAAGAAGAAGTGAAGGAAGTTTACGTATTTCCTCCGATCAATCTTCTCGCAGAAGGCAGACGCGGCAACATTGATGGTACGCAGGAAATGCGTGATAACACCAAGCGTCTGAAAGAAACGCTGGAGTGCTTCAACGTTGATGCACAGATCATCAACGTTACCCGGGGCCCTTCTGTGACGATGTATGAACTGGAACTTGCACAGGGCGTCAGACTCAACCGCCTGACCGGTTTGGCTGACGATATTGCACTTTCTCTCGGTGCCGCAAGCGTTCGTATTTCGGCAATCCCCGATAAGATTTCCGTTGTCGGCATCGAAGTGCCGAACAAGCTTGTCAGCACAGTTTCTTTGCGTGAGGTCGTGGATTCTTCTTCGTTCCGCAACGCTGGCTCACGCCTTTCCTTTGCCGTCGGGAAGGATATCAGCGGCAACTGCATTATCGGCGATATTTCCAAGCTGCCGCACATGCTGATCGCAGGTACCACCGGCTCCGGTAAATCGGTTTGCATGAACAGCCTGATCATTTCGCTTCTGTATAAGTCCAAACCGGAAGAGGTTCGCCTCATCATGGTCGATCCGAAGATGGTCGAGCTCGGTATCTACAACGGCATTCCGCATCTTCTGATCCCTGTTGTGACAGATCCGAAGAAGGCTGCAGGTGCTCTGCAGTGGACTGTGACGGAAATGATGCGTCGCTACCGTGTCATGGCGGATGCAGGTGTACGAGATCTTGAATCTTATAACAAGCAGGCATTGACAGACGTTGACCTGAAGCCGATGGAACAGATCGTTGTTGTCATCGACGAACTTGCTGACCTGATGATCGTGGCGGCAAAGGAAGTTGAAGAGTCAATCTGCCGTATTGCACAGATGGGACGTGCCTCCGGCATTCACCTCATCATCGCAACGCAGCGTCCGTCTGCTGATGTCATCACCGGCTTGATGAAGGCTAATATTCCTTCCCGCATTGCATTTGCGGTTTCTTCCGCAATGGAATCCCGTATTATTCTCGACACGACCGGTGCGGAAAAACTGGTTGGTAAGGGCGATATGCTCTTTGCTCCGCTCGGCAAAGGAAAGCCGAAGCGTGTACAGGGCTGTTTCGTGTCCGATGACGAAGTGCAGAAAGTCACGGACTTCATCAAGCAGCACGGCTCTGCGAACTATTCTGACGAAGTCCAGGCACAGATCGACCTCAAGGCAGAACAGCAGGGGAATAAGAACCACAGCAGCAACGAACCTGCACCTGCCCAGAGCAGTGAGGACGGAGACGAACTTCTTCCCGCTGCAGTCGAAGTCATTCTTGAAACCGGACAGGCCTCCGTTTCCATGCTGCAGCGTCGTCTGAAACTTGGCTATGCACGTGCTGCCAGAATTGTGGATGAAATGGAAGAACGCGGCATTGTCGGCCCGTTTGAAGGCTCAAAACCCAGGCAGCTCCTTGTCACGAAAGAACAGTGGCATGCAATGCAGGCAGGGGAACAGCTTTCCATGCAGCCGGAAGAAGCAGAAATAGTGGAAGAGTCTTAATACACAACCGTTTTAACTATTCACATTGCGTCGTATCCGACGAAAGGGCGGAACGGCAGCAGAAAGGAATTATGATGAATAACAAACGTACTTCACGCGAAAACGTACGCCGACTTTCTTTAGCGGCGATACTGACTGCAATCGTATTTGTTTTGCAGATGTTGGGCAGCCTGACAAAGATCGGACTGTTTTCCTCTGCGGCATTGGTGCTCATTCCGATCGTTGTGGGTGCTGCACTGCTTGGTTGGCAATATGGCGGATGGCTCGGACTCGTATTTGCTGCGGCAGTCCTGATTTCCGGCGATGCTGCACCGTTTTTGGCAGTCAGCGTTCCCGGGACGATTGTCACCGTTGCTTTAAAAGGTGTCTTGGCGGGTGCAGCTTCTGCCGGTGTCTACGTTCTTGTGTCAAAGAAGAACTCGACGCTTGCCGCGATACTTGCGGCAGTGACCTGCCCAATCGTCAATACTTCCATATTTCTGATCGGCTGCCGGACATTCTTCTGGTCGACGCTTTCCCAATGGGCATCTGCATTGAATATCACATCCGTGTCCTACTATGCGGTTTTCGTGCTTGTAGGCGTGAGTTTTTTGATTGAATTGGGATTATCTCTTGTCCTTTCGCCTCTCGCAATTCGCGTGATTCAAATCGGAAAAAAGAAATTTCAGTTTTAATATAAACTGATGGTGAAAATGAAAGGCTATTGCTATGAAACAGTTTGTTCCTGCAGAAATGAAAATCGTTTTAATGAATATACGGGATATTATTTCCACATCTGAGGAAACGACCGAAGCGACCGGAACGACCAATGGCAACGGCGAGATCATCACCCCACCGGACGAGTTCGACAGCGACTGAACATTTGAAATTTAGCGGCATCGGGACAGACCCCCGATGCCGCTTTTTCGTAAAGTATTATCGCTTGCTTTTCTCGATCTTATCAAATGAAGGGTTCATATAATACACATTCTTCTCGTTGAGTTTTTGCCGCAGAAGCTCCAATGCTTCGCCGAAACGCTGGAAGTGCACGATTTCACGTTCACGAAGGAACTTGATGACGTCGTTCACATCGGGATCATCGGATAACCGCAGAATGTTGTCGTAAGTGACGCGTGCTTTCTGCTCTGCAGCGAGGTCTTCCGTCAGATCTGCGATCGCATCGCCTTTGACCGCAATCGAGGCTGCGTTAAACGGGAAACCGGATGCGGCGGCCGGATATACACCTGCTGTATGATCTACAAAATATGCATCAAAGCCGCAGGACTTTTGCTGTTCCGGCGTCAGGCTTCTTGTTAACTGGTGTATAATGGCTCCGATCATCTCCAGATGACCGAGTTCTTCTGTCCCTATATCAGTCAGAAGGCCCTGCTGTTCAGCAAAAGGCATGGAAAACCGCTGACTGAGATATCGCAGGGAAGCACCGAGTTCTCCATCCGGACCGCCGTACTGGCTGATGATGATCGACGCAAGTTTCGAATTCGTGTTGCGTATCCTGACGGGATATTGCAGTTTTTTCTGATACTCAAACATGCTTAAACCTCCTTGTTTGCGTCATATTCCCAAGGCCACGGTGACTTGAGCCAGTCATAGCTTCCAAACATCCCTGCCTGCATTTTGGTCAATGGGCCGTAAAGCTTTTCGTATTGCAGTACGCCCTGATGATACAACTGCACGTATTTGCGATACAGTTCTAATGCTTCTTCATCATGCTCGTGCGTGTCAAGATATAGTCCAAGCTCATCGATGGCAAATGAAAGTGCCTGCAGTTCATGCAATGGCACGTCATCCTTTTCGTGCTCGTTGATCATGCCCATAAAAGGCAGATCAAGATCCGGGAACAGTGTGCCGCGAACAAGTGCTTTTTTTGCAGCGTAAGTTGTTGCACAGTCCGACTGAAAAGGTACATACGGGACAGCAAGCCTCGTATGACAGGTGCCGTGTGAACAGTAGTTCTGGTTCGGATGATCCATATACTTTGCCCCTTTCTGTAAGAAAAATCGACTGATTTCTCCCTACAAAATCATTCTATGCAACAGCCGGAATCTGTGTTATACTTGAATACAGCAGAGAAGATCCGCATAGAGTTTCTCCGGGCGGTGATTTTATGCGGTTTCTGAAAAAATATGTTTTAGTCTATATGTTGCTTCTTGCACTGTTTGTCGGAGGAGCAGAATTTCTGGCGGAACGGTCTTTGAGATTTCAAAGTGCCGTCCAAACTGTTCCGCAGAGCGTCCGGACTGTTGTGATCGATCCGGGACATGGCGGTGAAGACGGCGGAGCTGTATCAGTTTCAGGTATCAAAGAAAGTGACATCAATCTGCAGATCTGTCTTCGTATGGATGATCTGTTTCACTTTTTCGGCATACCGACTGTCATGACACGCAGGGAAGACGTTTCTATATATGATGCAACAGCAAACACGGTTTCCGAGAAAAAGGTATCCGATCTGAAAAACCGAGCTGCCATTGTAATGAACACGCCGGGTGCGTTATTTGTCAGCATCCATCAGAATATGTTTTCTGACGGAAAGTACAGCGGAGCTCAGGTGTTTTATGCACCGACAGAACGCAGCACCGAATTGGCAGAAAGCATGCAGGAAAGTCTGCGGGAGCATATCGATCCGTCAAATCACAGAGAGGCAAAAAAGAGTGAAGCTGTCTGGCTGATGGAGCATATTTCCTGCACCGGTGTGCTTGTGGAATGCGGTTTTCTTTCCAACGTGGAGGAAACACAGAAATTAAAGAGCGATGACTATCAAAAGAAACTGACCTGCGTGATTGCTTCACAAATCATGCAGTATTTACCGAAGGAGACAGTCCATAATGAAATCTAAATCTGTTTTTTTCTGTACTAATTGTGGTAATGAAACACATCAATGGATGGGCAAATGCCCGTCGTGCGGTGCGTGGAATACCATGACAGAGCATATTGAAAAGGACGTTCCGGTTTCCCGTGCCGCAGCAAAAAGCGGAATGCCCGGGCATGCACCGAAAAAGTTATCTGAAGTTGAAAGCGGCAGCGAACAGCGGTTTTCTACCGGAATGAAGGAACTTGATCGCGTTCTCGGCGGTGGTGCCGTCAAAGGCTCTCTCGTTCTTGTCGGCGGTGCACCCGGCATCGGTAAATCTACGCTGCTTCTTCAGATTTGCAATGATCTGTGCCAGGGGAGAAAGGTGCTGTACGTCTCCGGAGAAGAAAGCGAAAGCCAGATCAAAATGAGAGCGGATCGGCTGAAGACGGAGGCTTCGACACTGTATGTCCTGGCTGAAACCGATATGGATGAGATCCTGAAAAATGTCAACGAACTGCAGCCGGACGTTTTGATTGCAGACTCGATTCAGACACTTTATGCACCTGAAAATACTTCAACTCCGGGCAGTATTTCACAGGTCAAGGACTGTACGATGGCACTCATGCAGCTTTCTAAATCACAGGGCATCACAGTCTTTGTGGTCGGTCACGTGAACAAAGAGGGAGCGATCGCAGGACCGAAAGTTCTCGAGCACATGGTCGACTGTGTTCTGTATTTCGAAGGCGAACGCAACGGCCCGTACAGACTGCTTCGTGCTGCAAAAAACCGTTTCGGATCAACCAATGAGATCGGTGTATTCGAAATGATCGATATCGGTCTGAAGGAAATTCCGAATCCTTCGGAAATGCTGCTTGCAGGCCGCCCGAAGGATGCCCCCGGAACCTGTGTCGCCTGTGCGATGGAAGGAACCAGACCGATCCTTGCAGAAGTGCAGGCACTGATCACAAAAAGCAGTGCCAATATGCCGAGAAGAACAACGGACGGCTTCGACTATAACCGTGCAGCTCTTTTGCTTGCTGTGCTTGAAAAACGGGGCGGCATGAAGCTGAGCCAGTGCGATGCGTTCCTGAATGTTATCGGTGGCTTAAATATCGATGAGCCGGGATCCGATCTGCCGGTTATTCTGGCTGCAGCGTCCAGCTACCGCGATAAGGCAATTCCGCATGAGCTTGCAGCGATCGGCGAGGTCGGCTTGACCGGAGAGATCCGCAGTGTTTCCAATCTGGAGCAGCGGCTCAATGAAATTCGCCGTCTTGGCTTTGAAAAATGCATCATTCCGCGACGTGGAACTGATAAACTCAAGACGCCCGAAGGACTTGAGATTTTGCGCGTTCGTAATATTCGGGAAGCCATTGAGCTTGTGCTTGCTTAAAAGCATTTAGAACGCCCCGCCTGCATTTAGCAGGTGGGGCGTTGTTTGGCCGCGAGTTAGAGCAGCCTTTCGAGTCCAAGCAAAAAAACATCCACACCGAATGGTGTGGATGTTTTTTGGTGGAGACTAATGGACTCGAACCATCGACCTCCTGCGTGTGAAGCAGGCGCTCTAACCAGCTGAGCTAAGCCTCCGTCGCAAAAGGTATTATATCATAGCGAAACAAAAAATCAAGTAAAACTTTTTTGACTGGTTTTGAAAAAGCACCCTCTGTGACTGGCACAGAGGGTAAATCAAGTTGTGGGATCGGCACGGCTTCGCGTGTCGGGATATGAAGTGAGCTCGTTTGGATAAGCTGCATTTATATTCTATTCTGTACTGATTGCATTGTCTGTCGAAAGTGAGTTCCGGTCAGCTTGTTTTTATGTTGATCACTCAAAAATAGCCCAACAACAGGCATGCGTGTTTTAACTCGAAAAAAAGATGAAATGAGTAACGGAAAAATACGAAAAGACCTTGCTATTTCAAGCATTTTAGGGTATAATTTATTAAATATTGTATAAAGCGGAGAATAGGTCTATGAAAGAGATAGAAAATTTCTTTAATAGCTTGGGAAAAACCCTTCCGACGATCACGCTGATCGACGTGATCGACATTTTGCTGGTCGCTCTTCTGATTTATTCTGTGATCAACCTTATTCGTACGACCAGTGCGGCACGTATTGCGAAGGCGATCATTCTCGTGATCCTGATCACCTTCCTGACGGAGATTTTAAATCTACATACGGCGAATTATGTTATGAGCCGTGTGCTTGAGATCGGAATTGTTGCACTTGTTATCGTGTTTCAGCCGGAATTGCGTCGCATGCTTGAAAAACTCGGCGGACGTTCTTTCAAAGAACTCGTTGGAAGGGGAACGGTCGCGGCGAATTCTGAAGATATGATCATGCAGACTGTGGAAGCCTGCAAGGTTATGTCGCAGGAACGTGTTGGTGCACTGATCGTTCTGGAACGTGATAATTCTCTCGAGCAGATCTGCAAAACCGGAACGACGATTGACGCTGTTGTTTCGCAGGAACTGATCCGCAACATTTTCTTCCCGAAGGCATCCTTACATGATGGTGCACTCGTCATCTCCGGCGATCGCATCCTTTCTGCAGGCTGCGTTTTGCCGCTCTCTGAAAACAGACAGTTGAGTACGGACCTCGGAACCAGACACCGTGCCGGCGTCGGCTTGAGCGAGACGTGCGATGCGTTTGTGATCATCGTTTCCGAAGAAACCGGAACGATCTCTGTTGCAGACGGCGGAATGCTCAAACGGCACCTCGCTCCGGAAACGCTTGAGAAAATGCTGCGGAATGAATTTGCAGATAATGAGCAGAACAAAGGCCTGCTCAGCAAGATCAGGAACTATCGTAAAGGAGGCGGCGATGATGCGGAAACATAAGCATAAAATCGTGGCTGCACTGATCGCTCTTCCTGCGGCTATCCTGCTGTGGCTCTATGTTGTTACAGTTGTTTCGCCTAATTCCACACGTACGGTATACAACATCCCGGTTACTTTTGAAGGAACGACCGTTCTTGCTGACCGCAACCTGATGCTGACTTCCGATGAGTCAACTGTGAATCTTGAAATTCGTGGCGATCGTGTCAACCTGACAAAGCTGAATGAAGAAAATGTTCGCGTCATTGCTGACGTGAGCAAGATCACGGAAGCCGGAAATTATACCGTTTCTCTGACTGTTAGCTTCCCGGACGTCACCGGAAACGGTGATTTTGAGATTCTTCACAAGAGTAAGTCGGAAGTGGAAGTGTCGGTTGCCAATGTAAAGACAAAAACGGTACCCGTTATCCTCGACACAGGTGACAGTGAAGCGAAGGACGGCTTTTTCTTTGACAAGGCTGCAGCTACATCGGATCCCGCTGAAGTGACTGTTACCGGACCGGACTATGAAATCGATACCGTATATGAAGCAGTGATCAAATGCGAAGATATTAACACGTTGGAAGAAACGCTGATTGAAGAACGTCCGATCATTCTCAGGACAAATGACGGCACCGAGATCGAAGATTACTCATTGTTGACATTCAGCCAGCAGACGGCCAATGTGACGCTTCCGATTCAAAAATATAAAGACCTTAAGGTCTCTGTCGAAATTAAAAACGGCGGCGGTGCGACAGAGGACAACATTGAAAGCATGACGTTTTCTGTTGATACCATCCGTGTCAGAGGCAGTGCAGGACAGATCGATCAGCTTTCGGATACACTGATGCTCGGCACGCTGGATCTTTCCAAAATTACAGCGTCGAACGACACCAAGACATTCTCGGTCATTTTGCCAGGTGGCATCAAGAACGTCAACGGCATCACCAGTATAGACGTCACAGTGAAGTTGTCCGGTGTTAGAGTTTCAAGCTTCACAGTGAATGCAAACCGAATTGAGTTGCTGAATGCTCCGGAGAATAAACGCGTCAGTATCAACGCCCAGTCGATCGTTGTCAAACTGCGTGGTTCTGAAGAAGAAATGTCTGCGATCAGTGAAAAGGATATCAAGATCACGGTAGACCTCAGTAACGTGACGGAAAGCGGGGAAGTGCTCGCGACGGTGACCGTAAACGGGCATCCGAACATCGGCACGATCGAAGACGTTTTTGTTGACGTTTTGGTCAGATAGCGATGCAGACAGAAGCTCGTGTGATTGCTCTGAAAGAGAACGGAATGGCGGAACTGGCAGTCCGTCGTGACACTGCCTGCGGTGATTGTGCTACCTGCGGCGGCTGCAATGCCGGTACCGTTCGGGTTACAGTCGCCAATTCGCTCCATGCGGCAGTTGGAGATAAGGTTGTGATCGAGACTGCCACCCGCACAGTCATATTGATCGCAGCACTTGTCTATCTTTTGCCTTTGCTGATGTTTTTCACAGGGTATGCACTTGCCGGTGCGGTCGGCGTTCGGCCGCTTCTGCTTGGTGGCATCGGCTTTGCGGTCTGCTTACTTGCCACTGTGCTTGTTAACCGGAAGATGTCCGGGAAACTGAAATATCGTATGACCGGATTTGCCTTGTCAGAATAAATGATTTAGAGATACTGCTATGTTTGCTATCAGAGACGAAGTCAGCTCGGAGTCCTGGGAATTCTCGACCTTTGATGCTGCAAAGGCCAAGATTCACGATATGCTCGCCGGTGCCTATCATCTGCAGCAGTTCATCGACGAACAGGTTGTGCCGCAGTTTAACCAATACTGTGCCGAGAACTATCCCAACGGTGATGTACCCGATTCATTCAACGGAATTATTTCCATGCTGAGAAGATTTGTCGATGCTCCTGAATATGCTGCGACAATTTCGCCGTTTGAAGATTTTCAGAATGATGACTTTGATTTTTATACTGAATGTGACGGCGAAAAGATTTCCGCCTTCTTCTATTCTGAACTCGAAGGATTCCCGCAGGGTGAGATCAATATGCTGAGAATGGACGATGAAGACGCAGACTATTTCTTCTTCGTCGTGAACGGCTACTATCAGATCAATCTGACGTTGCACAAGGAGTAAAGAAAGCCTTATGTTCGGATATGTCAGGCCGAGAAAAGATCAGTTGAGAATATGCGACTACGATCGGTATAAAGCTGCGTATTGCGGCCTTTGCAGATCTCTCGGAAAAAACTACGGTTTTCTTCACCGGTTCTTTGTGAATTATGACATGACGTTCCTGTACTTTCTGCGGGCTTCCGTTTTGCCGGAAGCTCCGAAAGAAAAATGCGTATGCCCGGCAAACGTGTTATGCAAGAAGCCATGCTATCAGTCAGACGATCTTTACGGCAAAGTTTCAGCAATGAACGTGATCCTTTGCCATTATCAGCTTCAGGATGCGATAAAAGACAGAAATCTGATCACCGGACTGCCGTACCGTTTTGTATCGCTTTTAACAAAACACGGCTTCCGAAAAGCTGCAGGCAGATTTCCGGACTTTGACATGTTAGCATCTACGCAACTTAATCGCCTTTCTGCTTTGGAAAACAACTGTTGCGACAGTATTGATGAGCCGGCAGATGCGTTTGCTTCACTCCTCCGCGGCTGTGTGGCTGACGAAACCCGCGATGATATTCGCAGACCGATGGAGCAGGTGCTTTATCATGTCGGCAGATTTCTGTATCTGACAGATGCATTGGATGACTTGCAGAATGACTGCAAAAAAGATTGCTACAATCCGCTTCGATATCGCTTCGAAGTTGTGAATGGCGTGCTTGACGCTTCGGCAGAAGATGATCTGAAACTCACATTGGAACATTCGATTTCTCTCGCCGGGACGGCACTTGAATTGCTGCCGATGCGATCCGGCTCGGAAATCCTGACAAACATTCTCTATCTTGGACTGCCTGCTGTGCTGAAATCAGTTTCAGACGGATCTTTTCACGCAAAGGCAAAGATTTGAATTTATAAAAAAGGACGGCTACAATGAACGATCCCTATGAAGTCCTCGGCGTTTCTCCGAACGCCTCAGATGAAGAAATTAAACGTGCATATCGCGAACTTGCAAGAAAGTATCATCCCGATAACTATCAGGATAACCCGCTTGCTGATCTTGCACAGGAAAAAATGAAGCAGATTAATGAAGCATATGATCTGCTGACAAAGAACAAGACCGGCAGTGAGAGTTATGGCAGCAGTTACGGCAGTGACTTCGGCAGCAGCTCCGGTTCTTCCGGAAGCAATTCTTCCGGCTTGTACAATAAAATTCGGAACCTGATCAACAATAACGATCTTTCCGAAGCAGAAGAACTGCTGTTTCAGATGCCGACAAAAGACGCCGAATGGTATTATCTTTCCGGCGAGATCGCATACCGAAAAGGTTGGCTCGACGAGGCCAGACGTAATTTTCAGATCGCCTGCAGCAAGGCTCCGAACAATTACGAATATCGGCGGGCACTGAGCATTATCAACACAGGCTCAACGCCTTATCGGACGCAGATCTATCAGCAGCGAAGCGATATGGATACCGCGTGTGATATCTGCAATACGCTGATTTGCCTGAACTGTCTTTGCAACAGCTGCCGATGAGAGCTGTGAAGAAACTGACAGTCGCTGCAATCCTTGCGGCTCTGTGCTTTATCTTTTTATATCTGGGAAGCTTTCTTCCTGCGGTAAAGATCAGTGCGGATGCGTTGGCAGGTCTTTTACCTGCTGTTGCCGTGATACACTGTGGCTGTTTTTGGGCTTCCGGCGTTTACGTTGCGGCAGGCTTGCTTTCGCTGCTGCTTTTGCCGGATAAGACCTGTGCAATCTGGTTTTTGCTCGTGTTCGGACATTACGGCATCTTCAAAAGTCTGCTCGAACGCATTCCGAATCGCATTGTTGAATGGGCAGCAAAACTTGCACTGTTTGCAGTCTGCATCGCATTGATGTTTCTGTTTTTCCGTTCGTTTTTCCTTGCTGCCTTGCCGCAGTATGCAGAGTGGCTGCTCTTCATCGGGCTTCTGATCTGCTTTGTTCTGTATGATATTGCATTTTCTGCACTGATATCCTTCTATCAAAGACG
Source organism: Faecousia sp. (assembly GCA_045639485.1). Taxonomy (GTDB): domain Bacteria; phylum Bacillota; class Clostridia; order Oscillospirales; family Oscillospiraceae; genus JAFRPC01. The sequence continues at coordinate 64,191 of JAZUDF010000066.1, read as the reverse complement.
GATTCATCCGCATGTAAAATAAAAAGGAGATGTTCTTTTGGTAAAGAGTATGACCGGTTATGGCCGTGCGGTTGAGACCGTCGCGGGAAGAGAAATAACCGTAGAAGTCCGGTCAGTCAATAATCGCTATCTTGATTGCACCGTAAAATTGCCCCGTCTGTTTTCCTTTGCTGAAGACGCTTTAAAGCAAAAGGTAAAAGAATATGTGACACGCGGCAAAGTTGATGTCTATGTTTCAGTCGGTGCCAGCCAGACCGGTGATGTGTCGATCTCTTTGAACAGACCGGTGCTCGAAGGCTATCTGACTGCTATGCGGATGATCGCTTCCGACTACGACGTTCGGGATGATATTTCCGTCAATTCACTTTCCAGACTGCCAGACGTTTTCACTGTTGAAAAATCCGAAGAGGATGAGGATGTACTGAAAGCAGGTCTTGTTTCCGTCGCGGAAAAGGCACTCACAGCCTATAATGCCATGCGGCAGACGGAAGGCCTTGCACTGGAAAATGACCTGAAGGCAAAAGCACAGAATATTCTTTCTCTCGTTGCCAAAGTAGAAGAGCGAAGCCCCGTCACTGTTGCCGAATACCGTGAACGGCTTGAAGCAAAAATGCGAGAAGTTCTCGAGTCTACGTCTATTGACGAGGCTAGAATTCTGACAGAAGCAGCGATTTTTGCAGATAAGGTTGCTGTCGATGAAGAAACTGTCCGTCTCCGCAGCCACCTGAAGCAGCTCGACACGATGCTTTCTTCCTCCGAACCGATCGGCAGAAAACTCGATTTCCTGATGCAGGAAATGAACCGTGAGGCCAACACGATCGGCTCCAAAGGAAACGATATCGAACAGGCACGTACGGTCGTTGAGATCAAAGCTGAACTGGAAAAGATCCGCGAACAGATGCAGAACATCGAATGAGGATAGAAAATGAAACTGATTAATATCGGCTTTGGCAATATGATTTCCGCGGCAAGACTTCTGACGGTCATCAGCCCTGACTCCGCACCCGTCAAACGACTGGTGCAGGAAGCACGCGACAGAGGTATGCTGATCGATGCAAGCTACGGAAGAAAGACCAAATCTGTTCTGGTGATGGACACTGACCACGTGATTTTGTCTGCTGTCATGCCGGAAACCATTGCCACAAGAGCATCCGAGGAGGAAAAGAATGGAGAAGGGTAAACTCATTGTGATCTCAGGCCCGTCCGGTGTCGGTAAGGGAACAGTCATCAAGGAATTGATGAAGAAGCATCCTCGGATCAAATATTCAATCTCTGCCACGACAAGGCAGATCCGCCCTGATGAGATCGACGGCGTGAATTATTACTTCAAGACGCGTGACGAATTTGAAGCCATGCTTGCAAATGATGAGTTTCTTGAACACGCGTCCTATGCAACAAATTACTATGGAACACCGGAGGCACCGGTGAATGAGTGGATGGAAGACGGCTATGATGTCATCGTCGAAGTCGAAGTCCAGGGAGCCTTCCAAATCAAGCACCGCCGCCCGGACGCCATCCTGATTTTCATTGCCGCCCCGTCTTTTGCTGAACTGGAACGGCGATTGACCGGCAGGGGAGATACCCCGGAAGATATGGTGGCAATTCGCATGGAAACCGCCCGCTGGGAGTACACGCAGGCGGTCAATTATGATTACCTCGTGGTCAACGATCGCGTCGACCGCGTTTGTGATGAACTTATGACGATCCTCGCTGCAGAAAACTGCCGTGCAGACCGTCGGTTAAATATTTTGAAGGAGGCACTTTAATATGCTTTATCCCCCTATGGCTGAACTTTTGGAACACATCGATAGCCGCTATCTTCTTGTCAATGCCGTCGCAAGACGTGCAAGACAGCTTTCCATCGAGTCTGAAACACTTCATGAGCCTCTGGCTGAAAAGCCTGTTACCCTTGCAATCCGCGAGGTTGCTGCCGGTGAATTGAAGGCAGAAGTGAAGCCCGGCTACCTGAAATAATTTCACATGATCGCAAAAATTGCGGTTTCTTCGGCGATTTACGCCATTGATAAGCCGTACGACTATCTGGTGCCGGAGGTACTTTGCCTTCAGCCCGGAATGCGTGTGGCAGTGCCGTTCGGACGAAGCAACAAACTGACGGAAGGCATTGTTCTTTCCGTTGAAGAAGGAACGGATGACGGCCTGAAGGCGGTTGCCCAGAGTCTGGATGACGAGCCGATTTTGTCTGAAGAAATGCTCCGCCTGGCAGCATTTTTGCGGGAACGCTATTTCTGCACCTTCTATGATGCGATCAAGGCGATTTTGCCTGCCGGCTTATGGTTTTCCGTCCAGGATACGTTCAAACTGACTTTGCTTCCGGAGGATTGGAAGGACGCTGTTCGCTCTAAAAAGGGAGCAGCAGACGTTGCTGAGTATCTGCAGCAGATCGGCGGTCAGGCTTCTTTTACGGAACTGTCCAAACAGTTTCCTGATAAGGCTGCACTGGAATCTGTGCTGCAGTATCTTCGACGAAAAAAATTGCTTGTGTCAGAGTCAGAGATGCTTCGCAAGGGTGGCGATAAAACCGAAAAACTGGTGGAACTCGCAGTTCCTACGCAGGAAGCGTCGGACTATATCACGGCACACCGCAAGTCTGCACCGCTGCAGGGCTCTGTTTTGGAGCTTCTTTGCACGGTCGGCTGCGTGAGCATGAAAGAGCTTCTCTATTTTACCGGTGCGACGGCACAGACGGTCAACAGACTCGAAAAGCTAGGCTTATTGCATGTCTACCGACAGGAGCTTCTTCGACGGACGGAGATCGTTCCTTCAGAAAAGAACACGGAATTTTTGCTGAATACAGAGCAGACAGCCGTCTTTGAAGGCCTTTGTAAGCAGATGACAAAAGAGAAACCCGGTGCTGCCCTCCTTTACGGTGTGACCGGAAGCGGAAAGACTGCTGTCTACATCAATCTGATCCGTCAATGCCTTGCACAAGGGAAATCTGCAATTTTGCTGGTTCCCGAAATCGCTCTGACTCCGCAGCTTCTGAGCTTGCTTGCGGCGTGTTTTAAAGACGACGTGGCGGTTTTACACAGTTCTCTGCGAGTCGGTGAACGCTATGACGAATATAAACGTATTCGCCGTGGGGAAGCCCATGTCGTCGTCGGTACGCGTTCTGCAGTGTTTGCCCCTGTCCATGACCTCGGAATCTTCATCATGGATGAAGAGCAGGAGCATACCTATAAATCTGAAAATACGCCGCGTTACCACGCAAGAGAGGTTGCCTTGTATCGCGGTGTCCGTGAACATGCACTCGTATTACTGGGTTCTGCGACTCCGAGTGTAGAAACGATGTACCGTGCAAAATCCGGCATTTTTCAGCTTTACCGGTTGAATAACAGATACAATGGCAAGGATCTGCCGGCTGTGGAAGTTGTCGATATGCGACAGCAGCTGCGAAACGGAAACGACGGATCAATCAGCACTGTTCTGTGTGACGCTATCCGAAAGAACATCAGCAACCGTGAAAAATCTATTTTGCTGCTGAACCGTCGCGGCAGTGCTCGGATGACAGTCTGTATTGACTGCGGTTACGTGCCTGAATGTCCGAACTGCAGCTTCAGCCTGACCTACCATGCGGCAAACGGCCGCCTTATGTGCCATTACTGCGGCTATTCTGAGCCGTTTACAACTCGCTGCACCCAGTGCGGCGGACATTTTAAACAGGTCGGTACAGGCACGCAGAAAGCACAGGATGAACTTCAATCCCTGCTGCCGGGAAGTGAGATCCTCCGCATGGACTCCGACACGGTTTCGGCGGTCAATACGCATGAAAAACTGCTCTCCAGATTTTCAAAAGAGGATATCCCCGTACTGCTTGGTACGCAGATGGTTGCGAAAGGCCTCGACTTTGAAGACGTAACGCTTGTCGGCGTTCTGGATGCCGATATGTCATTGTACATCGATCATTTCAGAGCGGCTGAAACGACGTTTTCGTTGATCACGCAAGTTGTCGGACGTGCAGGTCGTGGTCAGCGTAACGGTCGGGCGGTCATCCAGACGATGACGCCGAAAAACACCGTTATTGATCTTGCTGCCCGGCAGGACTATGACAGCTTTTACGAAACGGAAATCAGTATACGGAAACTTCGGAGCTGCCCGCCGTTTTTGGATATGTTTACAGTTGGCTTTTCCGGGTTCCCAGAACAGGCAGTAATGCAAAGTGCAGCTGCATTTCGCAGAATTCTGCAGGAAATGCTGCAAAGGCCGGAGTATGCTGCTGAAAAGGTTCAGATTCTCGGCCCCGCACCGGAAACTGTCTACAAAGTCAACAATCGTTTTCGCTTCCGCCTGACGCTGCAATGTGAAAACACACGCAGTCTGCGGCAGCTTCTTGCGTACTTGTTGCGTGAATTTTTAAAAGATAAAACATATCGCGGCGTGACGGCATTTATTGACGTCAACGCCTGACAGAGGTTATTTATGGCTCTTAGAAACATTATTACTGTCGGCAATCCGACGCTCAACAAAATCTCCAGACCGGTCACAGCGTTTGACGATCGGCTTGCACAGCTGATCGATGATATGAAAGAAACGCTGGTCAGAGCAAACGGTGTGGGACTCGCCGCACCGCAGGTCGCAATTCTTCGCAGAGTTGTTGTTGTGGATGTCGGAGATGAGATCCTTGAACTTGTCAATCCCGAAATTCTCGAAACCTCCGGCGAGCAGGACGGTCTGGAAGGCTGTCTGAGTGTTCCGGACAAATACGGCATGGTCGTTCGCCCGAATTATGTAAAAGTGAAAGCACAGGATCGCACTGGCGACTGGTATGAGTATGAGGGAGAAGAACTGATCGCTCGCTGTTTCTGCCACGAGATCGAGCATCTTGACGGTCATTTATATACGGAAAAAGCGTATCGTATGTTAACGGACGAAGAGTATGCAGAGCTCATGAAGGAGGATGACGAATGAGAGTCGTCTTTATGGGAACGCCTGCCTTTGCAGCCACCTGCCTGGCCCGTATTTCCGACGGTGATTTTGACATTGTCGGCGTTTACACGAAAATCGATACGCCGAAAAACCGCGGTATGAAGCTTGCAGTTTCGGAAGTCAAAGCATTGGCACTTGAAAAAGGCTATTCCGTGTATCAGCCTGTCACTTTCAAGGATGATGCGGTTTATGAGGAACTTAAAGCCCTACAGCCGGATGTTATTATCGCAGTTGCCTATGGCAAGATCCTGCCGCAGCGTGTGCTCGATCTTCCGAAATTCGGGTGCATCAATATCCACGGCAGTATTTTACCGGCATTACGCGGTGCAGCTCCCGTACAGTGGGCTGTTTTGAACGGCCTTGAAGAAACCGGCGTGACTGCAATGTATATGTCTGCCGGTATGGATGAAGGCGACATTATCGAGATCCGCAGAACACCGCTTGATCCTGCAGAAACAGCAGGGGAGCTTATGGATCGACTTGCACTGATCGGGGCCGATCTGCTCTACGATACGCTGTCTGCAGTTAAGCAAAACGGTCGCTTGCATGCTACGCCGCAGGATGCCTCGCTTGCAAGCTATGCACCGATGCTGACAAAAGACCTTTCACCGATCGATTGGACAAAAACTGCAAAGCAGATCGTCTGTCAGATTCACGGACTTGATCCGTGGCCTGCCGCAACAGCGGAGATCTGCGGAACGCATTTTAAAATTTTCGGTGCGGAATGCTCCGAAGCCCGGAGCGACAGTGTTCCCGGAATGCCAATCGAACTGACGAAAAAAGGCCTTCTTGTTGCCTGCAAAGACGGTAGTGTGCTTGTCACGGAACTGCAGGCTGACGGCGGCAAACGGATGCGTTCGCCGGATTATTTCCGCGGGCATCCGATCAGCATTTAATGAATTCCTTTGAAAAGAGACTGTCAATGAGTGCGAGAGACACTGCTTTGTCGGTGCTGATTGCCTGCCGCACAAAAGCGGCCTGGTCTGACGGCACGTTAAAAGAATATATTGTGCGTGACGGCCTTGATCGCAGAGACGCAGCACTTGCATCACAGCTTACCTATGGCGTGCTGCAAAACAGAATGCAGCTGGATGATTGGATCGGGCGGTTTCTGAACTGCAAAATCGAAAAACTGCAGCCTGTCGTTACGGATATTCTGCGGCTTGCTGTATTCCAGTTGAAATTCCTTGATAAGATTCCGCCTTCTGCAGCGGTGAATGAGGCAGTTTCACAGTGCAAACGCCACGCTAATCCGCGTGCTGCCGGTCTTGTCAATGCAGTGCTTCGCTCTATGCTTCGGACACCGGAAAGACTTGACCTTTCGGAAGATCTGAGTATTCGCTACAGTCATCCGGAACCGCTTGTGGTCCTCTTAAAGGACAGCATAGGGGAAGAGCATGTCGTCGATTTTCTGCAGTGTGACAATGAGGCTCCGAAAACATGCGTACAGATCAATACATTGTGCTGCGATACGGCAAGTGCTGAAGAAAAACTGGCACAGGAAGGATTTCATACAGAACGTCATCCGTGGCTTACGGACTGCCTTCTGATCTCCGGCGGCAGCATCGAACACACAGAACTCTTTGCTTCCGGTGCGATCTATGTGCAGGATGCGGCTGCCAAACTGGTGGCTGCCTGCAGCGGTGTAAGGCCGGGAGATCACGTTCTTGACTGTTGCAGTGCACCGGGCGGAAAAAGCTTTGCCTGTGCCATTCAGATGCAGAATATCGGCTGTATCACATCATGTGACCTTCATGCTCATAAAACAACATTGATCGAAAAAGGTGCGGAACGCCTCGGCTTGTCGATCATTCACGCGATGCAGGCGGATGCTTCCGCCTTCTGTGAGGATTTTTCAGATGCATTTGACGTTGTGATCGCTGATGTTCCGTGCTCCGGCTTTGGTGTGATCAGAAAAAAGCCTGATATTCGCTATAAAGACGTTTCCGAAACTGAAAAGCTGCCTGCAATTCAGCTTCGTATCCTTAATACGCAGGCAAGTTACGTGAAACCGGGCGGTGTTCTTCTCTACAGCACCTGCACGGTACTCAAACGCGAAAACGAAGAGGTTTGCGGTGCATTTTTGCAGGCACATCCGGAATATTCGGCGGAGATCTTACCGCTTCCCGAGATGTTCGGGGAAAAAACGAGTTTGACTTTACTGCCGTATGAATACGGCACTGACGGCTTTTTCATTGCCAAGTTCAGGAGGAACGCTTGAAACAGGAAATTAAATCTTTATCGCTTCCCGAACTGACAGAGGCGATGAAAGAACTCGGACAACCTGCATTCCGTGCAAAACAGATCTATGCATGGCTGAATAAGGGAGTCACGTCTTTTGATGCAATGACGAATCTCTCTGTTCAGCTGAGGGAACTATTGCAGGAGCGTTTTGCGTTGACTGTCCCGGTCGTTGTTCGCAAACAGATTTCTGCAAAAGACGGAACAATCAAATATTTGTGGCGTCTTTCTGACGGAAACTGCGTGGAGACTGTTCTGATGCAGTACCATCACGGCAATACAGTCTGCATTTCCTCTGAAGTCGGCTGCCCGATGGGATGTGCGTTCTGTGCATCCACGATCGGCGGTCTTGTCCGCAGACTGACACCGGCTGAAATGCTTGATGAGGTGCTGTTCACACAGATCGACTCCGGCTTGCCGATTTCCAACATTGTGCTGATGGGCATTGGAGAGCCACTCGACAACTTCGACACGGTGATGAAGTTTTTAGAACTCGTCAATCATCCTGACGGCATGAACATCGGCATGCGGCATATCAGCCTTTCAACCTGCGGCATTGTGCCGAAAATCAATGCACTTGCAGAAAAAAATCTGCAGCTGACGCTTTCCGTATCCCTGCATGCACCTGATAATGAAACCCGCAGCCGTATTATGCCGGTCAATAAGGCGTATCCTGTGGAACAGCTGATCGCTGCATGCAAGGCATATTTTGAACGCACAGGACGCAGAATATCTTTTGAATATGCAATGATACGGGATGTCAATGACTCCGCAAAAACGGCACAGACCTTGTTGAAACTGCTCAGAGGGCTGCCGGCACACGTTAATCTCATCCCGCTCAACGACGTAGAAGAGAGCCCGCTCAAACCGAGCACGAAAGAAACAGTGTTTGCGTTCCAGAAAATTCTGGAGGAAGGCGGCGTAACGGCTACGGTTCGCCGTACACTCGGCAGCGATATCGATGCTTCCTGCGGCCAGCTTCGCAGGAATTATGCAAAAGCGAATCAATAAACAGAAAGGAGCGACCTGATTGGAATATTGGGGAATTACGGATCCCGGTAAAGTCAGAAAACAAAACCAGGATTATTATCTGACGGCGAAAATTGATGATCAGACCTTGATCGCCGTTGTCTGTGACGGTATGGGCGGTGCAAAATCCGGCAACATCGCCAGTAAACTGGCCGCAGAGACATTTATCACGGAAATGAAACGCTCCGTTCAGCCGGATATGGACCTTGAAAAGGCAGAAACAGCACTCCGTATGGCAGTCAGTCTTGCCAACACGGCTGTGTTTGAAAATGCAAAATTCAGCGATGACTACACCGGCATGGGAACGACTTTGGTTGCGATCCTCGTGCTCGGCGGGACGGGCGTTGTCGTGAATGTCGGCGATTCCCGTGCATATCTGCTCAACCAAATGGATGTCCGCTGCATCACAACTGATCATTCGGTCGTTGAGATGATGGTGCAGCGAGGAGAACTCAAACGGGAAGAAGCGAAGAGTTACCCAGGCAAGAACCTGATCACAAGAGCGGTCGGCACAGAGGAAACGGTTGCGTGCGACATTTATCGGCTTCCGCTTCGCAAAGGTGACAATATTCTGCTCTGCTCTGATGGCTTGTCCAATCTTCTCGGCGATCAGGAGATCCTGTTTGAAACTGTCCACGGCGTGAATAAATCCGACTGCTGTCAGCGGTTGCTTGAAATCGTGAAACAGCGTGGTGCACCCGATAATGTGACAGCCCTTTTGATTTCAATCTGATCATTACGAATCATTCACCCTTTCGGTAAGGAGATTTTTTATGGATAAATATATCGGCCAGATGCTTGATGACAGATACGAAATATTAGAAGTCATCGGCGTCGGTGGAATGGCTGTGGTCTATAAAGCGATGTGCCACCGTTTGAACCGTCTTGTAGCGATCAAGATCCTGAAGGACGAGTATTCCCACGACGAGGAATTCCGCAGAAGATTCCACGGGGAGTCCCAGGCAGTTGCGATGATGTCACATCAGAACATCGACAACGTCTATGACGTGTCGCATAATGAAAGCATGGACTATATCGTCATGGAGCTGATTGACGGCATCACGCTGAAGCAGTACATGGAGAATAAGGGCATCCTTTCATGGCGTGAAACGCTTCACTTTTCCATGCAGATCGCCAAAGCACTTGACCACGCACACGGACGCGGCATTATTCATCGGGACATCAAGCCGCACAATATCATGATCCTGAAAGACGGAAGCGTCAAGGTCGCTGACTTTGGCATTGCCAGAGTTGCCTCGTCACAGAACACGTTGACCAAAGAAGCACTCGGCTCCGTTCATTACATATCGCCTGAGCAGGCAAAAGGCGGCAGAGTGGATAATCGTACAGACCTTTATTCGCTTGGCGTCGTAATGTATCAGATGCTGACCGGAAGACCGCCCTATGACGGTGATACTCCGGTATCTGTTGCGATCCAGCATATCAATGGCACGCCTGTCAAGCCGTCGCTGCTGAATTCCAACATTCCGCTCGGCCTGGAACAGATCACGATGCACGCCATGTGCTCTGACCTGAATATTCGCTATTCTTCTGCCTCGGATATGCTCCGGGACATGGAAGAACTGCGGAAAAATCCGACTGTCATGTTCAACTTTACTGCACCTGTTCCTGAACATCGCCGCTCCAATTCCGGTGCTTCGGTGCGTATGGGCACTTCGCTGCGTCCACAGGCTGCACAAGGCAGACCGCAGCAGCAAACCCGCCGTCCTGCTGCCGCTTCGCAAAAAGAAACCGACGTGCAGGAAAAGAATAAACGGATGATCCTGATCACCGTGATCGCCTGTGCTGCGATCGCCCTGATCGGTCTGATCTGTCTATTCGTTGGCCTGGCAGCCAATCGCGGGACTGAAACACCGACCTCTACTACAGTTGACGAAGACGTTGTCGTGCCTAATTTTGTCGGCATGATGTATAACGAAGAATTCATTGCGGCTTATCCCGAATTTACCTTTGTCGTCAATGAAAGTTCGTACGAATACAGCAGCGAATATCCTGCAGGACAGATCATCCGCCAGGATATTGAGCCTGATATGACCGTCAAACGCGGCAGAAGCATTTTCCTTTCTATCTCCAAGGGTGAGCAGGGAAAAATGCAGGATCTGACCAATATGTCGATCGAAAACGTTGAGCGGTTCTATGACGGCACCGGCATCACCATTCTGACAAAAGAAGAATACAGCAATGAAATAGAAAAAGGCTACGTTATCCGTACGGAACCCATGGCGAACCAGCCGCTGGAAGACAATGCCGTGATCACGGTTTACGTCAGTAAGGGTGCGGAACAGGTTACTGTTCCCGATCTGCGAAAGAGTTCGCTTTCCAATGCACAGACTGTCCTGAAAGACATGAAGCTGAACGTTGTGATCACCTATGAATACAGCAATGATATCGATAAGGACTGCGTTATTTCACAGTATCCCGCAGGGAATACGGAAGTTGATGTAGGCTCCGTTGTTAACCTGACTGTTTCAAAGGGTAAGGAAATGATCAAGGTCCCGACAGTGGCTGGATCTTCCGTTGAAAATGCAAAGCAGCGTCTTACCGATGCCGGCTTTGTCGTCAATGTTGTATATACGGAAACATCTTCTTATTCGGAAGGTACGGTCATCAGTTCCGATCCGAAGGAAGGCACGGAACTTCCTTCCGGTTCGACCGTGACACTGACTGTTGCGAAAGCACCGGATGCACCGCCGGAACCTCCTCCGTCTGAATCAGACAATACACCGGAAGGATAGGGTATGACACAAACCGGAAGAATTATGAAAGCACTGAGCGGCTTCTATTACGTTCTGTGCGATGGAAAAACCGTGGAGTGTCGTGCACGCGGCAAGCTCCGTCAGGAGGAGAATGCACCGCTTGTCGGCGATTTCGTCCGTTTTTCCGAAACGGGAAGCAAAGGAATGGTTGAGGAAATTCTGCCACGCAGCAATTTCTTTATCCGCCCTGCAGTTGCAAATATCGACCTGCTCGTGATTTTTGCCAGTGCCGTGATCCCTGTTACCGATCCGTTTTTGATCGACCGCGTTGCCGCGATCGCAGGCAACCAGAACGTTCCCGTCCTGATCTGTATTAACAAATCAGACCTCAATGAAGGCGATAAGCTGCATGAGATCTACAGCCATGCCGGCTTTGACGTATTGACGACCAGTGCGGTGACCGGTGAAGGGATCGACCTGCTGCGTGAAAAGATCAGCGGAAAACTCGTTGCATTTACCGGCAATTCCGGTGTCGGAAAAAGTTCTGTTCTGAATGCACTTTCTTCGGATCTTTCTCTTCAAACGGGCGAGGTTTCACAGAAACTCGGACGCGGCAAACACACGACGCGGCACGTTGAACTGTATCGATTGCCTGATGATACGCTGGTAGCTGATACACCGGGTTTCTCCTCCTTTGACACGGAACGCATGGATCTTGTGGTGAAGGAAAACCTGCAGTATGCTTTTTCTGATTTTGCTCCCTATATCGGACAGTGCCAGTTCCATGACTGTGCTCATCTGAAAGAGCCCGGCTGTGCGATCCGTGCTGCTCTCGGTGACCGGAAAATCGAATCCTCGCGGTATGATAGTTATGTTCGTTTGTATGAAAAGGCGAAAGAAATCAAACCGTGGGAACTGAAACAGACCTGAATTCTGTAATATTTTTAATTTTAAAACGCCTCCTGCATATTCTTGTGCAGGAGGCGGTTTTATGTTTCAAAAATACAGAAAAATCGGTCTTGCGTTGCTCGGCTTCGGTGCAGGAATGTTGTTCGCATGTTTGTTTCAGTCCGACGTCTTATGTGTCATTGGCGGGATCGGCTTTCTGATCGTCGGCATCATGCTGCTGAGAAAATGGTGACTTACAGAAGCATATTCCCGAATTATTTAGCGTATAATTCAGCAGAACATACAAGGAGTGAAACAATATGAATGTCGATTTTCAGGAGCAAACGATCAACTATCTTCGCAAGACTGTGCTCGATGCAGGGTATCAGGAAGAGGTAACGGAGTTTCAACTGCCGGAAAGCATGCAGGAGATCGAGCAGATCATTTCATGCAGTGGCAGCATCTTTATGAAAAATAAAGAATGCAGCAGCGGAAAGGTGACGGTATCCGGGCAGGTCAAAGCAACGATTCTCTACCGTTCATCGGATGACAGCGATCTTCATCTGGCAGAGAAAGATCTTGATTTTACAGTCCGAAAAGATCTGCCTGCTGATGACGCGGAACAGTCCGTGTTTTACAGCGGCTGGATCAAGCGGATCGATGCCAGACTCCTTAACAGTCGAAAGATGCTGGTCCGTGTGAACATCGGAAGTCGTTTTGATGTATATACGGCATGCACGGCCTGCGTCAATGCACTGCCCGAGCGTCCGAAAACACTGCAGGTGCAATCCAATTCCTACGATATGATGCTTCCGTTTTTTCTGGGAGAAACGGAATTTCACATCAACGAAGAATGCACGCTTCCGGAAACCTCTGCGGGCATCTCTAAAATACTGAGATCTTCCGCCTGTTATCGCATTTCTGAAAGCAAAACAGTAGGGGATAAGGCAATTTTCAAAGGAGATATCCTGCTGCACCTTTTATATGAAACTTCGACCGGTACCTTGCACTGCTTTGACACCGCCCTGCCGTTTTCGCAATATGCGGATCTGAACGGGGAAGCCGAAAGCGGAGAAGTTCGTATGAACCTGCAGCCGATGTCGGCAGAAATTGAAACGGATGGGCAGGAAGACTCCAAACGCCTGCTGATCAGTACCGGTGCTTATGCACAGGCTGTTGTATATGACAAAAAGAAGGTCACCGTGATTGAGGATGCCTATGTGACGCATGGAGAACTGGATGCACAATGGCAGGATATCCTTCTGCCGGCGGCACTTGACTGCCAGAATCTCGCTGCAAGCGGCGAAGCATCTGCATCAGCAGTTGCGGACAGAGTCATCGATGCACAGGTCTATGCGGACTGCCCGATCGTTCGACGTGACAATGACCGTGTGAAAATCGTCATGCCGATTTTTGCCAATGTTATTTACATTGACCGTGATGGGAAATTACAAGGGAAAGAAACGAAGCACGAGATCTGCTGCGACACAGTGTGTGCACCTGACGCCTTTTGCAATGCCGAAGGAACGGTTTTTGAGCAGCCGGTGTGTCTGGCGTCGTATGACAATGTAACGCTCCGTATGACCGCACAGCTGCAGATCGAAAGCAATATGGGCAGCAAACTGCACACGCTTCAAAGTGCGAAGATCGAGCAGCGAAAGGAAAAGGACATTGGAAGACCTTCGTTGATCGCAAAACGAGCAGGAACGGAAAGCGTGTGGAAAATTGCAAAGGAATGCCACAGCACAGTGGAAGCGATCTGTGAGGCAAACGGTTTGACGTGCGGATCTGTAACGGACGGTGCGATCCTGCTGATCCCGATGCAGTAGAGGAGGCAATGATATGGTAAGGCAAACAATCTATGAAGACATCGCCAAACGTACCGGAGGCGATATTTATATCGGCATTACCGGGCCGGTGCGGACCGGAAAATCGACGTTTATCAAACGCTTTATGGAATCGATCGTCCTGCCCAATATCGCAGATGAGTTTTTAAAAGAGCGTACGAGGGATGAGCTTCCGCAAAGTGGCTCCGGTAAAATGATCATGACTGCAGAGCCGAAATTCGTCCCGGAAGAAGCTGTTGTGATATCCCCTGACGGAACGGCCAGTCTTTCAGTTCGGCTGATCGACTGCGTAGGCTATATCGTTGAGGGAGCTTCCGGTGCAACGGAAAACGGCGTGCCGCGTATGGTCACGACACCATGGTCGGACCGTGAACTGCCGATGCCGGAAGCGGCAGAATTCGGCACAAAGAAAGTGATGGAAGACCACTGCACAGTCGGGCTGGTCATCACGACTGACGGCACGGTGACGGATCTTGACAGATCGGAATACGAAGATGCCGAAGCACGTGCGATCGAGGACATGAAAAAGACCGGAAAACCGTTTGTTGTGCTGGTCAATTCGGCAGAGCCTGACGGTGCTGTCGCACAGTCACTTGCACAGCAGCTACACGAGCGTTGGAACGTTGCGTGTTTGTCGATCAACTGCCTGACAATGCAGGAAGCGGAGATCAAAGAAGTGCTGAAATCGCTTCTGTTCGGCTTCCCGGTTTCCGAGGTGCAGTTCTTTTATCCGGGGTGGCTGGCTGCCCTGGAAGCAACGCATCCGCTCAAGGATGCCCTTTACGAGGCTCTCAAAACCTGCTGCGAAAAGATCAGCTGTATCGCAGATGCAGAAACGGCACTTGCAGATATCAATGCAGTGGAACAGGTTCAGGAAGCAACACTCAGATCCATCGACCTGGGCAGCGGCACAGTGTCTTGCATACTGACTTTTTCACCGACGCTGTTTTATGAGATCTTAAGTGAAAAATCCGGGCTGACGATCGATGATGACGGCGATCTGATGCACCTGCTTTCCGATTATGCTACGGTGAAACAGTCCTACGACAGAATTGCCGTTGCGGTGGAAGAGGCCGAGGCGACAGGCTATGGCATCGTAGAACCAATGACCGATCGAATGAAGTTAGAGCCGCCGCAGATCATCCGAAAGGGAAGCACTTACGGAATAAAGATCAAAGCCAGTGCACCTGCCATCCATATGATCAGAACAGACGTCAGAACGGAGATCAGCCCGATGGTCGGCAACGAGGCACAGTCGCAGGAGCTTGCCGCGAAAATGCTGGAAGCCTATGATACGGACATCGATACGCTTTGGCAAAGTAATATTTTCGGGAAATCTGTCTTTGAACTTGTCAATGACGGTCTGGAATCAAAGCTCACGAAGATGCCGTCGGATGCACGGACAAAACTGAAAGATGCATTGACAAAAATCGTCAATGACGGCTGTAACGGGATGATTTGTCTGATTTTTTAAGATAAAAGATTGCAATCCAAAAAAGTTCGGAGTATAATAAGGCAATCAAATCGGAATAAAGGAAGATGTCTGATGGTAAAGTACGATAATTTGACCAAGGCACAGCTGCAGGAAGAAAAAGATCTTCTGACGGCACGTTTTGAAGAGCTCAAAGCAATGAAGGTCAACCTTAACATCGCAAGAGGCAAACCGGGCAGGGAACAGCTTGACCTTGTTTCTGATATGCTCGATGTGCTGAAGGATGCAGATCAGTGTGACGTCGACGGAATGGATGCCCGCAATTACGGTGCACTGTCCGGCTTGCCGAGTGCAAAAGCTCTGTTTGCCGATCTGCTCGGCTGTAAACCGGAACAGTGTTTTGTCGGCGGCAACGCAAGCTTGCAGCTTATGTATGACGTTATTGCCAAAGCCTATACACACGGCCTTTTGCACAGCACCCGTCCGTGGGCAAAGGAAGAAAAGATCAAATGGCTTTGCCCCGCACCCGGCTACGACCGTCACTTTAAGATCTCACAGAGCTTTGGCATGGAACTGATCACTGTCCCGATGCTTCCTTCCGGCCCGGATATGTCCCTGGTGGAAGAACTCGTAAAAGATCCTGAAGTTCGCGGTATGTGGTGCGTTCCGAAGTATTCCAATCCTGACGGCTACGTATACAGCCAGAAGGTGATCCGCCGTATCGCATCTTTGAAACCTGCGGCACCTGATTTTACAGACATGTGGGACAATGCTTACTGCGTGCATGAATTTGACGGCGACTACGTCCCGTTCCCGGATATGCTTTCCGTATGTGCCGAATGCGGCAACCCCGACATGGTGATCGAGTTTGCTTCGACCTCCAAGATCACGTTCCCCGGCAGCGGTATTGCAGCATTTGCCTGCAGTGAAAACAATATGAAGTATCTGGAAAACCTGATGTCTTATCAGATCATCTCGTTTGATAAGATGAACCAGCTTCGCCACGTTCTATATCTGAAAGACAAGGCACACACGCTGGAACTGATGAAGCGTCACGCGGGCATTCTCAAACCGAAGTTTTCCTGTGTGCTCGAGATTCTCGACCGTGAAATCGAGCCGCTCGGGCTTGCAACGTGGCAGAAGCCGAAGGGCGGGTATTTCGTCAGCGTCAGCACGAAGCCCGGTCTTGCAAGACGTACACTCTCTCTGTGTAAAGAGGCCGGCGTCGTCATGACGACCGCAGGTGCCACGTTCCCGTATGGCATCGATCCCTATGACAGCAATATCCGCATCGCACCGACGCTTCCTCCGGTGGAGGAGCTGCGGCAGGCAATGGAAATTTTCTGTGTCTGCCTGCGTCTGGCGGCGGTTGAGCAGTATCTGGATATGTGACTGACAATCTGTTAAAATATGTTTCTTGCCGGAGGCAGCACAGACCGTGCTGCCTCTGCTTTTTTCTGAAAATAATCAATATTTATTGAAAATAATTACTGAAAAACGAAACATATTGTGGTATGATATAATATGAGGTGATATAGATGAGCGAAGAAATGAATCATGAATTATTGAAGGCTACTGCTGAAGAATACGCAAAGAAGGCAGAGAAGGATTCTCAGACCTATGTGCCCAGACCGCTGTATCAGCGTGTTCTTGCGTGGGTGCTTGCCATCATTGTGATCATTGGCGTGATTTTGTTCTACTATAACTTCTTTGTGCTTCATGAATGAGTATATACAGTTAATCATTTCGTTCTTTAAAGTCGGCTTATTTACCTTCGGCGGCGGCTATGCGATGCTGCCGATCCTGCAGCGTGAAGTTGTTGAGACACGCCGATGGATCAGCGAAGAAGAGCTTCTCGACTGTTATGCGATCGGTCAGTGCACTCCCGGCGTTATCGCGGTAAACACTGCCACTTATATCGGTTATAAACGCAAAGGCGTACTGGGTTCTGTCCTGGCAACGTTTGCAATCGTGCTTCCGTCGTTTCTGATCATTTCTGTCATTGCACTGTTTTTGCGTAATTTTGCGGACAATGCCTACGTCGTTTACGCATTTATGGGCATCCGTGTCGCGGTTGCAGTCCTTGTCGGAGACGCTTTGATCAAACTGTATCGCAAAGGTGTCAAAGGAGCACTTGCCAACGGGATCTTTGCCGCAGCATTTTTATACAGCCTTGTACCGCAGTTTTTTCCGAGTATCGGTAATTATTTCTCTCCGATCTGGATCATTCTTGCCGCAGTTCTTCTTGGCGTCTTTCTCGCGTGGAAGGAGGCCAGACAATGATTTATCTGCAGCTTTTCTGGGAGTTTTTCAAGACCGGGCTGTTTTCGATCGGCGGCGGTCTTGCCACGCTCCCGTTCCTGCGTCAGATGGGAACGCAGTATGGGTGGTTTACGGAAACGGAACTGGCAAATATGCTGGCAGTTTCGGAATCAACACCCGGGCCGATCGGTGTCAATATGGCAACTTACGTCGGCATGACGGTCACCGGCAATCCGCTCGGTGCCGCGATTGCGACCGTTGGCCTTGTGACACCGTCCGTGCTGATTATTATTTTGATCGTTAGCATTCTGAAGCATTTTCGGGAAAACCGATATGTGGATAAATGCTTCAAAATGATCCGCCCGGCTTCTGTCGGACTGGTCGCTGCAGCAGTTTTTTCCGTTTTGAAAATCGCTTTGTTCCGCGAATCGGCAGATAGCTTCCTGGGCTATATCCCGTTCGTGCCTGCGATCATTCTGTTTGCCGTGCTCGCTGCCGGCAGGTGGAAATTCCGGAACCTGCACCCGATTTTCTTTATACTTGTCGGTGCTGCTGCCGGTGTGCTTTACAAAGTATTCGGAGGAATATGAGAATTTTAGGAATTGATCCCGGTTATGCAACGACCGGGTTTGGACTGATCGAAGCCGACCGCGGCACTTATCAGCTTCTGCAATACGGGGTTGTGACCACGCCGACGGATCTTTCATTTCAGCAGCGGCTTGTGATGCTTTACGACGACCTGATGCGTCTGATCGAGGTCACAAAGCCGGATGCTGCTGCGGTGGAAGAACTTTTCTGGGGGCATAATATCACAACGGGCATCGGCGTTTCACACGGACGCGGCGTGATTTTGCTTGCACTTGCTAAAAGCAACGTACCGTCATTTGAATATACGCCGATGCAGGTCAAGCAAGCCGTTGTCGGCTACGGTAAGGCGGAGAAGCATCAGGTTATGGAAATGACGAAGCGGATGCTGCATATGAAAGAGGTTGCTCGTCCGGACGATGCCGCCGACGCGATTGCGATCGCCCTTTGCCATGCACGTTCCCAGTCCTCGATGCTCAGACAAATACAGAACATAAACAAGGAGTAAAACCATGTTTTATTATCTGACCGGAAAAATCACGGTACTCGATACGAATCTTGCAGTGATCGACTGCGGAGGCGTCGGCTATGCCTGCCATGTCAGTACTTACACACAGGCACAGCTCAAACGCGGCGATGAGTGCCGTCTTTATACGTACTGTTACATCAAAGAAGATGCCTTTGACATTTTCGGCTTTATCAGCAAAGAGGAACATCATCTGTTTGAAAAGCTTATCGGCGTATCCGGTGTCGGACCGAAAGCAGCTCTTTCCATTCTTTCCGTTGCCACGCCGGATCAACTGAAGCTCGCGATCATGACAGGGGATCAGAAGACGATCACGATGGCGTCCGGTGTTGGTCCGAAGGTGGCACAGAGAGTTCTCCTCGAACTGAAAGACAAGATCGGTGGGGAGCTTGATTTTTCCGGCGGAATTGCTTCAAATACCACGGTATCTACTGCACAGACCGGAAAGATCGCAGCGGTTACTTCCGCTCTGCTGAGCCTTGAATTTACACAGGCAGAGATCTCTTCTGCATTGAAAGGTGCGGATGTTGATCAGATGTCCGTGGAAGATCTGATCCGATATGCACTTCGTAAAAGAGCATTATCCTAAGGAGGTTGTCAGATGAGCATTGATTTTTCACAGAGCTATGATGCACCGCTGGTGACGACCTCGATGACACCGCTTGATGAAGCGGAGTTTTCCCTTCGCCCGAAAACGCTGGACGATTATACTGGACAGCAAAAGGCGAAAGAAAACCTTGCAGTATATATTGAAGCAGCAAAACGCAGAAATGAGCCGTTGGATCACGTCTTGCTTTACGGCCCTCCGGGACTCGGCAAGACGACGCTTGCGGGCGTTATCGCCAATGAGATGGGCGTCAATATCCGTGTGACCTCCGGCCCTGCGATCGAAAAGGCAGGCGACCTTGCGGCACTTCTGACCAATCTCAATCCCGGCGATATTCTGTTTATTGATGAGATCCACCGATTGAACCGTGCGGTAGAGGAGATCCTATATCCCGCGATGGAAGACTTTGCACTTGATATTATTGTCGGTAAAGGCCCTTCTGCAAATTCCATCCGACTGGATCTTCCGAGATTTACCCTCATCGGTGCCACAACGAGGGCAGGGCAGTTGTCTTCTCCGCTACGTGACCGTTTTGGCGTTTCTCTCCGTTTGGAGCTTTATACGACCGAGGAACTCAGCAAGATCGTCACACGTTCTGCTACGCTGTTTTCCATGCAGATCGACAAGGACGGTGCCATGGAGATCGCATCCCGCAGTCGCGGAACGCCGCGTATTGCCAACCGTATCCTGCGTCGTGTCCGCGATTATGCTCAGGTCTATTTCGACGGCGTTATTACAAAGGAAGCTGCCGATATGGCACTTATGAAGCTGGAAATCGATAAGCTCGGCCTTGATAATATTGACCGCCGCATGCTTCGATCCATCATTACCAATTATGCTGGCGGACCGGTCGGACTTGAAACGCTTGCCGCGACAATCGGTGAAGAGGCAGTGACGCTGGAAGATGTTTATGAGCCGTATCTGATGCAGATAGGTTTCCTGAACCGCACGCCGCGTGGACGTTGTGTGACTGCACTTGCGTATGAACATCTTGGCATTCCGTTTGTCGGACAACAGCAGATATCCCTCTGAAACAACTGAAATATATCGCCCTTTATGCTGTTTATATTGCAAAAAAACCAGTGTAAAAAATTGTAAATTACCACCAAATTTTACGTTTTCCACAAAAATGTGATGCTGATTTGTTGACATCATTGTTTTTCTTGCTATAATATTTTCTATTAGAAAATATGTGATGGTGAATGGACATTTATCAACTTTCGGATGAAGATCTGCTTCTCCTTTGCAGCAGCAATACGGAAGCACAAGAAGTCCTGATCGGACGTTATACTAAATTGGTTCGTGCCTGTGCACGCAGGTTTTTCCTGCTCGGCGGCGACAATGAGGATCTTGTCCAGGAAGGTATGATCGGATTGCTGAATGCCATTCGACAGTATCAGACGGATGTCGGTAGTTTTCCGACATATGCAGCAAAGTGTATTAACAGCAGACTGATCTCTGCCGTACGTGCTGCATCTGCCAAAAAGCATACCCCTTTGAATGAATCCGTTTCTATTTTAAATTATTCTGATGAATATCTTGCTTCCGGCGATCTTGCAGACAGCCCTGAAGAACAACTGATCAATCGGGAGCAGTATTCTGAATATCTTGCAAAGTTATATATGCTTCTTTCAGCACTTGAGAAACGTATTCTTGACTTATACCTTGAAGGCATGTCGTGTTCTGAAATTGCCGAGAGCATTCAAAAGCCTGCGAGATCTGTAGGCAATGCCGTGCAGCGTATCAAAGCAAAAGCTGCCGGTATCTTATCCAGGCGATAACGGAGCAATCCGTTCGCAATATATTTTAGACCCTGTTCATTGACCACAATTATGATGGCATTTTCGTCAGGGCAAAACCAAAAGAGAGGTAAACAAAATGTACGAAGACAAGACTTTAGTTTGCAAAGAATGTGGCAACGAGTTCGTGTTCACCGCAGGTGAGCAGGAATTCTATGCTGAAAGAGGCTTCCAGAATGAGCCCCAGCGCTGCAAAGCTTGCCGTGACGCTCGAAAGAATGCCGCCCGTGGCCCCAGAGTGTACTTCACCGCTACCTGTGCTGCTTGCGGTGGCGAAGCAAAGGTTCCCTTTGAGCCCAGAACCGACATGCCCGTGTACTGCAGCGAATGCTTCGCAAAGATGCGCGAGAACGGCTAATTTGTAAACAAAAAAAGAACTGTCCGTTTGGACAGTTCTTTTTTTATTCTTCAGGGACAATACCTTTTTTGATCTGGTAGTCCGACTCTGTCTGCTCCGTCAATGCATCTAATGTTCCGTAGAGCTTTTCACACAGTGCTTCGGAAATAGCATCATAATATGATTCGTCACGCAGTTGGATTGCGTTCAGCGTGTCGATGACGGCATATTCCGTTGTCCCATAGGTTCTTGATGGGGAAATACAGTAGGTGGGTGTATAGCTGATATCCGTGATCGCACAGTAACCTGTCTGACTGTCTTTGGAAAACTCCAGATTTAAGATACAGCTGTACTGCGTGCGGGACTGCTCTGACGCTGTCAGAAAATCACCGAGACTGTATGCGATATAGACGTCTTTCCATGAACCGTTTTTCAGCTGCACACTACGATGCTCGATTTTCCCGACAATGTGAGAATGCGATCCGATGATGACGTCCACGCCGTTGTTGATCATCAGATCGGCAATCATTTCCTGCGATTCGCTGATGTCTGTTGAATTTTCGCTGCCCCAATGAACCATTGCAATGATAAAATCGGGATTGGCGGCTTTTGCGTTTTCAAGCGTTGACACAATGCCTTCTTCGTTGATCGACGAGTAGTTGCCGTCATAGTCACTATAAAGAAGGTCGACAGCGTATTCGCATCCGTCAGGCAGATGCATATTATTGAGGCCTTTGGTGAATGCAACGATCGCGATCCGGATGCCTTTGACTTCCACGATCTGCACGCCGCCGGTGTTTGCCCGTTCCTGTGCGGATCTGTAGGTGCCGACAGGACGCATGCCGTAGCCTTCAATGGCATTCATGGTCGTGTCGATCGACGAGATCCCGTTTTGGATCGTGCAGGAGTTGGCAGTTTGCAGAAAATCAAAGCCGCAATCGGCCAGCGTACCAAGGAACGAGGTGGGGAGATTATTGGTTTGCACTTTGCCGGGATCGTCCGTGACCGTGCATTCGAAATTTCCGATTGCGAGATCTGCAGAGGAAATGGTCTGTGCGACCTGACGGAAACAGTTGCTGAAATTGAAAGAACCGTTTTCCGTGCGGAAGCTTCGCAGCTGATCGGAAGACATCGAGATATCACCTACAGCTGCAATCGTGACACGGCAGTCGTAGGTATGTAAGTCTTTTTCGCTTTCGCGAGAGGAAAAGAACAGACTTTTTATACCGTATCCGATCAGAAGCAAGAGGCATAGAGCACCGACGCTCAACGGCAGCCAGTGCTTCTGAATAAAGCCCTGTGCCTGCGGGGCTTCTTCTTCGGACTGCTCCGGCTTTTTCCAGAATTTAGGCAGTTTCAACATGAAAACCTCCGAAATTGAAACACAGTAACAGTATTCTACTATATTCTGCCCAAAAGTACAATTCTTTTTTCTGTTTCCCGTTCATTTCTGTTAAATAGAGAAGGTTGCGGCAGGCCGAAATTTATGCTATAATCGGAAAAGTGAAGTTACGGAGGAACAGACATGGCGACTCGCAAAAAAAAGAAAAAACATGTCGGCTTTTGGATCTGGCTGATTTTGTTTATATTGCTTCTTGGCGTCATTGTCGGGCTTTTTCTTGAAAAAGTGCTGCATGTTGAGGTTGGCAATATCATTCATCTTGCACCGTTGAACACCCTTGACAGTTCACAGTTTTCAAAAAACGACGGCAGAGTCAGCTACCCCGGTGCTGTTACCGGCATCGACGTGTCCGAGCATCAGAAGGAAATCGACTGGCAGGCAGTAAAGGATGACGGTATCCAATTTGCAATTATCCGGATCGGATATCGTGGTTCGACCGTCGGCGGACTGTTTACCGATGCACGGTTTCTTGAAAATCTTTCCGGTGCCCATGCTGCCGGACTGGAAGTCGGCGTCTATTTCTATTCACAGGCCAACTGCGAGGCAGAGGCTGTTGAAGAGGCACGTTACGTTCTGAACCTTCTTGACGGTAAAAAACTCGAATGTCCGATCTTTTACGATTGGGAAGAAGGCACACCGCGATCCGAACGGCTGAACGGGGTAACGATGACCGACGTTTCGTCCTTTGCAGCGGCATTTTGTAAAACGATCGAGGCAGGCGGCTACGATGCCGGTGTCTATTTTAATCAGAAGTACGGCTACGGAATGAAACTGTATGAACTGCAGGACTACGTATTTTGGCTTGCGGAATTTGACGATACGGTGTCTTTCCGCTTTGCGACTAAATACTGGCAATATACCTACCAGGGAACGGTTGACGGGATCAAGACCGACGTTGATCTGGATCTTCGCTTTGGAGGCAATGAATGAAAAAAATCTTTGATAAAACACTGCTGATTTATGCCGGCCTCGGCATTTTGAATTACGGCTTCTGCAGCCTGGTCATGCTGCTGTTCCGCAATCTGTTCGGATGGCATAAAGATATCTGCATGATCATTTCGTTTTTCATGCAGACGATGATCTCGTTTTTCCTGAACCGCTTTGTCACGTTCCGCGGCATCAGGATCTCCAAATACTGGCCATTGAAATTCATGATTTCGATCGCGGTCTGCTTCCTGATCGCAAAGGTCTTGCTGCACGATCTTTTCCTTTACCTTGTGGAGCTTCCGTTCTTTGTGGGTATCACGGATTGGATTTATAATCTCCTTCATATTCAGCTCGAGCCGAAGGAATTCCGCATTCAGCTTGTCATGCTTGCGACAACGTTTATCTATTGCGTGATCAATTATATCGGCCAGCGGTATTTCGTGTTCCGTGCCGCACCGTCAGAAGAAACAACAACGGCTGCAAACTAAAGTTTGCAGCCGCTTTTTTCAATTTCCAAAACAGTCAGCTTTGAGCCGCAAACACGAAAGCGGATATTGTGTGCGGCAAAGGTCAGCCCGTAAACACGTTCCGGATCATCCTGATAGGATGGTCTTGGATCATGCGAAAGTACACCGAGCAGGGCATCACGCTTTTCCTCAGGGACGTTTAAGAGCAATTCCTGCGGACATTCAACGTCCAGTAGAAAATCCCCGCTTGTGTCTGTAAAACCGCCTACAGCGTTCGGAACGCTGTCAGAATAGGGAAGATACGGCTTGATGTCAAAGATTGGCGTTCCGTCGAGCAGATCAGCACCGGAAACGTACAGCAAAGGACCGTTTTCCGCAGTTGCATCGACTTTGAGAAGCCTGACACAAGACAAGCCGATCGAATTCGGACGGAACGGTGAACGTGTGGCAAAGACACCGATGCGTTGATTGCCGCCCAGACGCGGCGGGCGGACGGTAGGTGACCATGTGTCCCGAACGGCTTTGGAAAACTGCCATACGAGCCACAGATGTGAAAATCCGTCTATCCCGCGGACGGCGTCCGCGTTGCGGAACTCCCGCAAAAATTCGATGACTCCGACAAGCTCGGGCACAAGACCGCTTTGCCTTGGGATCCCGAATTTATCCGAAAAATCCGTATGGATCGTTGCGATGACTTTCATGGTTACGTCTGCCATACATGCACCTCCGTTTTTCTGTCTATTATAGTTCATCTGCAGCCAAAACGCAATCTTTGAAACAAACGGTGTTGCGGTTGTATTTCGACAGTCGATATGATAAACTGAATATGTCAGGAGATGAAAACATGGCGATCGCAACGTACTATCTTCATGATCCCAACGCACCGAAACCGAATATGCCGATCCATCTGGGGGCAAATCTGCTTGTTTGTTGTGACGGAAAGCTTCTGCTTGAACGCAGAACTGACTGCGATCAATGGGGACTTATCGGCGGCGGAAGAAAAAAAGGTGAAACGCCGGTACAGAACGCGATGAGAGAACTTTTGGAAGAAACGGGACTGCGGGCATCCAAAGATCAGTTTCAGTTCCGGAAGACCTACGACGATCCGGGACGGATCGCCAGCTATCAGGACGGAAGCGTCTGGGCGATGATCATCAGCGTTTTTCGTTTGGACTATGCAGATTATCCGCAGATCACCTGCAGCAAAGAGTCACGTGAACTGCGGTTTTTTACGGCGGAGGAGCTCACACAGATCCCAATCGTAACGACGCACAGCGACATCATTTCGGATTATCTCCGAGATCTTACATAAAATACCCATGGAAGTGATACGATGAAGAGACGGTATTCCGTGACCGGTATGAGCTGTGCCGCCTGTGCGGCACGTGTAGAAAAAGCGGTCAACGGACAAAACGGCGTAAATAAAGCGGAAGTCAATCTGCTGGCAGGAAAAATGACAGTGGAATTTGACGAAAACGCAATTACTGATGATGGCATTATCGAAGCTGTCAGAGCGGCCGGGTATGACGCGACTTCGGAAGCGGCCGCAAGAGAGACGTTGAACATTGAGCGGAAAAAAGCAGACAGAAGCATGGCACGCCGTCTGATCTTATCCGTGTGCTTTCTTGTGATCCTTGTTTACTTTTCGATGACACCGATGCTCGGACTGCCATTGCCGAAACTATTTCTCGAACAGCCGCTTATTTCTGCGATCGTTCAACTTTGTCTGACACTGCCCGTTATCTGGCTGAATCGGGCGTTTTTCAAAAGCGGTATTCCGGCACTGTTTCGAGGCGGCCCCAATATGGACACACTTGTTTCAATCGGTTCCGGTGCTGCCTTCCTTTATAGCCTTTACCTGATCGCTGCTGCGATCATTTCACCGGAAACTCACAGTATTTTCGGGAAAATGCTGTTTTTTGAAGCAACAGCGATGATACTGACGTTGGTGACTGTCGGAAAATTTCTTGAGACAAAAGCCAAGGGAAAAACCGGCGATGCACTGGCGGCACTGTTAGACCTTGCACCAAAGCGTGCGGTCATAGAACGTGACGGGATCGAAACGGAAATTGATGCTGAAGATCTCACCGTCGGTGATCTTGTAGTTGTGCGGCCGGGAGCAGTCATTCCAGCGGACGGAGTTATTCTCTCCGGCACGGCGTCTGTTGACGAAAGCTCTCTGACCGGAGAAAGCCTGCCGGTAGATAAAATTGCCGGCGATACGGTCGCTGCAGGAACAGTCAACCTTTCAGGTTTTATCCGGTTCGAAGCAGACCGGGTAGGGGAGAACACCACCTTATCACAAATCGTCCGCATTGTTGAAGAAGCGGGTGGCTCAAAAGCACCGATCGCACGTCTGGCAGATAAGGCTGCAGGCGTGTTTGTTCCCGTCGTCATGACGATCGCAGTGCTTGCAGGTGTCATCTGGGCATTGCTCGGGCAACCGTTTGAGTTTTGCCTGAATATTGCAATTTCCGTCCTTGTCATTTCGTGCCCGTGTGCACTCGGACTTGCAACACCTGTTGCGATCATGGTTGGCACAGGGCAGGGTGCGAAATACGGCATTCTTGTGAAATCTGCAGAGATCCTTGAAAACCTTCAAAAAGCGGATACCGTCGTGTTTGACAAGACCGGAACGCTCACTGCAGGCAAACCTGTGGTTACGGACATTATCCCTGAACAAGCGGATGAACGTTCGCTGCTTACCCTTGCCGCTGCCATCGAACAGGGCTCTGAACATCCGCTTGCAAAGGCGATCATTCTGGAGGCGGAACGACGAAAGATTGATTTTACCGCAGGGGATGCGTTTTCTGTTGTTCCCGGACGCGGTGTTTGTGTTTCCGTTGACGGAAGACAGTTGTGCGGCGGTAACTTTGCTTTTATGCAGGAGTGCGGCGTTCCTGCTTATGAGCCGAAAGACCTTGCAAAGCAAGGGAAAAGCCTGCTTTACTTTGGCGAAAAAAACGGCACGTATTTTGGCTGCATTGCGACAGCAGACCGACCGAAACAGGATGCCGCAGCGTTGATACAAAACCTAAAAGAAAAACGGCTGAATGTTGTAATGCTGACCGGCGACCACACCGAAACAGCAAATCAGATTGCCGGACAAATGAGAATTGACCGCGTCCTTTCACAGGTGCTGCCGCAGGACAAGGAAGGCGAGATCAGACGACTTCAATCGGAAGGCAAGTGCGTTTTGATGGTCGGTGACGGAATCAATGATGCACCCGCCCTGATGCGTGCCGACATCGGCATGGCGGTCGGCACTGGCACGGATATTGCCATTGAGTCAGCTGATGTTGTTCTGATGCGGCAGGAGTTGACCAACGTTACAACAGCTTTAGACTTGAGCAAAGCGGTTGTAAAGAATATCAAAGAGAATTTGTTCTGGGCGTTTTTCTATAATCTTCTCGGTATACCCATTGCCGCAGGTATCTTTTATCCGGTATTGTTGCTCAACCCGATGATTTCTGCCGCGGCAATGAGCTTAAGCTCGTTATTCGTTGTGTCCAATGCACTTCGGCTGCGAAGATTCCGGCCGAAAACAATAATTCAGGAGGATAAGCAAATGGATCAGGTACTAAAAATTGAAGGAATGATGTGCGAACACTGCAAAGCACGCGTAGAGAAAGCACTGCGAGAAGTTCCGGGCGTGAGCGAAGTATCGGTCAACCTGAAAAAGAAAACAGCTACAATCAGCGGTGACGCATCGGCCTCTGACCTAAAGCAAGCCGTAATCAATGCAGGGTACACCGTAATTTAAACTACTGCGTATATTTATTCAATGTATTTTCCTGATTTGTTTCTGTTATTATACAATAATTGACAAATTTTGATTAAGTGATATAATAATCATACAATCATTTAAGGAGGGTGCCCTATGTTTTGCAATCAATGCGGCTCGCAGATTCAGGACAACGCTTCGTTCTGTCCGAATTGCGGTGCCTCAATTTCAAAAGCAGAGCCTCAGCTTGCTTACAGCACGCAACCGCAGCAGTATGGTTATGCACAGCCGAACAATGCTGCGAATCAGCAGTACGGATATGCACAGTCAGCCAATCCTGTTAATCAGCAGTATAACGGCCTCCCGATGAACTGGTATAAGTTCCTTATCTACTTTGCCCTGTTTGCCGGTGCTGTGCTGAACCTGATTTCGGGTATTATGCAGCTGACCGGAGCACAGTACGATGGTGCAGCAGAGCTTGTATATGCTTATTTTGGAAGTCTGAAAGTAATTGATATTCTTTTCGGCCTTGCCACGATCGGTGCTGCAATTTATGGCGTATATGTTCGCTTTGAGCTTGCCAAGCTGAAAAAAGGTGCTCCGCAGAAACTGACGATACTGTATATCCTGGTCGTTGCGATCAGTGTTATTTATCTGATTGCCGTTGCAGTGGTTCTGTCTTCTGCAAATACCGGCATCGGACTTGGCGATCTGATGTCTCCGTCCGTGATCGGCTCTCTGATCGGCTCGGCAGCCATGATCGTTATTAATAAGATCTACTTTGACAAGCGTGCCAGTCTTTTCGTGAACTGAATTAAAAAAACGGAGGAAATACCTTTTCGGTATTTCCTCCGTTTTTTTATTTGCCTCTCCATGCGGGGATCGAGAACATCAGAAGCATGGGATAGATCTCGAGTCTGCCGAGCAGCATCGCAAAGGACATGACGATCTTGCTGAGCGGAGAGTAGATAAAGAAGCCGTTTGCAGCCTGATCAAAAGCGGGTCCGATGTTATTAAAGGTGGATGCGGCGGCAGAAAAGTTTGTTTCAATGGAGTAGCCGTCCAAACTGATGATAAAGAAGACGGCGAAGAACAGGAGCATATAAACGGCGAAATAAGTGGTAACGCCGGAAAGTGTTGAATCTTCGACACGCTTGCCTTCAAAACGCACAACGTTCACGGAACGCGGATGGATCATTTTGCGAAGCTCACAGCGGATCTTCTTAAACATCAGTACCACGCGGGAAACCTTTAAGCCGCCTGCCGTGGAGCCGGCACAGCCGCCGATGAACATCAAAATGAGCAAAACGGTTTTGGATATCACAGGCCAGCTGTTGACATCTGTCGTGCCGTAGCCTGTCGTCGTGATGAACGATGCGACCTGGAATGCGGAAGTGCGGATATTATCAGAAACGGACGTGTAGAGTTTGACGGTGTTCAAACAGATGATCAGCATCGATGCGGCAATCAGACCGAAATAGGTCCAGAGCTCTTCGCTTTTCAGTGTGCCCTTGACGCGGCGGATCAGAAGCAGATAGTAGAGATTGAAGTTTACGCCGAACAGAAGCATAAACACCGTGATAACCCACTGACAATAGGGCGAGTAGCTTGCGATGCTGTTTGCCCTGATGCCGAAGCCGCCGGTACCTGCAGTGCCGAGAGAATGCACGATACTGTCAAACACCGGCATTCCGCCGCAAATCAGGAAGATCATTTCAGCAACGGTCAGAACAAAATACATGATGTAAAGGATTTTTGCGGTGTCCTTGAGCTTCGGGACAAGCTTGCCCATGGTAGGACCGGGCATCTCGGCACGCAGCACGTGGATCGTTCTACCCGAAACAGTCGGCAGAATGGCAACGATCAGCACCAGAATACCCATGCCGCCCATCCAGTGCGTAAAGCTACGCCAGAACAGCATGCCGTGGCTCATGGCTTCGATCTGCGTGCCTTCGAGAATGGATGCACCTGTCGTGGTAAAGCCGCTGACGGTTTCAAAAAACGCGTCGATGTAATCGGGGATCGCACCGCTGATCACAAACGGCAATGCACCGACAGCAGAAAGCACGATCCACGTCAGAGCCGTGATGATAAATCCCTCTTTGGCAAAGATCTCTTTTTTCTTTGTACGACAGATCAGCGTCAGGAAAAAACCGAGCACAAGTGCAATGCCGATCGTAATGAGAAATGCGTAAATTGGAACAGACCCGTCTGTTTTCATATAAATCAGACTGACTAAAAGGGGAAGCACAAGCAAAGCCGCTTCCAGTTTTAAGATTTGTCCCACCATGTGAAAGACCATTTTTCGATTCATAGCGAAAC
Organism: Faecousia sp.; assembly: GCA_045639485.1. Taxonomy (GTDB): domain Bacteria; phylum Bacillota; class Clostridia; order Oscillospirales; family Oscillospiraceae; genus JAFRPC01. The sequence goes on along the minus strand of JAZUDF010000066.1, from coordinate 34,135 downwards.
CAGTCCTTTATTTCAGTATATCGGAAAGATCCTGCAAACGCTGATTTGCTGCAAGCACAACAACGCGGTCATCGGGAAGCAGCACGTCATCGCCGGCGGGAATGATGATCTTGCGGTCGCGGATAATGCCGGCGATCAGAATGTTCGGCTTCAACTTCATATCGCGAAGCGTCACGTTGATCAGTCTGGAAGCATCCGGCTTAACAGTGAATTCAATTGCCTCTACTTTATCGTCCATCAGCTTATAAAGCGTTTCAACGCTGCTGCCCATGGAGTTTTCAAGTGCACGTGCATACTGGACAAGAATATTGGCGACAATGTGCTTCGGAGAAACAATGGTTTCAAGACCGATGCGTTCTGCCATATCCACAAGCTCTTCACGGTTGACCTTGGCAATGACCTTCGGCACGTTCTGAGTGGAAGCAAAGCAGGAGATCAGAATGTTCTGCTCGTCAATGCCGGTCAGTGCGACAAATGCGTCCTGATCGTTCAGACCTTCTTCCTGCAGAAGCTCCTGACTGGCTCCGTCGCCGTTGATCAGAATGACGTCGCCGCCGAGCTCATCACTGAAGAACTGACACATCTGCGGATCTTTTTCGATGATTTTCACGGTGTGTCCGCTGCTGAGCAGCATCTTGGAAAGATAGAATGCGATTCTGCTGGCACCAAAGAGCATAACGTCTTTTGCACGCTTCTGCAGCACGCCAATAGATCGAAGCAGACGAAGCATCTCGATGGGGGAGGCTGTCAGACCGATACGGTCACCGGACTTGAGCACAAAATTGCCGTCAGGGATATAGACGTCGTCGCCTCTCTGCACGGCACCGACGAGGAATTTTGCTTTATACTTGTCACGCAGATCCATCAGACGTACGCCGTCAAGCTGAGAGTTTTCCTTCAAACGAAGCTCGACCATTTCAAAACTTTCCTGACAGAATGTTTCAATGTTGGCAGCCGAGGGGAGTCGAAGGATGTTATAGAGTTCTTTTGCGGCAAGCAGGTCGGGATTGACCGACATGCAAAGTCCGAGACTGTCCTTCATAAAGGCAAAGGAATTGCCGTTATATTCCGGATTGCGGATACGGGCGATGGTATGTGCCGCACCCATTTTTTTGGCGATAAAGCAGCTGAGCATATTCAGTTCGTCGGAACCTGCGGACGCAAAAAACAGCTCCGCACTGCCGACACCGGCTTCCTGCAAGGTTTCAGAATCGGTGCAGCTGCCGCAAACACCCATAACGTCATAGATGTTGGCTAAATGCTGAATGACTGCATCACTTGTATCGATGGCTACGACGTCGTGGCCTTCAGCAACAAGATTTGTCAGAACGGCACTGCCGATTTTACCGCAGCCTGCAATTACGATTTTCAAGGAAAATCACCTCTTGTCCATAATCTTATTTATTCTACCATATTCAGTAAAAAAAAGCAAATTTACTTTCATTATTTTGCGTAGAAAAAAAGAAAAAAACTGTTGACATTTACTGTTCCCTATGATATTATGACCGGGCAGTCGAAAGACGGCATATGCGCGAGTGGTGGAATTGGCAGACTCGCTAGATTCAGGTTCTAGTGTCCACTCCGGACGTGCGGGTTCAACTCCCGCCTCGCGCACCAAACCCCTCAAATCTTCGGATTTGAGGGGTTTTTCTACGCTTCGTAGGTTGCAGGGCAGCCTTGACCGTGCTATCTTTGAAATAGAAACGGAGGCGGAAACTTTGAATAACTACATTACCGGTGCGATGATTAAAGAACTACGCGAACAAAAGAAAATGACTCAAGGAAAACTGGCGGAGAAGTTGTCTGTCAGCGACAAAACGGTTTCTAAATGGGAAACGGGGAAGGGGTATCCCGATATTTCCCTGATCGAGCCACTGAGTGCAGCCCTCGGGATTTCCGTCATAGAATTGCTATCCGGTGTCAATGTAAATAATCACAATCGGTCCGGCAATATGAAGAAAGTCAAATTCTACGTTTGCCCGATCTGCGGGAATGTTCTTTTCAGTATCGGAGAAGCCGTCATTTCCTGCTGTGGCGTTACGCTGCCGGCACTGGAAGCGGAGCGTCCTGATGATTCTCATGACATTCAGGTAGAAGTCGTGGAAGACGAATATTATATTTTGCTGTCCCATGAAATGTCAAAAACACATTCTATCTCTTTTCTTGCTGCAGTTCGGGACAACGGTGTGGAAATGATCAAACTCTATCCGGAACATAATGCCGAAGCAAGATTTAAGATCAACCGAACGGGAAAAATCTATTGGTACTGCAACCGCCACGGCCTGTTTTCTACAGAAATACGAGACTCGAAAAAATAACCTATGCCGCAGATTTTTCTGCGGCATAATTTTCATATAAAAATCACATCTTTGTGTAGATATCGAACACAGAATATGATATAATCTGACAAGATAATGGAGGTGTATAACCTGATGAAAAGACTTATTTCTATTTTACTCATTGCGGCGATGATTGTTTCCGTCGTTGCCGTGACGGGGTATGCGGAAGAACAAAAGACACCGGACGAGGTGTTTGAAGCAATCGATGCCGCCCTGCTGGCGTCCTCTGCACTCCGTAGCCCGCTGAGTGATGCAAAGAAAACGCACATCGCAAAAACTACTGTTGAGAAGCTTGGCTATCATACTGAAGACCGCGGCAACTGCTGCTTCGTCTTTGACGTTGGTGATGAGCCTTGTATCTTCAACTGCAGGATGTATAACATCCTTTCTGAGATGAAGCCCTTAGAAGGCTACGTTGATGACGGTGAAGTTGTGACAGTCGATTACGGCACGCGTTCTACCGGTCCTGACAACGGTGCGAAGGACGTTGTCCTCATTGAGCCATTCTACGGCACGGACAGCAGCTTTACCAAGCAGTACCAGACAGAGGCATCCAGCATCGCAAAGGCTACCGGCGGCACCTATACGCTGTATAAAACCTCTGCAGCAACGATCGATGCGGTTGCCGACGGAATCGAGAATGCCGCTGTTGTCATTTTCGACAGCCACGGCGATACGGACTACATGGCAAGCTATTACAGTGAAGATTATGTTTCTAAGGCAAACACTTCCTATCTGCTTCTTGCCACAGGCTCCGGTCTTACCTCTGCTGACAAGTCAAGGGCAACCGGCGAATTCAGCACGTACAATCACGCATACAGCTCCGGTGGTTACTATTACGTTGACGGCACCGCCATTACCAATCACATGGAAAAATCCGCACCGAACAATCTGGTTTGGATGGCGATCTGCCTCGGCATGGCAACGGACGGTCTGGAAAAACCGTTCCGTGACCACGGCGTCGGTGTTGTTTACGGCTATTCACAGTCTGTCACCTTCGACGGCGACTATGATTATGAAGCGACCTTCTGGTCCAACATGAAAAACGGCAAGGACGTCAAAACGGCGATCTCCGCGATGAAATCCAAGCACGGTGACTGGGATCCGGGCATGGGCTGCAGCAGCATTTCCTCCGCAAGAAGAGAATATGCCGCATTCCCAATCGTTGTGTCTGACCTTGACGTTTATCCCGGTCATGGCAATGTGGATGCTCTGCAGACCGTCAATTCCGATTGGGAGCTGTTCGGCTCTCCTGTTTCCTATACGGTCACCGCAGTTTCCGAGAATACGAAATACGGTACGGTCGTCCTTTCCGGCAACACTGTGACGGCAACACCTGCAGAAGGCTATTATGCAAGCGGCTATAGTGTTTCTCCCAACGGTGCCTGCAGCGTCAAGCAGGACGGCAATGTTTTCACGATCTCCAACATCACCGCTGACTGCACTGTGACGATCAAATTCGCACAGAAGCAGCACATGGAAATCAGCTACATCGTGCCCGACGGCGTAACCTGTGCAAAAACGGAAGGTTATGAAGGTGACACTGTGAAGCTCCCGACGCCGCAGGGTACACCGACGGCGGACAGATATGCCTACCGATTCATCGGTTGGACGGATGCTCCCGTTACCGACTCTCTTACAAAACCCAATGTCTATGCAGCAGGCTCTGAACTTAAGCTCTCCGGCAATCAGACGTTCTATGCACTCTATACTTATTTTTCAACAAGCGGTGACGGTGCATTTACGCAGCTGCAATCCGAACAGGACGACTACACCGGTGATTATGTCATCAGTTATGACGGCATGTCTTTTTTGGATGCAAGCGGCGATCTGATCGGTACGGCTATCGGCGGCAAGAAGGCTGTCGTCCCGATGTCGGATACCGAAATGGTTCTCGTAGACGACAAACTGTACGAAGTTCCCGATACACTTGTTTATCAGGTAGAGCTTTACGATGCAAACGAAAAAACCTACACGGTCAAAATGAAGGGCAGCGACAACTATCTGTATCACACGTTAACTGTCAATTCCCTTGCTACTACAACAAAAGCATCAAACGTCGGTGCACAGTGGAAGTTCATCGTTTCCGGCGGTACCATCAAGCTGAAGAATGCTTCGACCGGAAAATATCTGCAGTACAATCCGACCAGTGCGATTTTCCGCTGCTATAGTGACGGAGCACAGAAAGACCTGACACTGTATTCTGCCGGCTCCGGCTCTGTGTATTACACCACGGAACTGAAAAACAGCTGTGCACATTCCTGGGACAAAGGTTCTGTTTCTGTGGAGCAGACATGCACACAAAGCGGTGTGGTGATTTATACCTGCCTGCTTTGCGGTGAAAAACGTGTGGAAGTGCTTCCTGCACTCGGCCATGATTACGTAGACGGCATCTGCAGCCGCTGCGGTGATGAAGATCCGAACTATAAGCCGGACTGCACACACGAGAATACCGAGCTCCGTGATGCAAAGGAGCCGACCTGCACTGAGAGCGGCTACACCGGTGATACCTGGTGCCTCGATTGCGGCGAAAAGATTGCAGCGGGCAATGAAATTCAGGCACTCGGCCATGACTTCGTCGACGGCATCTGCAGCCGCTGCGGCGAGGAAGATCCGAATTGGGAACCACCCGTGCCTGCAGATCCCTGTGAAGGATACGAAGACATCGACAGAACCGCATGGTATCATACAGCTGTTGATTTCGTGATCGAAAAAGGCCATATGGGCAGCACGAAAACAGACGCACTGACCTTTGAACCGAATACGAAAGTCAGCCGTGCAATGGTCGCGTCGATCCTTTACCGTATCGCAGGCAATGAGGAAGATGCTGAATATCAGGGCACATTCTCCGATGTACCTGATGGCAAATGGTATACAACGGCGATCGAATGGTGTGCGAAGAACGGCCTTGCGAGCGGCAAGGGCGACGGCACCTTTGATCCGAACGGTAACGTGACACGTCAGGAACTGGCTGTATTTATGTTTAATCTTGCGAAGTTCCTCGGCTGCGACGTTTCCGGCAGTGCTGATCTGAGCAGCTTTGCAGATGCTTCTTCCGTGCCCGCATGGTCGAAAAACTACCTTGCCTGGGCAGTGGATGCCGGTATTATCTCCGGTCAGGCAACTGACGGCAAGACTTACCTCAATCCGACTGCAGGAGCGATGCGAAGCGAACTTGCTTCCATCCCCATGCGTTTTCGGGATGAATGATTAATAAAAGAAAACCCCCGGGGCGATCATCGCCCCGGGGTTTTTCTTTATTTGTTATCTGTAAAGATAAGCGTAATTCTTTTTCACGGTGAGAATGAGGGTTTCGATGTCCTTGGGCAGATCGTTATTGCCTGCCAGATCGTAGTCGGCAACGCCGGCAAACAGTCTCACGCGTACCTTGTCGCCATCCAGGAACAGGAAGCCGTAATTCTTGGAATCCACAAAGTCTTCAGCTGTCTGGAACAGCGTGAACTTATCCTTGCAGGGTGCGGATGCGTACGGGCAGAAGCTCGTGCAGTTACCGCATTCGTTGCACATCTTGTCAACGTGGATGACCTGAATTCTGCCATCAGCCAGCTTGACGGAGACATTCGCTCTGTTGGGGCAGACGTCAACACAGTTTTCGCAGACGGTGTTGCAGTCCAGGCAGCGGCTTGCTTCACAGCAGGCGTCCTTTGCCATCTTCAGGATACCCTTCTTGGAGGTTGCTTTCTCATAGGAGGGATAAGCCTCTGCGGGGATCTCGTATTCATAAGCCTTGCCGATGACTTCTTCTGCAAACTTGGCAGCGTCAGCGATGCCTTCAACGACCGTTGCGGGGCCTCTGAATGCGTCACCTGCGGCGTAAACGCCTTCGATGTTCGTCTTGAAGGACGGACGCTTCTTGGCGTTCAGCTCAATGCCATTGGCTGCAAGCAGTGCATCGTCGACCTGTTCGCCGACAGCGGAGATGACCAGATCGCAGGGGATCTCGACGATTTCGCCGGTGGGAACAGGGGAACGTCTGCCGGAAGCATCGGGATCGCCGAGCTTCATCTTGTCGCAGATCAGCTTGCCGTTTTCTTGCTTGACCGGAGCGACCAGTTCGAGGAAGTTGACACCGTCGGCAATCGCAAGATCGAGTTCGTCTGCGTCTGCAGGCATATACTTCTTGGTACGGCGATAAACAAGCGTAGAGGAAGCGGCACCGCAGCGTTTTGCAAGACGGGCAGCATCCATTGCGGTGTTGCCGCCGCCGACGACTGCAACGTGACCGAGAGCAGAGGTGTCTGCACCGGACTTACGGTCCTTCATCCACTGGATGACGGGCTTGACGTTGCCTTCGATGTCGAGGCGACCGGCCTTCCAGGCACCGACAGCGAACAGAATGTGGGTGTAGCCCTGTGCTTTGAGTTCATCAACGGAGGGAGCCGGGGTATTCAGCTTGATCTCTGCACCGTAGGCGGAAATGAGAGCTGCGTCCTTATCGATTGCTTCATCGGAGATACGGAAACCGGGGATGACGTGACGGACAATACCGCCGAGCTTGTTTTCACGCTCAAAGATCGTGCAAGCTACGCCGCCTCTGCCGAGGAAGTAGGCTGCAGCCATACCGGTCGGGCCGCCGCCGATGATGGCGACTTTCTTGCCTTCTACGGGTGCGGGCTTTTTGATGGAAGCGATTAGAGCATCGTAGCCTTTTTCTGCTGCGGTCAGCTTGGTCGCACGGATCTGAACAGGCTCTTCGTAGAAGTTTCTGGAGCACTTGCCCATGCAGCGATGTGCACAGATCGTGCCGGTGATGAACGGCAGTGCGTTCTTCTCGGTGATGAGCTTCAGAGCTTCGTTATACAAGCCCTTGCTGCACAGTTCGATGTACTCGGGAATGTCCTGAGCAATGGGGCAGCCGCCCTTACAAGGTGCGGAGAAGCAGTCGATCCAGGGCACGGGATTTTCGGACTTGCGGGTGGGAAGCGGCTTGATGGGCTTGACGTGGTGATAATCGGTATGGCAGTCTTCACTCATCTTGGCGATACTGTCGGTGCATGTGCCTTCAAATGTCTTGAAGGGAAGTGCCTCGACCTTTTCACACATCTGAACCAGACGGTTGTATCCGCCGGGCTTGAGAATGGTGGTGGCAACGGTGATGGGCCAGATGCCTGCTTCAAACAGCTTGTCGCAGTTGAAGTATTCTGCACCGCCGGCGAAGGAGATCTTCATCTTGCCGTCGAACTGCTTGGAAATGCGGTTGCACATTTCAATGGTCAGCGGGAACAGTGCACGGCCGGACATATACATTTCATCGTTGGGCAGCTCACCGCGGGTGGTGTCAACAGGGAAGGTGTTGGAAAGCTTCAGACCGAATTCCACGCCCTGCTTGTCAGCCAGTGCCTGCAGACGCTCGAACATCGGAACGGCGTCCTTCCACTGCAGGTCTTCATTGAAGTGGTGCTCATCAAAGACGATATAGTCATAACCCATGGAGTCGAGGGTGTCTCTTGCAGTGCGGTAGCCGAGAATGGTCGGGTTGCACTTGACAAAGGTGTTGACACTCTTTTCCGTGATGAGGTAGGTCGCAATGCGTTCGATCTCATCGGGAGGACAGCCGTGCAGCGTGGACAGCGTGATGCTGCGGGAAACACGGGGAGAAATGCCGTCGATGAAGTCGGCTTCTTCGGGGAAGAGCTCTTTGAGGACTGCCTTGCACTCCGCGAACTGTGTGGTCTTGCTTGCATCCTTCATGTTCTCAATATAGGTGTTGACCTTGTCACCCTTGATGCCTTCCAGATCGTAACCGACGGACATGTTGAACACGAAGCCGTCGGGATCGCCCAGACCGAATTTTTTGGACAGAACTTTCAGTGCACACCATGCTTTGATGTATTCGTTCTGTGCCTGCGGGACTTCGAGCTCGGTGGACCATTCCTGGTTGTAGCCTTCGTCATCTGCAAGAATGCAGGGACGGGGGACACAGACTGCCAGATCGTGACCGTCCATCTTCTGTACGGTCTTCACTTCGAAGAAGCGGGCACCAGCCATGTAGGAGGCGATGATGTTCTGTGCCAGCTGGCTGTTAGGGCCTGCTGCGGGGCCGAACGGCGTTTCAATCTTCTCACCGAAGATGGGAAGCGTCTTGGCGGGATCAGCCTTGTAGAACTTGCGGATGCCGAAGACGGTACCGGACTGCTTGTATTCTTCAAGCACCCAGTTCATTAAAGATTTAAAGGGAATGGGATACATTTTTTCAGACATGTTGATTTCCTCCGGATATGGTTATTTGATTTTTGGTTTCCATTTGTTCATCAGGATGAGTGCTGCAATCGGATACACCGCACTACACAGGCCGAACACAAGTGTGTCAGCGAAATTGCTCTGCACTCTGCCGCCGACGGCATTGTAATAACCCATTTCGTTGAACAGGTGCAGGGGAGTGATGAATGCATCAAAGGCAAGAACCGTGATCTGTGAGATCAGCAGCAGGATGCGTCCGATTTCGTTGCCATACCGCAGCAGAATCCAACCTAAAAGGGAAGTCAGTACTAAAACGAAAAGAACAGGCCAGACAAGCGGTATGAACTGCAGCAAAAACGCTTCCAATAACGTATAGGGCTGAAAATACGTGAAGATATAGGATATCGGGAACAGATGCGTCAGCACGGTGAACAGAGCCACCCAAAGAAGCAGTAGCAGCAATGCGATGCCGAATCTGCGGCGTCGTGCTTGAATTTCTTCTACCATCTTACTGTGCTCTGCCAAGGCAGGTCAGATCGATCAGGTCGTCCTGCTTGCCGTTTGCAAGCTTCATGATCCATTTTTCTGCATCTTCCCGCGGCATATCCCAGCCCATCGTGCCGATCACAAGTCTTGTGGTGTCCTGATAGTTGGAGAGATATGCGGTGGTAACATCTTGATAATTCAGTTCACCAAAGCGGTCGATGTAAAGGATTTTGGTCATCAGCACTCACCGTCTGCGTTGTAGGAGCAGTTGTTGAGGTCGCCCCACAGCTTCTTGGATTCTTCGAGAATGTAAGCATTTTCAGCCTCCTCGTCGATGCCGATGAGCTCGCGATCCTTCATCAGCACCTTGCCGTTTGCGATCGTGGTCAGGCACTGGCGGCCGGTCATACCGAAGATCATGTGACCGTCGATGTTGGCATCGGAGAACGGGGTGAACGGCTTGTAGTCCATGACAATGACGTCAGCGGCTGCACCGGCCTTGAGAACACCGATCTCATCGGGGAAGTATCTTGCACCGATCTTTGCGTTGTTCTTAAAGAGCATATCGGTGACTTCGCACCAGCCGACGTTGGGAAGCTCTGCGTTCTGTCTTTGTGCGATCAGAGCGACCTTGATGGACTCTAACATATCGTTGGTGTAAGCATCTGTGCCCATACCGAGAAGAATGCCGTTTTTGTACAGCGGCAGGACAGGGCATGTGCCGACAGCGTTACCCATGTTGGATTCGGGGTTGTTGACGACCATTGTGCCGGTTTCACGGATCAGGTCAATTTCCTTGTCCGTCACGTGGATGCAATGACCGAGGATGGTCTTTTCACCGAGAATGCCATGATCGCGAAGTCTTTCGACCGGACGTTTTCCGTAGTTCTGAATGGAATCATAAACGTCGTTCCAGCCTTCGGAAACGTGGATATGGTAGCCGGTACGGCCGTTGTTGGCTTCGACCATGCGGTCAAAGGTCTTGTCAGAGATGGTGAACAGGGCGTGGCCACCGAACATGGCTGCCAGCATCGGATCCTTGCTCTTTTCACATTCGGTGATGAAATCTGCGTTTTCCTTGATGCCCTGCAGGCACTTTTCTTCGCCGTCACGGTCGGAGACTTCGTAGCACAGGCAGGAACGGATGCCGAATTTCTTTGCGGACTCTGCGATGGTGTGCAGCGTGCCGGGGATCTCGCCGTAGGAGGCGTGATGGTCAAATACGGTGGTAACACCCTGCTTGATGCAGTCGATGTAAAGGGCGTTTGCAGAAGCTCTCGTGCCGCCCATGTAGAGCTTGCGGTCGATGGCCCACCACTGCTTGTCCAGAACGTCGTAGAAATTGTCTGCGTTGTTGCTCTTGATGGAAAGGCCGCGTGCAAGGGCAGAGTAGATGTGGGTGTGTGCATTGATGAATGCAGGCATGATGACGTTGCCCTTTGCGTCGATGAACTCCGCATCGGGGTACTTTGCCTTCAGGTCAGCAGTCTTGCCGACTTCCTTGATCTTGGTGCCGTCGATGACGACGCCGCCGTCCTTGATGTAACCATTGGACGGATCGCGGGTGATGAGTCTGCCGTTTGCTAAAATGATCATAGAATTACCTCCTAAATAATTTACGAAAAGAAAAATGGGGATGAAAGGTGTACAGTAATACCCAATCATCTCCACTCAGTAACCCCGAGTGATAGTTGGAAGCCCGTGTGCGAAACACTTCGTTGCAGCTATCAATCTGAAATTGTACTTTAATTATATAAGATAAATCTGTTTTTTTCAACAGAAAACCACCCTGCAAAACGCACAAAGATTGCAGGGTGGTTTTGAGCAGTTTGACAGTTAAACGAAATAGAAATTTGTATCCCACGCGGGAATACCGCGAAAATGCCGGATATAAACCTTGTAGTCGGGGCGAATGGCAAGCACTTGTTGCGGGATCGCAAAGTAATCCTCTACACGGTGGTAGGCTGCAATCTGCAGCTTCGGTTTATACTGGCGGATCGTTTCTTCCATGCCCTCGATTGCGGCCCGTTCATTGCCCTCCACGTCAATATTGACGAGAGAAAACGGCACAGCAGGGGAAAGACTGTCCACACGCAAGCAAGGAATCTCAATGCCGTTTTCGGAAACCGTCGAGCCACGGCCTTTCTTTGCAGAGAACAGGCATGTTCCGTCCGTATTCCCTGCAGCAGCGTGGATCCTGCGGCAGTCATGTAAACCGTCTGTGTTTTCACAGAGTTTCTGATAGGTCTTCGGCTCTGGCTCGATCGCAGTGATGGCTGCATAGTCCGAAACGTGGGCGAGAAACTCTTTTACGGTGTCTCCGCGATAAGCACCGAGATCGAGATAATGTTCTCGGTCGGTCGGTTTGAGAATGTTTTGCCAAACCTCTTCGGGATCTGATTCTGCTGCCTTGAGCTTATTGTAGTCGCCGAGGGAACGGTATAAAATCAGATTTCTCCAAACCTGCCTGGAGAGCTCGTCCGCAAGTGTAAAACAAACAGCACCCAGATCTTCAGAATGCTCGCCGGCATATTCTTCGGTAAACAGACCGTCTCCGTACACCGGCAGGTTGGGAATATACAGCTCCTGCTCCTGTGCAATCGTGTCGATGCGAGCAAGTACCTCCGGACGGGAGGTGCCGAAGCAGACAAGCACGACCATATCACCGAAGGCAGCCTTTGCTTCGTTGTATGTCATCACGGTGTATCCGTGAAAATCGTTGTGCCGTGCAAACTCGTCACTTGCAAAGATGCCCGCGACCGGTATTCTCATCTTTTTGCATATTGATAATACTTTGTCAGCACCGTCACCCATGCCGTAGAGCACAATGGGTTTTGATGTAAACTTCTTCAAATACAACCACATGTTATTTCTGAATGAGCGGACGCAGAATGTTGTAACCGTCAAAACGGGTGTCCTTTGACGTCGTCAGGAAGATCAGCTGATGCTCGGGATCATGGATCCCCTTGTAGCTTTCCAGAATGGATTTGACTTTTGATGCATCGGCACCGGTGATGATGATATGGGATCGCTGACTGCTGATCCGGATATCGGTTGGGGGGGTGCCGAAAGAAAGCGTGATGTTGGTGTTTGTAAAGTAATCCAGCAGGGAAGCGGCAGTGTTGTTGATCACTTCCGTGCGGGAGATATCGTGGCGGTAAACGATACTCGGATTTTCAGGGAAATAAAAATCATCAAATACGATTTCCGTGATACCGTGGCTTGCCAGTTCCCGAACGATCTGCTGCAGATACTCAACAGTGATTTCATCGCCCGGATCCAGCCAGTAATAGCCTTCATCTGACCAAAGAGCACCGCCCTTGATCGCAAGACCGTTGGACTGATGCTCAATGGCATAGGATCTGTCGCGGAACGCTTCGATCCTGGCAATGACAGTGAAACCGTGAGAGCGAAGATAAGAAAGAATATCGTCGACAACAGACACATCGATCTCTGCTAAAGTGGCTCCTTCAATACCTGTGGAATAATAGAACATACCGCTGCTGCTTTTAAGATCGATCATCACGACAGCGGGGCCTTCCAGTGTCTGCACGGCCTCATAGACAGCTTCGGGATCCTGCAGCATGGCGATGTCAATGTAATAACCGGAAAACGCTTCTTCTTCCGACAGATCCGGGGCAGGCTCGTCAAAAATGATGGTTACGTCTTCAGTCGGCTCGCCGGACAATTCCGTTGCGGAATTAGGCATTGTCGGTTCCTGTGTCTGCGAAAGATCAATGACGGCACCGTCGGGCGTATAAACGACGTACCGTTTATGATAAAGCAGCATCACGGCAAGAAATACGACTACGATGCCGATGACTAACGCTGATATTTTTAAAATTTTATGAAGCCGCAATTTTGTGCGGTAGGAAATCGAACGCAAACTGTGCACCTCCTGAATTGGTGGTTAGCGTTTTTTCGCAAGCAGGCAGCACCAGTCGCTCTGTTCCTGCTGCATGGTGATTTCAAGTCCTGCGGCATCTAATGCGTCAAGCACTTCCTGCAATCTGGTGTTGAGTATGCCGGAACAGATCACAACGGACTTTTCATGCATGATAACGGGCAAAATCGGGGACATGGGAATGATGACGTCGGGGAAAATGTTCATGCAGACAACGTCGTATTTCCTGCTGAGAATTTCGGACAGATCTTTCTGACCTGCGATAACGTTGCCGGTCACTGCGAGGAATCTGTCTTCATAAATACCGTTATAGGCAGCATTTTCACGGGCAATATCCTCTGCCTTCGGATCCACGTCGATGCCGATTGCGTGCTTGGCACCGAGGAGCAGAGCAGTGATGGAAAGAATGCCGCTGCCGCTGCCGAGATCAATGATCTCTTCGCCTCCGGAAATGAGTGTTTCCAGTGCAGTCATGCACATCTGCGTGGAGGCGTGTGCACCGGTGCCGAAGATCATGCCGGGATCCAGAAGAACAGGAATGCGGCCTTCCGGATTCTCGGGCTGCATCCACTTCGGAACAACGAGTAACTTCTGGCCGATGGGAATGGGCTGATAATACTGCTTCCAGTTGTTTTCCCAGTCTTCGTTTCTGACGTTGGCTGTCTGAACGTCTAATGAACCGAAATCAGCATCCGGCCACTGCTGCGGCAGGGTACGAAGCAGTTCACGGAGTCTGCAGACTTCTTCCATGGCGGCAGGGGTATCTTCCAGATACAGCCGCAGACTGGATGCATCCCGCATTTTTTCGGTCAGGTCATTGTCAATGACGTCCCAGTAATCCTTGTTGGTTTCCAGAAAACTTTCGAAATCCTGTGCATCGTCAACGATAAAACTGTCATAACCGTTCATCGACAGCACGGTCTCAAGAAGCTCCATGCCCTCGGATGCAGATTGAATTGTCAGCTCCAGCCACTCCATCAGAAAATGCTCCTTATAAATAGTTTCATTTATTTTAACGGATTTGCGACAAAATAACAAGCCTAAAATGCCCCTTTTTTCTTTTGCTCGATTCTTGACGGAACTGCGGTTTCGTGGTATGTTAATCAAACAGAAAGTACGTTTTCAGAAAGAAGGCATTCCATGAATTTTGATATTTCTATTTCGTTCCCCGGTCTCGGTATCGGTGCGATCGATCCGCCGCGTTATTTTACGATTTTCGGCAAGGAAATCTATTATTACGGCATTATCATCTGTATCGGCATGTTGCTTGCACTGTTTTACGCAATGAAACGATGCAAACAGTTTGGCTTTTCTCAGGATACACTTGTCGACGCGTTCCTTTGGGGTGCACCCTTCGGCATCGTCGGAGCACGGCTGTTTTACGTACTGTTCTATACCGATCCTGTGACCGGCGTCAATCCGTATTTTCAGAATCCGATCTCGATGCTTTATATCTGGGAGGGCGGCCTTGCCATCTACGGCGGTGTGATCGGTGCGATCGTCGGCGTTTTCATTTACACACGAATTAAAAAGAAAAAACTGCTGCCGATTATCGATCTTGTCTGCATCGGTTTCCTGCTCGGTCAGGCAATCGGCAGATGGGGCAATTTCTTTAACCGTGAAGCGTACGGTGCTGCAGTTTCCGAAGGCTATTTCCTCCGCATGGGACTGACCACAGCTTCCTCGGCTTTTGAAACTACGACTATGTACGTTCATCCGACGTTCCTTTATGAATCTGTCTGGAATCTGATCGGTTTTGTGCTGCTGCATTTTGCATCAAAAAAGCGGAAGTATGACGGCCAGATTACGCTCATGTATCTTGCATGGTACGGTCTCGGCAGATGCATGATCGAAGGACTCCGAGCCGACTCCCTCTACATCGGTTCTACCGGCATCCGTGTCAGCCAACTGATCGCAGGGCTGAGTTTTATTGTTGCAATCATTCTGCTTGCATATTTCCGCTTCCGTGCAAAGCCCGATCCGGAACGCATGCTTGTCAACTCACCGGAGTCAGAGGCCCGCGAGGATGAAGACGAAGATATAGAATCAGACGAAGCAGAAGAAGCGGAAGAAGCGGACAAAGCAGAAGAACCGAAAGAGGAAGACGTTGTCATTGAACTGTTCGATGATGATGAAGAAGAGAAATAATTAAAACGCAATCGGAAATGTTTAATTTTTTGTGAATTTTTCGGAAAACTCCTGAATTTTTCACAAATCCATGTTATAATGTCACCAGACAAAGGGACGTTGTCCCGGTTTGAAAGGAGAACAAAAATGGACTTTAACGAAACATTTGAGAATATCAAGACCAAGGCGACCGAGGCTGCACAGACTGCAGCGACAAAGGCAAAGAATCTTGCCCAAATCGCAAAGGCAAACATTGATATTCGTTCGGAGCAGGATAAGCAGAAAAAGGCCTATACGGAACTCGGCAAGCTGTTTTACCGTGATTTTATCACCGGTGAAGAAGCTGACGAAGCAGAATACATGCCTTGGTGTGACAAGGTTACCGAGTCTGTCCGCAAGGTGAACGAACTCCGTGAGCAGATCGACGAACTGAAAGCCAAAGATGCTCCCGCCGATGTTGATCGCTGCGAAGATGCCGAAAGCGAACCCGGCAAGGTTGCCGAATGCCTTGAGGCAGTAAAGGAGAAGGCAGAAGCAATGAAGGCTGATGCCTGCGAGTGTGCAGAAGAGGTCAAAGAAAAAGTCTGTGAGTGTGCAGAAGAAGTCAAAGAAGAAGTCTGTGAATGTGCAGACGAAATCAAGCCCGAAGAATAAGCACAACAGGGAAACGTTGATATGAAATCTTTTTCTGTCAGACGTTCCCGCAGCAGCCTCGCAGCCGCTGCAGCGTTATTTGCTGCAGCGGCTGCCGTGTTTCTGTTGCTTCGGGGACTTGTTCGCTTTATCGGTGCAGGATTATTATTGCTTGTGGCGTTGGGATTTCTTCTGTCCTGGCTTGTGTGTACAGTATGCTATTCGGAAGAGGACAAAAAGGAATTCACAGTCAAAACCTTCTTCGGCAAACGGCGAACTGCTGCATACTGCGACCTTTGGGGCATTTGTAAAAACCGTCTGTATCTTCCGAAGGGCTGCTTCGTGCTTACAAAAGGGAAAAAGACAGAGCAGTTCCTGGAATTTGCAAACCGCCGCTATCAAAGCACGCACTGAAAACACCTTCCAATATTGCTGCGATCAATGTTTTCGGTTTCAGCACGGCGTTTTTCGGATTGATGCTCGGGATGCTGATCTACGTGGGCAGAAATGCAGACATTCTCCCGCGTTGGCTTGTCGAGTGTTTTTACAAACCGGATGCCCTGACATTTCAGACCGATCAATATCAGGGAAAGAAATTGAAGTAAAAATCGGCAGACGTAAAGAAAACACCGATTCTTTGCACCCCAGAGGGGATTCGTTTGCATTTTTGCTGAACGCAAAAATAAAGGATCAGCCAGTGTGAGCACTGGTTGGCAACAGTCCACCGGACTGTTGCATTCAGAGTTCGAATCCCCCTGTTCTATAAGCCAAAAGAGGACAGGTACTCTGTACCTGTCCTCTTTTGGCACCCCAGAGGGGATTCGAACCTCCGACCTACCGCTTAGGAGGCGGTCGCTCTATCCTGCTGAGCTACTGGGGCGTTTGCTTAATCATTCTATCTTTTTCAGATACGCTTGTCAAGAAAAACCGAGGCGGCTGATTGCTGCCCCGGTTTTAATATTTAGGAATGTCGATTTCCATGGAAAAGGTAATTTCAGTGTATTCTTCAGCTTCTTCGGCACCCATGCGTCGGAAAAATGCGATCGCTTCAGCGTTTTTCTTTGAAACCTTTGCAATCAACCGCTTGCAGCCCTTTGCACGGCCTTCTACGACCGGAATGCCGAGTAGTTGATCTCCGCGTCTGACATGACGAAACTCCGGCAGAAGGTACATGGAGGTCACGCAGACTTCATTTCCGCTTAACTTGTAAATGACGTATCCTGCGGGACGGTCTGCAAGCATTGCGACTTTCAGAGTCAGACCTTCCTTGGCCGTGCATTCATCACCGAACATGGAAGTGTCTGCTGCTTCTGTCTCACGAAACCACATATTAAAGTCGTGCTTTCCCCGCCACCATAACTGATGTGCAAGTGTGGAGATATCTTCCGTCAGGTGAGAATTGTCGTTGAGATAAGAAAACGAGAATCTGCCGTTGTCATAATGAAGCAGCGAAACTCCGGAATTGTCGCACCGACCGGCTTTTTTTGCATCCTCTCCGAACAGACGACGCATTCCTTCACCGGAGATACATCCGTGCGTGAAAACTGCGACTGTCTGACCGTCGTGCTTCCTGGCGATGTCAGCCAAACCTTCGATAAAGCGTCCGGCGTATTCGTCTGCACGTTCTGCACCGCAAGTACGCCAAAGCTCGGGATGATGGGAAAATTTGCCGTATTGTTCCGGCTCGAAGCGTTCAAGCCAACCGAAGTGCAGATCTTCCCAGATGCCGAAATAAGTTTCCCGGAAACGGGCATCTTTATGAAGCGGAAGGTTTTTCGGAAGATAGACTGCTTTTGCAGTTTCGCAGGTGCGGAACAGATCGCTTGCATAAACTGCATCGATCGAAATATCGGCAAACCGCTGTTTCAGAGCTTCGACCTGCTTCTTGCCGTTTGCGGTGATACGGGAGTTGTAATGTCCGTCGATCCTTCGAAAGACGTTGCCCTCCGCTTCAGCATGGCGGATCACATAAATATTTGTCATTACAATACCGTCACAAACTTCGCAAGACCGGCACGCATCTTTTCTGCTGCTTTTCTTGCACACTGACGGTAATCCCTGCCGTCAGAGCCTTCTTCGTTTTTCCAGGCTGCGATAATGCTGCGGGAAGCGGAGATGATCGCACCGTGGCCAAACTTATCGAAGGCATACTGCACGTGGCGTGCAGTGCCGCCCTGTGCACCGTAGCCGGGCACCATGAAGAACAGCCTGTCGTACTTGCTTCGCAGGGTTTCGATCATCTGCGGCTTTGTCGCACCGACAACGGCGATGATCTCGGAATAGCCGCACTGCCCGAACAGACCTGTGCTCCATCGCTGTGCAAGATCAGCCATAGCAGTGTGTACTACACGGTCACCGGAGATCAGATCCTGTACTTCGCCGGAAGACTTGTTAGAGGTGCGGATGAGCAGGAAGATATTTTTCTGGCTGTTGTCCTTGAGGTAGGGGAGGAACGGCTTGATGCCGTCACTGCCGAGATAGCCATTGACTGTGATGCCGTCGCAGGTATAGGGACAGAAAATTTCACCGCGTGCTTCGATCTGACCGAACATTGCGTTGGCATAAATCTCCGCAATATTGCCGACGTCGCCTCGCATGCTGTCAAGTAAAACGTAGTAGCCGAGTTCTTTTGCATATGCCAGCAGCTCCTGCATCACTTTCACGCCCTCGTAGCCAAGTGCCTCAAAGCAGGCACTCTGCACCTTGACGGCGGGTACAACGTCACTCAGCTCGTCCAGAAGACCGGTGCAGAACACGCGATATGCTTCGGCAATGCCACGCAGTGTGTTACCGTACTGTGCATAGGCATCTTCAAAAATATATTCGGGAATAATGTCCGGGGTGGGATCCAGACCGAACATGGAGGGATTTTTCATTTTGCGAATGGCTTTTTGTAAAACGTCAATGGACATACATGCCACCTCATTTCAAAAGATATAACAATGATACCATAATTTGACGGATTATGAAATAGTTTTCGTTAAAAATCGTAGTTTTTTGTTGTGATATGTTCGATTTTGCACAAACTATGCTCGAGAGGAGTGAGTATCATGCAGGTAAAGTCGTTTTTATGGACAATGGGTGCGGGGATTGCAGTGGGTGCAACTGCCGCTATGGTGCTGCCGAAAAACAGGCAGGTGAAGCGGGCGGTCAATACAGCTGCGAACTCTATTGAAAACGCTGTTTCGCAGGCAAGAGATTTTGTCTGTCAGGACCGATGATCTTCTCGCACAGAGGCGGTATTCCGCCTCTTTTCTTTTGCAATTTTCGTGCCGAGCTTATTTGCCCAGTTTTCGGGATAGAATCGGTCGTAAGAAACCTTTCGTCTGGAGCGGTACTTGCTGAAACAGCCGGCCCAGATCAAAGAGGGGAGCCCGATGATCAGCAGGTACAGCGGTCCGAGCAACAAAGACTGGATGGTATGTCCGTATTCGTGACGCAAAAGCTTTTGTTCCTGCGGAGTTTCGGCTTTCTCGTGATAGCTTTCAAGAAAAACAAACATGCCGAGTGAAACGCTGCCACGTTGACCGTGCCAGACAGTCGCAATCGCACCGTGATATTCAAAATGGGGATTTTTTCGATAGATCAGAAAAATCACAGCCCCGATCAATGTCTGCAGAATGCCCCACGTCCACTGAACAAGACGGTAAAGAAAGACTTTCATAGTTATCACCACGCTGATTATAGCATAGATTTTCAGATTTTTCAAAAAGTTTTGAAAAAAAGAAAAATATTGCTTGCATTTTGAATATAGGCGTGCTATTATATTGGGGCGCTGAACAGCGTGGTATGCGCCAGTAGCTCAGTTGGATAGAGTGACTGGCTACGAACCAGTAGGTCGGGGGTTCGAGTCCCTTCTGGCGTACCAAAAAAAGAGAGAGGCGATCGCCTCTCTCTCTTTTTTTGATACGCCAGAAAGAAGAAGGAACTCGAACTCTCAATCTGACAGTCCGGTGGACTGTCAGGCCACAAGTTCTCAAACTGGTGGCAACCTTTATTATCTGGCAACGGCAAAAATGCAAACGAGTCCCTTCTGGCTTCTGTATTGATTTACTTCTGCTTCAATGCTATACTGGAAAAAAACAGATGTGAGGAACCTCTATGCAAACAGTAACGATTTATACCGACGGTGCGTGCAGCGGCAATCCCGGCCACGGTGGTTGGGGGGCGATCCTGCAGTACAAGGACGTGGAAAAGGAACTCTCCGGCGGCGAAGCCGTGACGACAAACAACCGTATGGAATTGACAGCGGTCATTTCGGCTCTGCAATGTCTGAAAAAATCCTGTACCGTTGAATTGTATTCCGACTCAAAATACGTCATTGATGCTCTTTCCCTCGGATGGGCGGCTTCCTGGCGGGCAAAGGGATGGAGAAAAGCGGACAAGAAACCCGCATTGAACCCTGATCTCTGGGAAATTCTGCTTGATCTTACCGCAAAGCATGAGATGCATTATCATTGGGTAAAAGGTCACGCCGAGAACGATTACAACAACCGCTGTGATGCTCTGGCTGTGGCAGAGAGCAAAAAGTTTTCTCCCACAGAAACATCGACAAAAGAGAATACGGATCAGCAGTCGTTTGACGATTAAAAAACAGCAGCAGGAGCTTCCTGCTGCTGTTTTTGTTCTGTTTGTCAGGTGGGATCGTAATTGACGATGATGCCGCGTTCACGGAATTCATCAACATCTTTGATATAAGTTCCGAACACGTTGATCTGCACAATGCGGTTACAGGTGAGCAGACAGGAGATGTCTCGGATATTGTTATAGTCCATATTGACGTAGTTGAGGTTGGGGAGTCCGCGAAGGCCTTCACAGTTTTCCAGGAAATTGTGAGCCGCACTGAAAGTTACGAGTGCACAGTCATCCGCAAAATCGGGAACTTTGAGAACGTCGTTGTAATCGATGTTGATCTCTGTCAGCGTTTTGATGTTGGCAAGACCGCTGATATCCGTCAACTTGTTTTTGGAAAGATCGAATACTTCAAGTTTTTTGCAGTTTTCAATTCCATCCACGCTCTCGATTTCGTTGCCTGACGCATTCAGATTGGTCAGGTTTTTCAGAGAGCCGATGCCGTCGAGTGCAGTCAGTTTATTGTCGGATACGTTCAGCTCGGTCAGGGAAGTGCACTTTGCAATCGGGGAAATCGTGTCGATCGAATTGAGCGAAACGTCTAAAATCTTCAGACTGTGCAGAGAAGACAGCGGCACGAGAGACGTGACGGCATTTCTGCAGATGTGGAGTTCTTCCAGAGAAGAGCATTTTGAAAGTCCGGCAAGATCGTTGATGCTGTTGTCGTCCAGATTCAGAACTTTTAACTTTGTGAGTGTAGACAGAGAACTGATGTTGCTCAATCCGCAGTTACTGAGATCCAGCGTTTCAAGCTCCGTGCATCCGCCGATGTATTTCATGGCACTTGAAGAAATACCGCAGCCGGAAAGATTCAGGTATTTCAGATGCGGCATTTCAGCGAGGAAGGAATAATCCGCAGAGGGGATATTGTGTACCGTCAGGCTTTCCAGTCCGACAAAGTAGTGCAGGTCTGAAAGATCGGTCACGGTTTCGGGAATATCGAGCTCTTTGATACCCCAAAGGTCGTCCGTCTGCAATGTGCGGCCCTGCTTGCTGAGTGTTTCCTGTACGTAGGTTTCCAATGCCGGATCGTTGAAGACGGCATCTTCAATGACACCCGCAATGGTATAACCGGCATAAACAGCTGTGCTGACAAGACCGTCGTCACTGACGGTGATCGCACAGACGGTAGTTTCGCCGCCTTCCAGAGCGATGGGCTCGGAGTAGGGTTCCTGGCTCAGGGAGGGGAATTCGCCGTCCGTCGTCACATAGCAGGTCGTGCCTTCGTCATAGGTTGCGGTAACCGAGATGTAATCGGAATACTTGCCGCCGTCAGGAGTGATAACCGGTGCGGCGGGACGTAAGGTTTCAAGCTTTGCACGAACAGTTTCGTTGCTGACGTGATCCAGCATCAGCTGGGCGTCCATCAGCTTGTCCTGCTCAACATAGATTTTGGACAGTGTCAGGTACAGATCAAGGTTTTCTGGATCGGCATAGATCGCGTGGACGATCATGTATTCTGCTTTTGTGTAGTTGCCGGTCTCACGGTAAGCATTGGCGAGCTTTACCGAAAGTGCCGTATCGTTCGGATCCAGGTCATGTGCATAGCCATAATATTTAACTGCACCTTTATAATCTTCCGCATCCGCTCTGCGGTCACCCCAACGTTCAAACATATTGGCTGTGATATCGGAACGGTATTGGAAGAAGAACCAGTATGCAGCAAACAGCAGGATCAATACCAGAAGGATCGGAATGATGATCTTCAGTGCTTTTTTCATAAATGGTGCTCCATTCTGCATTATTATCTAGTTTATTATTATACTGTTTTCGTAATATACTGTCAAGTTTCGACGTGAAATGCGCGCAGAGCATTCAACACGGCAAGAATCGTAACGCCGACATCTGCAAAGACAGCGATCCACATATCATAGTGTCCGGTCAGACCGAGGAACCCAAGAATCAAAACAGCAAATTTAACGGCGATGGACAATAGGATGTTCTGACGGACGATGTGCATCGTTTTGCGTGCAATGCGGACGGCTGTCGGAAGTGCATCAAGATCGTCACGCATAAGAACGATATCTGCGGCCTCCATGGCGGCATCTGCACCGGAAGCTCCCATAGCGATGCCAAGATCGGCTCGCATCAGCACCGGTGCGTCATTGATGCCGTCTCCGACAAAAGCAACTGTTTTACCCTCTCTGAGATAGGCTTCTGCAATTGAAACCTTTTCTGTCGGCATCAATTCTGCATGCACTTTGCTTATGCGGAGCAATCCTGCGATCTGGTGTGCTGTGATTTCGCGGTCGCCTGTCAGCATCACAGTTTCATCAACACCGAGTTTTTGCAATCTTTCAAGGGCGGATGCGGCATTTGCTTTTACGCTATCGCCGACTGACAGATACCCGAGATAGTTTTTGCCTTCTGCTACGTGGACGATTGTGGTGCAAGACGTATCTTCCGGGCATGACGCCTGCACGTGTTCCATCATCTTTGTGTTGCCAACGGCATAAGTCTTGCCGCGGATCGTGGCGATGACCCCGCGACCGGAAAACTCGGATATTTCCGATATGGATGCCCGGTCAATCTCTTTTCCGTATGCTTGTACAATTGCGGCAGCGACCGGGTGAGAAGAATATGCCTCTGCAAAGGCTGCAATTTCAAGCAGATGTTCTTTCGTGCAGCCGTTCGGGCAAATGGAAGTAACAGAAAAATGCCCGGTTGTCAGCGTTCCGGTTTTGTCAAACAGAACGGTTGAAAGTTTGGCCAGCTTTTCGAGATACTCTGCCCCCTTGACCAGAATGCCCTTGCCGGAAGCTCCGCCAATGCCGCAGAAAAGAGCAAGCGGCACGGAGACGACCAGTGCACAGGGACAGGAAACGACGAGGAATGTGAGGGCTCTGCGGATCCATTCGCTCCAGTTGCCGGTAAACAGCGACGGAAGAACAGCGAGCAGAATGGCCGCGATCACAACGCTGGGTGTATAGATTTTTGCGAATTTCTTCACAAATTGTTCTGCTTTTGACTTCTTGTCTGCGGCATTTTCCACCAGATCGAGGATGCGTGCGACAGTACTGTCGGCATAGGCACTCGTGACCTTTACTGTGATCAGTCCGGTCAGGTTGACCGCCCCGCTCGGCACTGTGTCACCGACGTGCAGATCCTGCGGAAGGCTCTCTCCGGTCAGTGCCATGCTGTTGACAGACGTTTCGCCGGTGAGCAGAACGCCGTCCAACGGTATTTTTTCACCGGGGCGGATTTGCAGGATCTCACCGGGAAGAACATCTTCCGCCGCTACTGTCTGACTGGCTCCGTTTCGCAAAACGGTTGCGGTATCCGGGCGAAGATCCAGCAGTGAGGACAGGTCTTTTTTACTTTTTCCGACGGCAAGCGACTGAAAAAGTTCCCCGACTTGATAAAACAGCATAACTGCAACAGCTTCGTCAAAGGCACCTAAGGCAAATGCTCCGATGGTCGCCGCTGTCATCAGAAACGCTTCTTCAAGCATCTCAAAGTGAAGCAGTCCGCGAATTGCTTCGATGATGACTTCCGCACCGACGAGCAGATAGGGAAGAAGATAGAAACACATTTTCCACGGCATCGGCAGCGGGAGAAAATGTGCTGTTATAAGAAAAAGGAAAGAAAGAACGATACGAATGATCTGATTGCGTTCAGATTTATCCACCCAAATCACTTCCTTTTGCCGTATGACCCGATTCGGAGATATGATCGAATCCCTGCACGATCATGGTACCCACGTGGTCATCTGCCAGAGAATAGTAAACAGTTTTTCCGTCACGACGGTTTTTGACGAGCCTTGCATCCTTCAGCACTTTTAACTGATGCGAGATTGCTGACTGCTCCATACTGAGGAGTTCGCAGATCGCACAGACGCATAATTCAGAAGCATAAAGTGCAAACAGGATACGCATGCGCGTGGCGTCTCCGAGGACCTTGAACAGGTCCGCAAGATCACAGACAGTTTCTGTCGGCGGCAGCTGCTGCCGGACAGTATTGATTTGTTTCGTGTGTGTACGCTGCATCATAGCACCTCATTTCTGAACATATGATAATGTATTCATATGAATATGTCAACATATATTTTGCGTGATTGAAAGACTTGAATGAAGATGCTATAATCAAAAAGGAGGTGAAGACATGCCTTTACAGTTTGTTCGTGCGGATATTACAAATCTTCATTGTGATGCCATTGTCAATGCCGCAAATAATTCGTTACTCGGCGGTGGCGGTGTTGACGGTGCGATCCATGCGGCGGCAGGACCGGAGCTGCTGAAAGAGTGCAGGACGCTGGGCGGCTGCGAAACGGGTGACGCCAAAATCACGAAAGCTTACAAGCTTCCTTGCCGGTTCGTGATCCATACGGTCGGCCCGATCTGGCAGGGAGGATGTGCCAAGGAAGAAGCTCTGCTTCGTTCATGCTATCTCCGCTCGCTGGAAGCTGCGAAATCTCTGGAATGTCAAAGCGTTGCATTCCCGCTCATCTCCGCAGGCGTTTACGGCTATCCGAAAGCGGCCGCTCTTGACGTGGCTGCCGGTACCATTCGAGAATGGCTTGAAGAGAACGACATGCTGGTCTATCTTGTTATTTTCGATAAAGAAGTCCTGCAGATAGGTGAGGAGAAGTTCTCCGACATTCGGCGGTTTATTGATGATAATTATGTTTCGCTCCATGTGAATGCACCCGAGGAAGCACACAGAGCAGCCTACTACAGTATGCCGCTTCCTTCCGCGTACGCGGATCTCGGTTCGAACATGATGCCTGCCTCCGTCAAGCCAAAGCAACCAAAAAAGCTCCCGCCTGCCAAAGCGGCCGGCTCGCTGCGTGCTTATCTTGAGCAGCAGGATGAAAGCTTTTCCGAAATGCTTCTACGGAAGATCGATGAGAAAGGCCTGAAAGATTCCGATTGCTATAAAAAAGCGAATATTGACCGGAAACTGTTTTCCAAGATCCGTAGTGATGCACACTATAAACCAAGCAAACAGACGGCGATCGCATTTGCGGTCGCACTGGAACTGCCGTACGAAGAGGCGACGGATCTTTTGAAAAAAGCGGGCTATGCACTGTCGCACAGCAGCCGTTTTGATCTGATCATAGAGTATTTTATCCGCAACGGAAAATATAATATCTTTGAGATCAACGAAGCGTTATTTGCCTTTGATCAGGTGCTGCTAGGCTCCTGATTTTGTCGCTTTGCAGGCGACCTTTTCTGTAATCATACCTGATAGAATGTGGCTGTAAGGAACAAACCCCTACAGCCACATTATTTATCAGGAGGAATGGAATTATGAAAAAGAATTTGACGGAACTTGTATTTGTGCTCGATCGCAGCGGCTCGATGTATTCTCTGATCGATGATACAGTCGGCGGGTTCAACTCCATGCTTGCCAAACAGAAGAAGCAGGAGGGGGAAGCATTTGTTTCCACAGTGCTGTTTTCTGATGAAAGCAGCGTACTGTATGACCGTGTACCGCTGAAAGACGTCAGAGAAATGACAAAAGACGATTATACTGTCGGCGGTTGCACGGCTCTTCTTGACGCAATCGGAGATGCTGTGCATCACATCGGCAACGTACACAAGTATGCACGCAAAGAAGATGTACCGGAGCATACCTTGTTCGTGATCATCACGGACGGTATGGAAAACGCAAGCAGAAAGTATTCTGCAGACCGTGTACGCAATATGATCGAAAAACAGCGAGAAAAATACGGTTGGGAATTTTTGTTCCTTGCTGCTAATATCGATGCGGTCAACACCGCCAAAAGGTTCGGGATCCGCGAAGAATTTGCGGTGAACTATCATGCGGATATCAGAGGGACGGCAGTTGCGTACGATGCAGTGAACGCCGCTGTCTGCTGTGCACGAAAGATGGGCAGCGTTGACAATGGAACCTGGCGTGCAAAAGCAGATAAGGACTATAAGAACAGAAAATAAGGCCTGACACGCGATCCCTTCCGCCTGCATAAACTAATGCAGACGGGAGGGATCATTTTGCCTGATTCAGGACAAATTCGTGTACGTACCTATGTATCTCGTGCCGTACTGCCGTTGGAGGACAGCACGGTCGCCATTGAAACGGAAAACGGCGGCAGGACATCGCTTCTTGCACTCAGGCAGACCGATGAAAGCGGTCTGACGTCTTATATTACGGTCGAAACACCGTCGGAAGAGAACAGCCAGGTGCCGGATCAGGCACGCGGATGGACAAATGTCACGGTGATCGTAAGTCATCCGGATTTCCGGCGGGTGATTATACGGAACGTGCAGGTTTTTCCGGGGATCGTTTCACAGCAAGCGGTGGAAATGGTACCGCTGGTGCAGTTTCCGGAGGCTGGTGCTCTGACGCAGCAATTCGACATCCCACCGCAGGATCTGTAAGGGAGGGAGCAATGCCGATCATTTATCCTTACATACCGAGTTACATCACCGTGCATCTCGGGGCTCCTTCCTCCAACGCCCAAAACGTCACGGTTTCTTTTACGGATTACGTCAAGAACGTTGCGTCGAGTGAGATCTATCCGACCTGGAAAGAAAGTGCATTGCGTGCCAATATTCTGGCGATAATTTCATTTGCACTCAACAGGGTTTATACGGAGTTTTACAGAAGCCGCGGCTATGCGTTCGATATTACGTCCTCGACCGCTTACGATCAGCATTTTGTCAACGGAAGAAACTTCTTTGACTCGATCGTGACGATCGTAGATGACCTTTTCAACAGCTATCTGCGGCGTGTGGGTTTTGTAGAGCCGCTTGCAGCGAAGTTCTGCAACGGTACGACTGTCACATGCGAAGGACTCAGCCAATGGGGCTCACAGTATCTTGCAACGCAGGGCTACTCTGCTTTGCGGATCATCAGAAATTACTACGGCACCAATACGGAAATTGTCACCGGTGCGAGCGTGCAGGGGATTCGGGAATCCTACCCCGGTACGGCACTGCGTGTCGGCAGCGTCGGGCCAAACGTCATCGTTGTTCAGCAGGAACTGAACAGAATCTCACAAAATTATCCCGCCATTCCGAAAATTACGGTAGACGGAATTTTCGGCAAGGCGACAGACAATGCCGTGCGTGTGTTTCAGAGGATCTTTGGACTGTCAGTGGACGGGATCGTCGGAAGAAAAACGTGGTACGAACTGGTTCGGCTTTATGTTGGCGTGCTGAACCTGGCAGAACTGTGGTCAGAAGGACAGCGGTATTATGCGATCTCGTGGACGTATCCTGTCAATTTGAGCGTTGGAGACCGCGGTGCTCAGGTGCGATATCTCCAATACATGCTATCTGTCATCGGTCAGTATATTTCTGCCGTTCCCGTTATTGCGACAGACGGAATCTATGGCGTCAGAACGAGAGACGCAGTTTATGCGTTTCAGCGTTTTCAAAGGCTCCCGCTCACGGGGGTTGTCAATACGTCAACATGGAATGCGATCTACGATCAGTATGTCGGAATCGCAGAGCGTAGCGGGCAGGGTAGAGCAGTGCTCGGAAGCTCGTCAAAGATAATGCCGCAGAGCCAACAGAGAAATGCTGCTGATCACAGACATGAGCAAACTACTGCGATCACACAATTTCCGGGTGCTACACTGCAAATGGGCAACACGGACAGCAGACGGGGAGGTGTAACGGTATGAACCAGACGTCCTATGCAGGAAAACCGATCGCAGCACTGCAGACAATGCTTCGTACGATCGCACAGACGGAAGATACGATCCCTTCCGTGCAGACTGATGGAGTTTACGGAGAAAACACGAAACGTGCTGTCAGTGAGATCCAAAGACAGCACGGAATGGATGTGACGGGCATCACTGATTTTGAAACATGGCAAGTCATTGAAAAGCAGTATAAAACTGCACGTGTTGAAGCAAATGCTGCGGTACCGCTTCAGATCGTGATCGACCCGAAACAAGCGTTTCTGCCCGGCTGCCGGAATAAACATGTGCTGCTTATTCAGGCGATGTTTGAAGCCCTTGCAGACGACTATCAGGAACTGAAAGAAGTACATGTTTCGGGCGTTTATGACGAGGCAACGGAAAACGCTGTCCGTTGGCTGCAAAAAGCCTGCGATCAGACTTGCTCTGGCATATGCAATAAGCAGATGTGGAAAATGCTGACGGGATTGTATTCTATGAAGGTCGGTAACGGGAAAAAGACTTGAAACATTGGCCATTCTGTGGCATAATGAGGAAAAACCACAGAAAGGGATGGTTGCATGAAACTGAACACAATGCTCAACAGCCAGACGCCGACCTTATCCTTTGAGGTATTTCCCCCCAAAAATACGGCGGCGTTTGAAACAGTGAAAGCAGCCACCGAAAGTATTGCTGCACTGCACCCCGATTTTATGAGCGTGACGTACGGTGCCGGCGGCAGCAACAGTAAGTCGACCATCGAAGTTGCCGGCAATCTGTCCTCCAAGGGTGTCCCGATCGTGGCACACCTGACCTGCGTCGGTGCTGACAGACAGACGCTTTCAGAACAGCTTGCACAGATGAAGGCTGCCGGCGTGGATAATATCATGGCTCTTCGCGGTGATCTGCCCGAAGGCACCGAGCTCGGCGAATTCCGCTATGCAAGTGATCTTGTCCGTTTCATTCGTGAAAACGGCGATTTCTGCATCGGCGGTGCGTGCTATCCCGAAGTGCATCCCGAGTCCGAAACACAGAAGCAGGATCTCGACTATCTGAAGCAGAAAGTTGACAGCGGCTGTGACTATCTCGTGACGCAGATGTTCTTCGATAACAGCATTTTTTATAATTTCCTCTATAAAGCAAGAGAAGCCGGTATTCAGGTGCCGATTTTACCCGGCATCATGCCGATCACTCGCGGCAGCATGGTCAGTCGTGCCGCCAAACTGTCCGGTACAAACGTTCCTGCAAGACTGCGTCAGATCGTTGACGTGTTCGGTGACAATCCTGCGGCCATGATGCAGGCAGGCATAGCCTATGCAACGGAGCAGATCGTTGACCTGCTTGCAAACGGCGTGAACCATATTCACGTCTATTCCATGAACAAACCTATGGTTGCGGCAAAGATCCTGCAGAATATTTCGGAGCTCATCCGATGAGGACGGAACGGTTCAGCGTTTCCTCGGTTCGGCTTGATCTGCATAGCGTTTACCGCTATATGGGCTGCCGTGAAACGCCCGAGCTTTCAGAGCTTGTAAAGGCTGCTGCTCAAGAGGCGGAAACTGCTGCAGACTACAAACTGTGTTACATCAAACTTCCGATGAAAATCGAGGACGACCAGATCACTTTCGGAGCATTTCCACCGGTTAAAAGCAGCAAGCTTGCTGCACATTTTGCAGGTTGTACTGCTGCAGTCCTGTTCTGTGCGACCTGCGGTGTGTTTTTTGACAGAAAAATTGCCGCATCCAGGCTTTCTCCCGTAAATGCCGTGATCTGGGATGCTGTCGGTACAGCGGCGATCGAACAGCTGTGTGATGACTTCTGCTGCCAAATGCAGACCGTGCGATCGAGATTCAGTCCCGGCTACGGAGATCTGTCGCTTTCTTTTCAGCGTGATCTTCTGGCGTGGCTTGATGCGTCGCGGTATCCCGGCGTCGGGCTGACCGACAGCTTACTCATGACACCTACCAAATCTGTTACGGCAATCGCCGCACTGGAGTCTTTATGAATATTCAAGAAGAACTAAAAAACGGATTTCTGATTTTTGACGGCGGTACCGGCTCGGTTTTGCAGGAAATGGGCCTGCAGCCCGGTCAACGTCCGGAAGAGTGGAACCTGCTACACCCGGAAAAGATCATTGCACTGCATACGTCTTATCTGCGTGCGGGGGCCAATATCATCAAATCCAATACCTTCGGTGTCAACCGTCTGCGTTTCGGCGACGATACTATAAACGTCGTTGCGGCAGCACTTCGCAATGCGAAAGCTGCGATCGAAGCAACGAACGATCTGCCGCAGCACAGGTTTGTTGCATTGGACATCGGCCCTTGCGGAAAACTTCTCAAGCCGCTCGGCGATCTTGCATTTGAAGACGCCGTCAGTCTGTTTGCAGAAGTTGTCAATGCAGGCAAAGAATCTTCTGATCTCATTCTCATCGAAACGATGAATGATGCCTATGAAACGAAAGCAGCGGTGCTTGCGGCAAAAGAGAACTGTGATCTGCCCATCGTTGTGACCAACGTCTACGACGAAAGTCACAAGCTGATGACCGGTGCTGATCCCAAAGCAATGGTTGCCCTTTTGGAAGGCCTTGGCGTGGACGCACTCGGCATGAACTGTTCGCTCGGCCCTGCTCAGATGTCGGAAATTCTGCCCGAGCTGCTTGCCTATGCCTCTGTCCCCGTTGCTGTCAATCCGAATGCAGGCCTGCCTCGGAGCGAAAACGGAAAGACTGTTTTTGACGTTTCGCCTGATCAGTTTGCCGCACTGATGCGGAAGATGGCGGAGCAGGGGGCTCTGCTTCTCGGCGGGTGCTGCGGCACGACGCCGGACTATATCCGGGCACTATCTGCTGCGGTTGCTGATTGTATACCTGCTTGCCATACGGCAAAACCGCAGACGCTTGTTTCTTCTTATACACATGCAGTTGAGATCGGTGTTCCGCCGACGGTCATCGGAGAACGCATCAATCCGACAGGGAAGAAGCGTCTGAAGGAAGCACTCCGGAACAGTGAAACAGATTATATTCTGTCGCTCGCTGTGCAGCAGGAGCAGGACGGTGCGGCAATTCTGGACGTCAACGTCGGACTGCCTGAATTGGATGAACCCGCTGTATTGACAGACGTTGTGCAGAAACTGCAGGAAGTGACGGCACTTCCTTTGCAGTTAGATTCTTCCGATCCGAAGGCACTTGCACGTGCCATGCGTGTTTATAACGGCAAGCCGCTTGTTAACTCCGTCAGCGGCAAGCAGGAGAGCATGGACGCGATCTTCCCGCTCGTGAAAAAGTATGGCGGTGCGGTGATCGCTCTGACGCTGGATGATAACGGTATTCCGGAAACGGCAGATGGCAGAGCTCAGATCGCAGAAAAGATCATCCGTACGGCGGAGTCTTACGGTATTTCCCGCAAGGATCTGATCTTTGATCCGCT
This sequence comes from Faecousia sp., assembly GCA_045639485.1. GTDB lineage: Bacteria > Bacillota > Clostridia > Oscillospirales > Oscillospiraceae > JAFRPC01. The sequence goes on along the minus strand of JAZUDF010000066.1, from coordinate 2,797 downwards.
TGCAATGGCAGTTTCAGCAGCACCGGATGCTGCAAAAGTCACTCTCGAGTCCGTACGTCGCATCTCACGGGAGTTGGGCTGCCGAACTTCTCTCGGTGTATCCAATATTTCCTTCGGTCTGCCGCAGCGTGAGAATGTCACAGCGGCGTTTACCGCGATGGCACTGCAGCAGGGACTGGATGCAGCGATTCTCAATCCCGGTGCCCGTTCTGTCATGGCAGCGTTTTCTGCATCTTCCGCACTTTGCGGAAAAGACGCACAGTTTGCTTCCTACATTTCTTTTGCTGATCAGACATCGGATGTTTCTGCACCTGCAGCGACTGATATGCAGCCGGATCTTGCAAAAGCAATCGAAAAAGGCATGAAATCTGCGGCAGCAGATGCTGCAAAGACGCTTTTACAGTCTGTTGCTCCGATGGATGTGATCGACGGCTACGTCATTCCCGCTCTTGACCGCGTCGGTCAGGGGTTTGAGCAGAAAACCGTTTATCTGCCGCAGCTTCTGATGAGTGCGGAGGCTGCATCTTCCGCATTTGAGGTCATTCGTACCCAACTGCAGAAGGACGGTGTTTCTCCGTCTTCCCATAAAAAGATCATTCTTGCAACGGTACGCGGTGACATTCATGATATCGGAAAGAATATCGTGAAAGTTCTGCTTGAAAACTACGGCTATCATGTGATCGATCTTGGACGGGACGTTCCGCCCGAAAGCGTTGTTTCGTGTGCACTTTCGCAGGATGTTTCCCTTGTTGGCCTGAGTGCACTTATGACGACGACGGTACCTGCGATGGAACAGACTGTTCGCCTGCTGCATGAGTCGAAGCCTGACTGTAAGGTGATCGTCGGCGGTGCGGTGCTCACGCAGTCCTATGCTGATAAGATCGGTGCTGATCATTATGCAAAAGACGCCATGGACACCGTGCGGTATGCAGAAGCTCATTTTGCATGAAAATGTTATAAAAAGGCGGTGCCTGAGCGGTACCGCCTTTTTTCATACTATGTTCAGCAGGGAAGAGGCATTGCGGAAAAGAACGTCGTCTGCTTCGTCCGGCTTCAGTCCGGCATTTTTCAGATATTGCAAAGCGTCCTTCTGACCTGCCCAGGGACTGTCCGTACCGAAAAGCACGTGCTTTGATCCGAAGGCTCGGATCATATCACAAAACGCATCACACGATAAGAGCTCAACCTCTCCGCGATCCTCTGCATCCTTTCGGCGTACGACCTTGCCTGCAGAAAATGACGTGTCGATCCATACGTTCTGTGAGGACAGCAGTTCTTTTGCTTCCTCCCAACAGTGCCAGCCGCCCATGTGGGCTAGAACAAGCTTTATCGGACCGACTTCCTTTAACGCACGCAGTGCCATGGCAGGGGAGCAATGCACAACGCCCGGAAATCCAATGTCATCGCCGGTATGCGTCACAACGGTCATATCCAAAGACGCAGCCTCTTCCAAAATCCGAAGATACCGAACATCGTCCAGATCAACACCCTGATAGACCGGATGAAGCTTGATCCCCTTGCAACCGTGTGCGGCAAGTGTGTGCAATTCCTGCTTCCAATCGGGACAGTCCGGATGCATGGCACCGAAATGAATCAGCGATCCGTCCTCCTGCTCTAATACGTTTACACGGTTGACGGAGGAAACCTTATAAGGATTTGTTGCAACAGGGAGCACCACACTGTGCGTGATACCGCTTTGCTGCATCGACTGCAGCAGGCCTTGTGCCGTACCGTCGGAACAGGGAGGGATCCCGCCGTCTTTGCTCAGTTTTTCCACCACGGAAGCTGCCATGACTTCGGGAAAAATATGCGTATGAAAATCAATGATCATTGGAGAACCTCCGTCGTATTCTGCAAAGGTGAAAAATGCTGTTTTTGGGACTTTATTTCGTGCCGGATTTGTGATAAGATAAGTCGTTAGAAAGAAGGGGAATGCATGACAGACCGGCCGACGCACAAAATAACGTTGTTTGCGATGCTGACTGCACTCATTTGTGCCGCGACACTTCTGAATATTCCGTCGCCGGGCGGCTATTCCAATCTCGGTGACTGCATGGTGCTGCTGACCGTGTTTCTGATCGGGCCTTACTGGGGCATGCTTTGCGGTGCATTCGGCTCCGCACTTGCAGACCTCGTGCTCGGTTGTGCTTATTATATTCCCGGCACGCTCGTTGTCAAGGGCTTGAGTGCACTGATCGCCGGTCTGATCTTTCTCATCGGCAAAAATGCTGACAGAAAATATCGCACGCTTCGGCTGATTGCTGCTTCTGTGCCCGCCGAACTGTGGATGGTGCTCGGTTATTTCCTTTATAAAACGTTCCTTCTCGGCAACCCCGCCGGTGCGATGATCAGCTTGCCGCGAAATTTGCTGCAAGGTGCGATCGGTGCCGCGGCTGCCGTTCTTCTGACCACGGTATTATTTAAAATTCCTTCTATCAGGCAGGTGTCCTATTATGAAAAATGAAATTACACAACAGGCGAATGACGCGATCAGAGAACTGATCGATGCTGCCAAGCTGCAGTCAGGTCAGCTCCTTGTGATCGGCTGTTCCTCCAGCGAAGTTGTCGGTGAACGCATCGGGAAGGGGAGCAGCATGGAGGCGGCTCAGGCTGTATGGGACGGCATCTATCCTGAACTGCAAAGCCGCGGAATCCTCCTTGCCGTTCAGTGCTGTGAACATTTGAACAGAGCACTGATCACCGAACGTGCAACCGCAGATAAATTCGGCTTTGAGATCGTCAACGTTGTGCCGCATCCGCATGCAGGTGGTGCCTTTGCAACGACTGCGTACGGTGC
>JAZUDF010000065.1:0-16032 GCA_045639485.1 Faecousia sp. | reverse complement strand
CGTTCTTCTATGGTAAGATGTGTGTAGTTCATACAGGTCTCCTCCGTGTGGTTTATTGTGTGGTAACTTTATTCTACCAGAGATCTGTATGAACTTCTTCTATTTTTTCTTAACTGTTGCACTTGATAGTATAATTCACCTTTCCCAAAAAGAAGAAGGACATCTTAAGATGTCCTTCTTCTTTTTGGTATCGGTATTTGTGTGGCGGGATTCGAACAGGGCGGGGGCTCTCGCCGTAAAAACAGTTCGGTGAACTGTTTTTTAGCCCGCGGGAGAATCCCCGCCACTCTGACATACAGCATCCTTATTCTTTCACGGGAGGAGCAAGCCCCTCCCCTACGGTGTTGTTTGAAAATGCGGTGCATACGGGACGTCGGGGACGCCGTCCCCGACAGATGCTTTTGTTTCCGTTGCCGAGGTTGACACTTCCCGTGCAAAAGGGTATAGTATGATTGTCCGTTTGTGCGAACGATGCAACAAAAAACAGAAATGCAGAGGAAACAAGATGTCCTTATTTGAATACTACATCCGCTATCTGACCGAGGTCTGCGAAGGCAGTCTGACAGTCGATGGCTTTACAAGTGAAAAGCAGGATGAGATGGAACGTGCCATGGAACTGCAGGGAAAGATCGCAGAAGTCGGCATCCCCGAATTCGTGCGTCGGTGTGCCGCAGCGGAAGGCACTGAGATCCCGCAGGAAGCCTACGACGAGTTTGATCCCGAGGCACTCGCTGCTGCCCTGCAGCAGGCCGCTGCCGCCGCGAAGGCAGACGATGATGTGCAGGAGGAAGAAGCTCCCGAAAGTGCGGAAGAAGCCCCTGCAGAGAAGCAGAATGCCTACGAGGCGTTTTTGGACTGTCTGTGTCTGGAGGATGCCCTGCTTGAATACCTCATCGAGGTTTTGAAGAACGATGACGGTCTCGGCTTTTTCCGTCTGTCGCAGGTGACGGTTCGCAGAGAACTGAAGCTCGCGGACTTCCTTTACTGGTTTGCAACAAAAGAACTCTACGCGGAAGAGGACGAGCGTGCCTGCGTGACGATCATCGACACGTTACTCGACCGTCTTGCCTCCGAAGGGCAGATGGAAGCCGTGGCCGCACTGATCTCCGGCGATCAGACCACGTTTGAGCTGATTCGCTGTGATGCACCCGAGCTGCGGCAGCTGCCTGCCGCGACCTACGAATGGTTCTGCGAATACTATCTTTCCCGCTACTACCCCATCCGTGCGATCTTAAAGCTGCGGGGCGTGAAGTTCCCCGAATTTTCTTTGGAGGACAAGGCAGATGAAACATGACGAACTTGCTGCCGAGCTGTTCTGCAGCGGCTGCAACTGTGCCCAGGCGGTGTTCGGTGCCTTCTGCGACGTGACCGGCATGGAAAAGGAAACGGCTTTGCACCTTGCGTCCTCGTTCGGTGCGGGCATGGGACGCCTGCGTGAGACCTGCGGTGCGGTAACGGGTATGTTCATGGTGCTCGGCATGGTCTACGGCGGCGATGAGAAGAGCAGTCAGGAAGAAAAAGGCGAACACTATGCAAGGGTGCAGGAGCTTGCCGCCGCCTTCCGCGAACGGCACGGCACGATCAAGTGCAGTGAGCTGCTTGCAGGGCTGAACGCCGACACAAATCCAATGCCGGAGGCACGGACCGAAAGCTATTACAAGGCTCGTCCGTGTGTGCGGTTTGTCGTGACTGCCGCAAAACTGTTAGATGACTATTTAGAGCAGCATCCGCTGTAAAAAAAGACGCCAAACGGCGTCTTTTTTATTACATACAGTGTTGAAGGATCTGAGATACCGTTTGCAGATCCTGCTGCAGTTCCGATGCAAAGCCATTCAGCGTGTCTGCATGATCCGGAAATTCCAAAGCCATCTTGCGGTAACGGTTTTGCTGTGCGTGGACGGAAAGATATTGCTCCCGCAGAGCGTCACAGCGGTCGGCGTGAAACGGCACGTGCTCGGCTTTCAGGTTCGGACGCAGACCGCTGATGAGAAAATACAGCACGTTCAGCCGCCGCACCCGGTTTTCCGTCTGTGCGTGCAGACGGCGGATGAGGATGCCGTCCGTGCCGGAAAGCCTCGATACAAGCTGTCTGTAAGCGTCGGCAGCAGTCTTTTCCTCCACGATCAGGATCGAAAGCCGTTCCGGCAGGAGCACCTGCTCCGGCAGAAGATTGCTTTGTTCCGTCACCCGTGCCCAGACGGCTCGCTCCGTTTGATCCATTGTCTCTGTCCCCTTCCTGCGGCCATTTTACTACCATTCTATGCCAACGATCGGAAAGGGTGTCTGTCCACACGGAAAATATGCAGTTTGTCGGAAAAAATCTTGCATTTCGATGCGGAATATGTTATATTTCTTCTTTGCGAGATTATTATGAGTATTGAGAGGCATTTTCCATGATTGAGCAGGAAAAAATCAGAAATATTGCGATCATCGCCCACGTTGACCACGGCAAGACCACGCTGGTCGACGAGATGCTGAAACAGGGCGGTATTTACCGTGAAAATCAGGCAGTGGAAGACCGTGTGATGGACTCCGGTGATCTGGAACGCGAACGCGGCATCACCATTCTGGCAAAGAACACTGCCATCCACTATAAAGACTACAAGATCAACATCGTTGACACCCCGGGCCATGCCGATTTCGGCGGCGAGGTGGAACGTATCTTAAAGATGGTCAACGGCGTTCTGTTGCTCGTTGACGCAGCCGAAGGCCCGATGCCGCAGACCAGATTCGTGCTGCAGAAGGCACTCGAGCTCGGCCACAAGGTCATCGTGGTCGTCAACAAGATCGACCGTCCCGATGCGAGAATCGACGAAGTGATGGATGAAGTTCTGGAGCTGCTGCTCGACCTCGATGCGACGGAAGAACAGTTCGAGTCCCCCACCATTTTCTGCTCCGCGAGACAGGGCATCTCCGCTTACGGCCCTCACGAGATGGGTGAAAACCTCATCCCGCTGTTTGAGACCATCGTCAACTACATCCCCGCACCCGAAGGCGATCCCAACGGCGAGCTGCAGGTGCTCGTTTCCTCCATCGACTACAACGAGTACGTCGGCAGGATCGGCATCGGCCGGATCGAACGCGGCACCATCCGCCAGAATCAGGAAGTTTCCATCTGTGACTTCCACGATCCCGACCACCTGGAAAAGGGCAAGGTCGTGGCACTCTATGAGTTTGACGGTCTGGGCAGAGCACCGATCACCGAAGCATCCGCAGGCGAGATCGTTGCCTTCTCCGGTATGGCAGACCTCACCATCGGCAGAACGATCTGTGCTCCCGAAAAGGTCGAGCCGCTGCCCTTTGTGAAAATTTCCGATCCCACCATCGAAATGACCTTTGCGGTCAACGACAGCCCCTTTGCAGGCAGAGAGGGCAAATACGTCACCTCCCGCAACCTGCGTGACCGTCTGCAGCGTGAACTTCTGAAGGACGTTTCCCTCCACGTGACCGAGCAGGGCACGGATGCGTTCAACGTGGCAGGCCGCGGTGAAATGCATCTTTCCATCCTCATTGAAACGATGCGTCGTGAGGGCTACGAGTTCTCCGTTTCCACCCCGCGTGTGCTCACAAAGGAAATCGACGGCAAGACCTGCGAACCCATCGAACGCATGGTCGCCGACGTTCCCGAAGGCTCCATGGGCTCCGTGATCGAAAAGATCGGTCAGCGGAAGGGCGATTTGCTTTCCATGACGCCCATGGGCAGCCGCTACCGTCTGGAGTTCTTAGTACCGTCGAGAGGTCTGTTCGGCTATCGCAGTGAGTTTTTGACTGATACAAGAGGCGAAGGCATCATGTCCTCCGTGCTTGACAGCTATGCACCCATGAAGGGCGAGATCGAACGCCGCAAGACCGGCTCCCTTGTCGCCTTTGAAACCGGCGAGACCACCGCTTACGGCCTTGGCGGCGTGCAGGATCGCGGTCAGCTCTTTGTCAACCCCGGCACGGCTGTTTACGCCGGCATGATCGTCGGTGCGTGCAACCGCAACGAGGATATGTCCGTCAACGTGTGCAAGAAAAAGCAGCTCACCAACATGCGTGCTGCCGGCAGTGACGAAGCCATCCGCCTGTCTCCCCCGCGTCAGTTCTCTCTGGAACAGTGTCTGGAATACCTCGCTGACGATGAACTCTTAGAGGTCACCCCGCAGACGCTCAGAATGAGGAAACGTATTCTCGACCACGCAACGCGTATGCGTGAGATGATGAAAAACCGTTAAAAAAATCCGGTGCGTTTTCAAAACGCACCGGATTTCTTATGCTCTATTATGCTTTCTCTGCGGCGGCTGCGGCGGCACGCTCGCGGCACACGTCGTCCCATTTGGGCATCTGCGAGAGAAGGTCGTTCAAATCTGCGATCGCCTGCGGGATGGCGATGCTCTGCGGGCAGGCAGCTGCACACGCACCGCAGCCGAGGCAGGCAGACGGTTTCTGCTCTTCGGGCAGCGAGTCGATCATCATGCCGACGGTAAAGCCCGCCTTTGCAAAGCGGAGGTCGTTGTAAGCGGCGATAAAGGTCGGGATATCGAGTCCCATGGGGCAGCCGTCACAGCAATAGCGGCAGGCGGTGCAGGGCAAGGAGTTCTTCATCTGCTCCGCCATCGTCAGAAGCATCGCGGTTTCCTCGTCGGAAAGGGGTTTTTCTTCCGTGAAGGTCTTGACGTTGTCCTGCATCTGTGCAAGGTCGGACATACCGGACAGCACCATGCCGACATTCGGAAGGTTCTGCAAGAAGCGGAACGACCAAGCAGCGATGCTCTCCTCCGGACGGGCGGCTTTGAGGGTGGCTGCCTGCTCGTCGGTGAGGTTTGCAAGTCTGCCGCCGCGTACCGGCTCCATCACCCAGACGGGGATGCTGCGTGCGGTGAGCAGATCGTACTTTTCCTTTGCCTGCTGCAGCGTCCAGTCCATCCAGTTGAGCTGGATCTGGCAGAATTCCATGTGCTCGCCCCAAAGGTCGAGGAATTTGGCAAGATTGGCCGGTCTGCCGTGGGAGGAAAAACCGAGATGTTTGATTCTGCCGAGACGCTTCTGCTCGATGAAATACGGAATGAGATTCCACCGCTCGTCGAGATAAGTGTCGATAGAGTTTTCGCAGACGTTGTGCAGAAGATAGAAGTCAAAATAGTCTACGCCGCATTTCTTTAACTGTGCCTCAAAGACCTCTGACGGATCGTAGCTGTCAGCGGTCTGGTGGCCGGGGTATTTGTCGGCGAGGTAGTAGCTGTCACGGGGATACTTGGACAGTGCCTTGCCGATGGACAGCTCGGACTTGCCGCCGTGATAGGGATAGGCGGTGTCAAAGTAATTGACGCCGTTTGCGATGGCGTAGTCGGTCATCTTCTCGGCCTGCTCCTGATCGATGGCTCCGTCCTTCTGCGGCAGACGCATGGTGCCGAAGCCTAAAAGAGAAAGCCTTTTCCCCTGAAACTCGCGGTAGATCATGTTTAACCCTCCAGTTTTTCGGCAAATGCCGCCATCACTTCGGAAATCTTGATACCTTGCGGGCAGTGCTGCTCGCAGTTCTGACAGCCGAGGCAGTCTGCGGGAGACTGCAGGTCACCCAGTGCGTCCTCGGGCATCGGGTTGTCCGGCGTGAGGATGTGCTCGTTATAGAGTTTGATCAGCGACGGGATATCCAGTCCCATCGGGCAGCCGTCACAGCAGTAGCGGCAGGCAGAGCACGGGATCGTGCCGCCCGCGATCATGCGGTCTGCAATGTCGAGGAGCGTCTTCTTTTCTTCGTCACCCAGCGGCTTGTCTGTTTCGAAGGTTTTGAGGTTGTCCTCTAACTGCTCCATCGCCGTCATGCCGGAGAGGATCATGCCGATGCCGTCAAGGCCCTGCAGGAAGCGGAACGACCAGGCGGGAATGCTCTCATCGGGACGAAGGGCTTTGAGCGTTTCGGTGTCAGCAGCCGAAAGGGACGACAGTTTGCCGCCGCGTACCGGCTCCATCACCCAGATGGGAACGTTGCGGGCATTGAGCAAAGCCACTTTGTCCTTTGCGTTCTGATACGACCAGTCGTACCAGTTGAGTTCGATCTGGCAGAATTCCATGTCATCGCCGCACGCATCGAGCATACGCTCGAGTGTGTGCAGGCTGCAGTGGCAGGAGAAGCCGAGGTGACGGATGCGGCCTGCTGCCTTCTGTGCTTTGAGATAGTCGATCACGCCGTATTCTTCGTTTAAGTACCAGTCGATGTTGCTCTCCTGCACGCAATGCAGAAGGTAGAAATCGAAGTAGTCGGTCTTGCAGGTGGCAAGCTGCTTTTCAAACCACGTTGCAACATCACGGCAGACGTCTTCTTCAAACGCGGAAAGTTTGGTGGCAAGATAGTAGCTGTCGCGGGGATAACGGCTCAGTGCTTCACTGATGACACGCTCGGAATTGCCCTTGTGATACACCCATGCGGTGTCGTAGTAGTTGATGCCCGCTTCCATTGCACGGTCGATCATGGCGTGGGTAGCAGCCTCATCAATGCGGCCGCTGTCGCCGTCGACCGTCGGAAAACGCATGCACCCGAAGCCGAGTGCGGAGAGGTTCAGATCCTGAAACTGTTTGTAAAGCATAAGATTGCCTCCTTGCGTGTTTAGAACGCCCAATTACCATCTCTGAAGATGGGGACGGTTTTGCCATCGCGGGTATGTGCGTCGATGGAGAGATCTTCACAGCCGATCATAAAGTCTTCGTGGATCATGGAGTCGTTGATGCCCATTTCACGGCATTCGTCGAGGGAATACTTTTCAAAGTCCTTGATGGAGTCTGCAAAGCCCATGCCGAGTGCCAGATGGCAGGCGGCGTTTTCATCGAACAGCGTTTCATAGAACAGAATGCCGGAGTTGCTGATGGGAGAATCGTACGGCACGAGGGCACATTCGCCGAGGTAGGCGGCTCCTTCGTCCATGGCGATCATCTTTTTGAGCAGGTCTTCGTTCTTTTCTGCGTGTACCTCGACCGCCTTGCCGTTTTCAAAGCGGACGGAGAAGTTTTCGATGAGCTGGCCCTGATAGGACAGAGGCTTGGTGGCATAGACGATGCCCTCTGCCTTGCCACGCATCGGGGAAATGAAGCATTCCTCGGTGGGAATGTTGGGGTTGAAGAAGATGCCCTGCAAGCTCGTGTCGCCGCCGCCCTTGAACTCCGCCTGCGGGATCATGCCGACACGAAGATCGGTGCCGTTGCTGCTGTGGTATTCCAGTGTTTCGATGCCGAGACTGTTGAGGTAGGCACAGCGGTCATGCAGATCTTTGTTGTGGTCTTCCCACGCCTTGACGGGATCGTCCGTCACGCGGGAGGTCGACAAAATGGCTTCCCAGAGCTTTTCGATCGCCTGATTTTTCTTCAGGTCGGGGAAGACTTTTTTTGCCCAGGCCGCACCGGGCACTGCCGCGATGCACCACTGGTATTTGTTTTCCATCTGGTCGCGGTAGGGCTTGATGATCGGGAAACGTTTCTGGCTCGACTTTGCCATCTTTTCCTGATTGATGCCCTTCAGACCGTCGGGATCTTCGCTGACGAGATAGATGCGGCAAGGCAGCGTGTCAACGTAGTGCTGCAGTCTTGCCTTTTCCCATTCTTCCACGCGGCTTAAGGTGGTGACGGAACGGTAGCGGTAGTGCAGCTTCTGCAGCGGCTGATAGTTCCATTCAACTTTGACCTCGCGTGCTTTGGCACGGTAGCATTCTTCAACGACCATCTGAACAAATTCAGGCTGGTCAAGCTCGGCATAGACGATGACGTCCTGCCCTTTCTGCACGTTGATGCCGGTGCGGGCGATGAGCTTTGCATAGTTGCGAAGGACGGATTTTTTCATAGGTCGGTCTCCTTTGCGGTGATTTTTTCTTACTGACAAATTATACCACAACCGCATTTCGATGTAAAGTACACTGCTTTTGTCGGCTGATCGCGGTATGGTTGTAGCTGCTGCTGTAGTTGCTGTTGGAGTTGTAGTTGTAGTTGCTGTTGTAGTTGTAGTTGGATATCGAAATGAAGCAGAGATAACGCGTGATATCGGGTGATAACGAGAAAGGCAGAAGGAATTACCTTCTGCCTTTTCGGTTATGAAAATAGACGGTCATGCGGCCGAGCAGGATATCAAAGACCACAAAAAGAACGTTTGCAAGCACCAGAAGCAAAATCAGCACCGGAAGTCCGGCGGCTTGGAACTCTGCTGCCACGGCCTCCATGCGGAACAAAAAGATCATCAGTGCATACATGGCGAGCACCGCCGCGTTGAACAGCAGAAGCTTGCTGACGATCCGAGGCAGTTTCGGCCACTTGCCGAGCGGTCTGCGGGCGATGGGATACCACCCGAGGAAGGCGAATACAAAGGCTGTTTCCTTGTCGGGCGTAAGAAGAAAGGCAAGCAGGCTCACGGCAAAATACCAGCAAAGGCAGATTCTGACCGAGCATTCTTCCATCAGCGGCACGAGTAACAGCATTGCCAGCATCGGGCAGCAGTAGACCGCAAACGGCACGAAGCCGCCGAGCAGCAAAAGTGCGATGGCAAGGGCTGCAAAAATGCCGCACAGTGCGATCTTGCGGGAAGCAGGCTGCTTCATATCACAGTGCCTGCAGGTCGATCGCACCGTCCTGCACCGTCAGTTTCATGGTCGTGATCGGTGCTTCGAAGCTGTCGATGATGCGTTCGGCGATCGGGTTTTCGATGTCTTTTTCGATGGTACGGCGGAGGTTTCTCGCACCGTACTGCACGGAGTAGGATTTCTCGGTGAGATAGTCATAAACGCTCTCGTCCCAGGTAAGGTCGATGCCGCGTTCTTCCAAAGATGCTTTGAGTTCACTGAGCATGATCTTTGCAATGGCACGGAAGTTTTCCTCCGTGAGCTTGTTGAAGCAGATCACGTCGTCCACACGGTTGATGAACTCGGGACGCAGGAACTCGCCCAAAGCCTTCAGAGCCTTTTCCTTGGTCTGCTCGGTCAGGCTCTTGCCGAAGCCCATGGAGCCGTCCTTGCGGTCGGAGCCTGCATTGGAGGTCATGATGACGATGGTGTTTTCAAAGTTGACGACTCTGCCCTGTGCGTCGGTGATCCTGCCGTCATCAAGGATCTGCAGCAGGATGTTGAGCACGTCGGGATGTGCCTTTTCGATCTCGTCGAAGAGCACCACGGAATAGGGCTTGCGGCGGATCTTTTCGGTAAGCTGACCTGCCTCGTCATAGCCGACATAGCCCGGAGGCGAGCCGATGATCTTGGAAACGGAGTGCTTTTCCATATACTCCGTCATGTCAAGACGCACCAGCGACTCCACAGACTCAAACAGATCGTCTGCCAGACGCTTGACGAGCTCCGTCTTGCCGACACCGGTGGCACCGACGAAGATGAAGGAAACGGGGCGTTTCTTGGGCGATATGCCCGCTCTGCTGCGGCGGATGGCAGAGGCGATGGCGGAGATGGCTTCGTCCTGCCCGACCACGTGCTCTTTCAGGCGGTCTTCGAGGTGGCGGAGCTGTTCATACTCCTGTGCCTGCACCTTGCTTGCGGGGATCTTCGTCCAAAGCTCGATGATGCGGGCAAGATTTTCGATCGTCAGACGCGGTTTCGGCAATGCCTCGATGCGGTCGATCTCCTCCTGCAGCTGCAGGCGTGTGCTCTTGGGCTCCGCGATGCGGGCATAATCCGGCTCCTGACCTTCCGGCACTTCTTCACTCTGAAGTTTCAGCTCGAGGTCGATGTCGTCAAGATCCTTTTTCGCGGCGGCAAGCTTGTTGATGTTTTCGTTGCGGAGGTTTTCATCCGAGCACGCTTCGTCGAGCAGGTCGATCGCCTTGTCGGGCAGGAAACGGTCGGTGATATAGCGTTCGGACAGCAACACCGTCTGCCGTGCGATCTCGGGAGAGATCTCCACGCCGTGGTACTGCTCGTAGTACTGTGCGATACCGCGAAGGATGGCAACGGACTGCTCGATCGTCGGCTCGTTCACGGTGACCGGCTGGAAACGGCGTTCGAGTGCGGCATCCTTTTCGATATACTTGCGGTATTCTTTGAAGGTGGTGGCACCGATGACCTGCACCTCGCCGCGGGAGAGTGCGGGCTTGAGGATGTTGGCGGCATTCATGGAGCCTTCGGCATCGCCGGCACCAACAAGATTGTGCACCTCGTCGATGACAAGGATGATGTTGCCGCACGCCTTGATCTCGGTGATGAGGCTCTTCATGCGGCTTTCAAACTGGCCTCTGAACTGCGTGCCTGCGACCATGGCGGTCATGTCGAGGAGACACACCTCCTTGCCGCGAAGCTTAAACGGCACCTCGCCCGAAACGATCTTCTGTGCGAGGCCTTCTGCGATGGCAGTCTTGCCGACACCGGGCTCACCGATCAGGCACGGGTTGTTCTTCTGGCGGCGGTTGAGGATCTGGATGACACGCTCGGTTTCCTCTTCGCGGCCGATAATTCTGTCAAGTCCCCCGCTTCTCGCCTTCTCTGTCAGGTTCAGGCAGTAGGTGTCGAGGAACTTATGGCGTTTTTTTGCGGGCGGCACAGCTGCCGCGTCACGGTTTTTATGCTTCTCTTCCCCTTCTGCGGGCTTTGCAGGCTGGCTGTCGCCGCGTGCCATGCCGCCGAAGAGCTTGTTGAGGAACGGGAAGGTCGCGGTCTGACTTTCGATCTCGTCGTCATCACCGTCATTATCGACGTCTCCCAGCATGGAAGTCATTTCGCCGCTGATATTTTCAAGGTCTTCGTCGCTGATGCCCATCTGACGCACCATATCATCGACCTGCTTGATGCCAAGCTCCTTGGCACACTTCAGGCACAGACCTTCATTCGTCGTTTTTCCGTTTTCGATCTTCGTGATGAAGATCACCGCTACGTTCTTGTTGCAGCGGGAGCAAAGCGTAGGCTGCATTGTCATATCTCCTTTCTGCGGAGGGATTGATCCGATGATCTGTATTTTAGCACACAGGCTGTAAAAAAACGATCAACGTTTTGTAAATTTTCTGTTGCGAACGGATGATTTTTCAGGGGATATACAGCGTGGTCTGTCCGTTGCTGACCAAAAGCACCGTGCCGTCCGTTCTTGCAAGTGCACGGTTGGCGGCAGGCACGTCCTGCTCACGGTCGTAGATCTCCAGTTTTCTGTCACAGACGAGCAGTTCTGTCTTGGTCAGGATCGCAAGGTATCTGCCGTTGGCGGAGATGCTCTGCACGGGATCGTCAAATTCCATGCGGGCAATTTCGCTGCCGTCGGATGCAAAGCTGATGACTACGCCGTCCTTGCCGGAGCCGAAGCCGTCCAGAGCAAGGAACAGGTCACCGTTATGCATGGTAAAGTCCGTCAGCATCTGTCCGTCGTAGGTAAACTCGTTCAGAAGCTCACCGGAGGCGTCAAAGAACATCGTGCTGCTCTCGCCGATGGCACAGATGCGGTCATCCTGCAAGAACCACAGTTCATAGATGATCTGGTTGCCGAGCTCGACCGTTGCGATCACGGCATCGTCCTCGGAGTCGGTACGAAGGATGTTCAGCGTGCTGCAGAACACACTGTCGGACTGGTTGAGGCCGATCACTGCGAGTCTTGATGCGTTGGACGAAATTGCACAGCAGTTGATATACTGGCTGAACGAACGCCAGCGGTAGATCTCTTTGAGATCGCTGTTCATCACGGTGATGAGCGTTTTGCAGCCGCTATCGGACGTTGCGTAGCAGACACAGCCGTTTGTCGACACTTCCGCGTCGAGCACCGTGCCGCTGACCGTTGTAGAGAGGATCGACTCCCCTTTTTTGTTCATCGCAACGAGCGTGCTGCTCTCGTTGCTGTAGCACAGTGCGATGGAACCGCCGACGCAGATCTTCGGGTACGGCAGTGCACCCTGCACGAGTGCAGCCTGTTCACCGTCGTCGTTGTAAAGATACAAGCCGTCCTCACAGCCGACGGCAAAGCGTCCGTCAAAGAGAGCAAAGCTGTTGGTGGTGTTGCTGTCAAACCGGATGTTGCCGTAACTGCCGTCGTCGGGAATGCCGAGATAGTTGAAGTAGCGGCGGACACGGTCAAAGTTGAAGATCCGCGGGAACAGGATCGAGCAGACGATCAGAACGACGATTACAGCCACGGCGATCAGAATGCCCCAGCGTAGTTTTTTATTGTTTTTCAGTGAGAATTTCCGGGTTTTTTTCGTCCTTGTTTTCTTCTCACGCGGCAGCTGTTTTTCAGACATCGAATACCGCCTTTCCGTCATCGTACCAGAGTTTTGTCATGTAAAGTCCCCCGGCAGGCACCGTCGGCCCTGCCGCCGTTCTGTTGCCGTTTTCCAGGATCTCCGTGACCGCTTCGGGCGGGAACTTCCCTTCCGCGGCAAAGACCACCGTGCCGACCATGGCACGTGCCATGTTGTACAAAAAGCCGTTGGCACAGACGCGGCACTCGATGATGTCACCCTTCCGCTCGACGTTGAAATAATAGACCGTGCGGACGGTGGACTTGACATCCGTGCCGACCGAGCGTACCGCGGCAAAGTCGTGCGTGCCGACAAAGCAGTCTGCGGCACGCTGCATGACGGCTTCATCCAGATGCTTGGGATAGAACCACGCACGGTTTACATAAAACGGATCACGGATGCGGGAGTTATAGATGAGATAGGTATATTCCTTCCGCACGCAAGAGCCGATGGCATTGAAATCCTCATGCTCCTCCCACGCCCTGGTGACCACGATGTCCTCCGGCAGATGGGTGTTGAGTGCGTAAGGGATGCGGTCGGCCGGGATCGTGGAGGTCGTGCGGAAATTGGCAACATACTTGCGGGCGTGGACACCTGCATCCGTTCTGCCGCAGCCGGTCATATGCACTTTATGTCCCACGACCATCGCGGCGGCTTTTTCAAGCGTTTCGGCAACGGAAACGTCCGTTTTCTGCACCTGCCAGCCATGGTACGCGGAGCCTTCATATTTCAGAAGCAGTGCGATGTTTCTCATAAAAAATCCTCAATTACAAGCCAAAACAGCAAAGAACAATGACGCCTGCGAGCAAAATCGCACCGACCAGGAACGCCACGGCATCAATGCCGCGGAATTTGAGCTGACGCAGACGTGTCCTGCCTTCGCCGCCGTGATAGCAGCGGCTTTCCATCGCGGTCGCCAGTTCGTCCGCACGGCGGAACGCACTGATGAACAGCGGAACCAAAATCGGGATGAGTGCCTTTGCACGGCGGATGATATTGCCGCTTTCGAAGTCGGCTCCTCTCGCCTTCTGGGCAGAGATGATCTTATCCGTTTCTTCAATGAGCGTCGGGATGAAACGCAGGGCAATGCACATCATCATGGAAAGCTCGTGGACGGGAACCTTGATCTTTTTGAGCGGACTGAGTAAGGACTCCAGTCCGTCCGTGAGGGCGATCGGCGAGGTGGTGTAGGTCAGCAGGAAGGTGCCTGCAATGAGCATGATGATACGCAAAATCATCAGAAACGCCGTCTCCAAGCCCTTCGACCAGATGTGGAAGATCCACCAGTCTACCAGAAGCACGCCGCCCGTGGTGTAGAAGATGTTTAGGATGCCCGTCAGGATGATAATGATGATAAGCGGCTTCACACCCTTGAGCATCGTGGTGAGTCTGATGCGGGATACCCATGCCGCAGTGAGCAGGAATGCCAGCACGAGGGCATAAGAGATATACCATTTTGCCACAAACAGGGCGGCAATATAGACGACGGTCAGGATGAGTTTTGTCCGCGGATCGAGCCGGTGAACAAAGGACTTACCGGGAAAATACTGACCGAGGGTGATGTCTTTAAGCATGGCTGCCTCCCTTCAGGGAGAGCAGGGCCTGCTTTGCCTGCGAAAGCGTGTAGACGCTCTCCGGCACGTCGATGCCCATTTCCCGCAGACGCAGGAACACTTCCGTCACCTGCGGAACTGCAAGTCCCATGTCCTTGAGGCGTTGTGCCTGGCTGAAGACCTCCTGCGGGGTGCCGATCATGTCAACGGTGCCGTCCTTCATCACGATGAGGCGGTCTGCCATGGCAGCGACCTCCTCCATGGAATGGCTGACCATGATGATGGCGGCATTCTGTGCCTTTTGATAGGCACGGATGTTCTGCAAAATGCCGTCGCGTCCCGCAGCGTCAAGTCCTGCCGTCGGCTCGTCTAAAATGAGCACCTGCGGCTCCATGGCGATCACGCCTGCGATGGCGGCTCTGCGTTTCTGGCCGCCGGACAGATCAAAGGGTGATTTTTTCAACCGACGCTCCGTCAGGCCGACAAAGCCTGCCGCACGCATCACGCGGCGGTCGATCTCTTCTTCGGACAGTCCCATATTTTTGGGGCCGAAGGCAATGTCTTTATAGACGGTCTCTTCAAACAGCTGGTATTCGGGATACTGGAAGACCAGTCCGACCTTGGCACGGATGCTGCGGGTAAACGCCTTGTCCTTCCAGATGTTCTCCCCTTCAAACAGCACTTCGCCGCTGTCCGGTTTGAGAAGTCCGTTCAGGTGCTGAATGAGCGTTGATTTGCCGGAGCCGGTATGGCCGATGATGCCGATAAACTCGCCCGCCTGCACGGAGATATTCACTTCTTTGACAGCCGTACGCTCAAACGGCGTGTTGGGGCTGTAGATATGTGAGAGGTTGCGTACCTCGATGATAGGGGGCAATGTGGTTTCCTCCGAGATGATTTCAGTCTTTGTTTTGAAGCACGCGGCAAATCGCCTGTGCACAGCTGTCCGTGTCCAGTGCGTCAAGCGGCACGTCCCAGCCTGCGTTTTTCAGTTCAAACAGCAGTGCCGTGGTTTCCGGCACGGCAAGTCCCGCGTTTTGCAGAAGTTCGACCTGCGAGAACACCTCTGCAGGTGTGCCGTCCGTCAGCACCGTGCCCTTGTCGAGTACGATCACACGGTCGGCATAAATGGCCTCCGTCATGTGGTGCGTGACCAAAACGACCGTCATGCCCTTTTCTTTGTTCAGGCGGCGGACGGTCTCGACGACTTCTTTGCGTCCCTGCGGATCGAGCATGGCGGTGGGCTCGTCGAGCACGATGCACCGCGGCTGCATGGCAAGCACGCCTGCGATGGCGATGCGTTGCTTCTGTCCGCCGGACAGCAGGTGCGGTGCATGGTCGCGGAATTCGTACATGCCGACCTGCTTGAGGGCGTCATCCACACGCTGACGGATCTCGGGCGTGGGAACGCCGAGGTTTTCCGGTGCAAACGCCACGTCCTCTTCCACGACATTGGAAACGATCTGGTTGTCGGGATTCTGGAACACCACGCCGACGGTCTTGCGGATCGCAAGCAGGTCGTCTTCGTTCGCCGTGTCCATGCCGCTGACGAGCACTCTGCCGCCGGAAGGAAGCAGCACGGCGTTCATCTGCTTTGCAAGCGTGGATTTGCCGCAGCCGTTCGGCCCGATGACGGCAGTGAAGCTGCCCTCGCGGATGGCGATATTCAGATTTTCAAACACCGGCAGCGGCAACACGTCGCCCTGTGCCGGATAGGTAAAAGACAGATTTTCGGTCTGTATGATGTCAGACATAGAAACAGTTCTCCAAATCAACCTTTCGGGCGACGGCAAGCGTCGCCCCTACGGCGATAAATGATGATGCGTTCAGCGGGACGATGTAGGCATCGTCCCCTACTGTGCTTTGCGATTACGGGGCAATCCAGCGACCGGTGGCACCGCACGGGAGCACGAGGCCGGAGTCCGTGACGGGCAGTCCGAGTTCTTCGCTTTCCGTGTGACCGCCGTATCTGGCGGTGAAGATGCTGTCAAGGATGCAGCCGACGACCGAGGGTGCAAGCCCCGTCGTGTAGGAGTTGACCATGACGAACAGCGGGTTGTCGGACAGCACGCCGGAAACGAGCTGAATGAAAGGATACAGGTCTTTTTCCAGTTTCCAGATCTCGCCGGAAGGTCCGCGTCCGTAGGACGGCGGATCCATGATGATCGCGTCGTAGCGTTTGCCGCGGCGGATCTCCCGCTCGACAAACTTGGCACAGTCGTCCACGATCCAGCGGATCGGTCTGTCTTCCAGTCCCGATGCTTTGGCGTTGTCCTTTGCCATCTGTACCATGCCCTTGGCGGCATC
>JAZUDF010000064.1:0-14555 GCA_045639485.1 Faecousia sp. | reverse complement strand
CATCTTTTGAAGAAAAGAGAAACAGTATGAATACAACCATTCTCAACGGCACGCTATTTGCACAGATGGTGCGGGCAGGTGCCGCCAACCTCAACCGCAACCGCATCACGGTCAATGAGCTGAACGTGTTTCCCATTCCGGACGGCGACACCGGTGACAATATGTTCATGACGATCAACTCCGGTGCCCAGAATGCAGGAGCCGCAGACGAAAGTCCGCTGCACGAAACCGCTGCACGCATCTCCAAAGGAATGCTCCTCGGTGCCAGAGGCAACTCCGGCGTGATCCTCTCCCGTATTTTTGCGGGCATCGCAAAAGGCTTTGCCGAAGCGGAAAACGCTGATATCCGTGCAATGGCCTCTGCATTCTCCGACGGCATCGCCGAAGCGTACAGTGCCGTTTCCGTGCCCGTGGAAGGAACGATCCTGACAGTTTATAAAGACGCCGTCAACTTTGCAAACAGCCGCGTGAGTGAAAGCAGCACATTGGAAAGCTATTTTGACGACCTGCTGCCCGAGCTGCGTCGCAGCCTTGACCGCACGCCTTCCCTGCTTGCCGTTTTGGAAGAAGCAGGCGTTGTTGACAGCGGCGGTGCCGGATTCGTCTATATTGCGGAAGGCATGCAGAAAGCACTTTCCGGCCTCGATATTGACGGCGATGCACCTGCAGCGGAAGAACACCGTCAGGTAGACCTTTCCTCATTCAGCGAAGACAGCCAACTCGATTACGGTTACTGCACCGAATTTCTGCTGCAGCTGCTCAATTCCAAGATCGACGTTGCAAGCTTTGACGAGAGTGAGCTGATCGACTGGCTCAACGCAAACGGCGAATCCGTTGTTGCCTTCCGTGAAGGCAGCATCCTCAAAGTACATATTCACACAATGACGCCCGGCGTGATCCTCAGCCACGTGCAGAACTACGGCGAGTTTTTGACGTTAAAGATCGAAAACATGATGCTGCAGCACAACGAAACGACCATCCGGAACAATTACTCTCCGAAGATGCTGCGTCCGCACAAAGCCTATGCGACCGTCAGCGTTGCCTCCGGCGAGGGCATGAAAAACACACTGCTTTCTCTCGGCACAGATGAGGTCGTCGAAGGCGGGCAGAGCATGAACCCGTCAGCGGAAGCCTTTGTTGCCGCATTTGAAAACCTCAATGCCGACACGATCCTCGTATTCCCGAACAACGGCAACGTGATCCTCACCGCACAGCAGGCTGCATCTTTGTATGAGAAGGCCGACGTGCGGATCATTCCCACCAAAACGGTTGGCGAAGGTTACGTGGCGATCTCCATGCTCGACACAAGCAGCGGTGACACGGACGCGATCGTGGAAGAACTCACCGAGATCGCACACAGCGTTGTGACCGGCATGGTCTCCGTTGCAAGCCGTGACACGGAAAAAGACGGTATTTCGATCCGTCAAGGCAACTATCTCGGCTTTGCAGCCGACGTGATCTATGCTGCAGAGCAGACACCGGAAGCAGCCGCCACCGCACTTGCGGAAAAACTCGGTGCCGGTAAATATGATATTGCCGTTCTGATCTGCGGCAGTGACGTAACTGCAGAAAACGCCCAGGCACTTTACGATGTTCTCAGCAAAACCTACCGCCGCACGGAGTTTATCATGCTCGACGGCGGACAGCCGATTTTTGATTATATTTTGATTTTGGAATAAAAAGGAGCGTATCTAATGCTTAGATTTTTCACTGACAGCGACTGCGACGTGACACCCGAAATCGCGAAAGCATACGGTGCCGAACTCATCAGCATGCCCTACAGCATCGACGCAAAAACCGTTTATCCTTACGTCGATTTTGAAACCTTTGATGCCCACGAGTTTTACGATCTGCTCCGTACGGGTGTTCTCCCCAACACGAGTGCTCTCGGCGAAGATCAGTACCGCAACTACTTTGAGCCCGTGTTTGCAGCCGGCGATGACATTCTCTATGTTCATTTCTCTGCCGCGATGACCGCCACCTTTGACGTAATGAACAAAGTGTTGGAAGAGCTGCTTGCCAAATACCCGGAACGCAAGTTCTATGCGATCGACACCAAGGGCATCACGACGATCGCTCTCGGCATTTTCTATGAAGTCGGCGATCTTTACAAGGCAGGCAAATCTGCAGAAGAGATCGTTGCATGGGCAAAGGAAGAAGTTGATCATTTCGCGATGTACTTCTTCGCTGACGATCTGAAGTTCTTTAAGCACAGCGGACGCGTCAGCGGTCTTGCCGCTACCATGGGTACTTTGCTCGGCATCCGTCCCATCATCTACATGGACGAAAACGGCAAGATGGTCAGCATCGGCAAGGAAAAAGGCCGTGCAAAAGCACTGGATCGTCTTGTGCAGTACGTCGAAGAGCTCGGTGACAACATCAAGGATCACAGAGTGCTGATCGGTCATACCGACGCACCCGAAATTGCAGAAGAGCTTGCCGCGATGCTCCGCGAAAAGTTCGGCAGCGATCTTCACATTGAATTTGATCCCGTCAACCCCACCGCAGGCAGCCACTGCGGTCCCAACGGCGTAGGCATCTGCTTCCACGCCATTCACAGGTAAGCCATGGTTGAGATCAGAGAAGTACGGACAAAAAAAGAGCAGAAGGAGTTTTTGCAGTTCCCCCTCCGGCTTTATAAAGGCAATCCGTACTTTGTTCCGCCGCTCTACGGCGATGAAAAGAAACTGTTTCGTTCCGACTACGTCTATTACGACACCTGCGAAGCCGTCTATTTCAATGCCTACCGTGACAATGAAATCGTCGGGCGTATTTCCGGCATTCTGCAGAAGGCAAGCAACGAGAAAACCGGTGAAAAGCGTGTACGCTTCACGAGATTTGACGCAATTGATGACAAGGAAGTTGCAAAAGCACTCTTTGACGCAGTAGAAGCGTGGGCGTTGAAAAAAGGCATGGACACCGTCTGCGGTCCGCTCGGTTTTTCCGATCTGGAGCGGGAAGGTCTGCTGATTGAAGGGTTTGACCAGATGTCCACCTTTGAAGAGCAGTACAATGCACCGTACTACAAGGATCTTATCGAATCACTCGGCTATGAAAAAGAAGTCGACTGGGTGGAAAGCCAGGTTCGTGCACCGAAGGCTGAAGCATCGATCGTGCAGATGGAAGAAATGGCTGACCGGATTTTCGAACGCTACCGTCTGCATATCGGCAAGGCAAAAAACACCCGCGATTTTCTGAAGAAATACGCCGACCAATTCTTTGAGCTGCTCGACGTCAGCTATAAGGACATTTACGGCACCGTTCCCTTCACCGATGGTATGAAAAAAATGATGATGGACAATTTTAAGCTCATCATCGACATGCGGTTCGTTGCGGTGATACTGGACGAAAACGACAAGGTCGTTTGTCTCGGCATCTGCTTCCCTGCCATCGGCAAGGCAGTGCAGCGTTCCGGCGGCAGACTCACGCCGTGGACGCTTCTGAAGCTGCTGAAAGCCATCAAGCACCCCAAGAGTATCGATCTCGGTCTTGTCGGCGTTGCACCCGAGTATCTCAGCAAGGGCATCAACACGTCGTTTATGGCGTCGCTTGCCCGTATGCTGCAGCAGCCCGGCATCGATCACGCAGATACCAACCTTAATCTGGAATACAACTATGCGATCCGCAACGGTTGGAAACGCTTTGACAGCTTTGAAAACAAACGCAGACGTTCCTTTATCAAGCATCTGAAGGAGAACGAAGGATGAAACTGATTGTTGACTGTTTCGGCGGCGATCACAGCCCGAGTGCCAACGTAGAAGGCAGCCTGCTTGCCCTGCAGCGGCTCGATGATCTGACACTGGTTCTCACAGGCGATGAAGCACTGCTGAAAAAAGAACTCGAATGCAGGACCTACGATGAAAGCCGTATTGAGATCGTCCACGCACCCGAGATTGTCGGCTGTAACGAAAAACCGACCGACGTGATCCGCCTGAAAAAAGAAAGCTCGATGATCAAGGCCATCCGGATACTGCGGGAAGACGATAGCATTTCCGGCATGGTCAGTACAGGTTCAACGGGGGCACTTGTTGCCGCTTCCATGCTCCGCATCGGCAGACTCCGCGGCGTGATCCGTCCCGCTTTCTGTCCCGTGCTTCCCACGATGAATGGCGGCATCGTCGGCATCTGCGACAGCGGTGCCAACGTGGATATCACACCCGATTATCTGCAGCAGTTCGCCATTATGGGCAGCATTTATCTGCAGTGTGTTTACGGCGTGGATAATCCCCGCGTGGCACTCCTCAACATCGGTACAGAAGCAGAAAAAGGCGACAATCTGAGAAAGGAAGCCTATCATCTGCTTTCCGAAACGCCCGGTCTGAACTTTGTCGGTAATATGGAAAGCCGTGATCTGCTCTCCGGGAACTACGATCTTGTCGTATGTGACGGATTTTCCGGCAACGTGCTGGTCAAAACGACCGAGGGCACGGCACTGGAGCTGTTGAAGAAAATCAAGACCGACATCTATGCGAAAACGGTCAACAAGATCGGTGCTCTGTTTCTGCGGAAAATGTTCATGCAGGAAAAGGAGTTCATGAATTATCAGAACTACGGCGGGAGCGTGCTGCTCGGCACCTCCAAGGTCGTTGTAAAAGGACACGGCAGCAGCAAAGCTGAGGCTGTGGCAAAATGTATCGAGCAGGCATATAAGATGGAAGCCGGTGCCTTCGGTCAGACAACGGAGACTGCACTGGAAAGCCTCTCTGTGCCGGCAAAGAACGAAACCGTAAAGGAGAACGACAATGTTTGAAAAGTTAAAAGAACTCTTTGCTACGCAGCTCAGGATTGATCCGGATAAGATCACCCCCGATGCAAAAATTCAGGACGACCTCGGTGCAGACTCTCTTGATATTCTGCAGCTTCTGATGTCCATCGAGGATGAATACGGCATCGTCATTCCCGACGAGGAACTCGCCGCATTCGACAAAGTCAGCGATATCGTGACATACCTTGAAAACAGATAAGAAAAAGCCGTTCGGTGAAAACCGAACGGCTTTTTAAGTTTTTAAGGACGGATGACTTTTGCAGCTCCGTCAAGCATCTCCACGATCTGATACATGTTCGTGACCTTGCCGACGGCAAGCTTTTCTTTGATGCCGTAGTAATCCAGACAGGTGCCGCAGGTTAAAATCGCAACGCCGCGGCTTTCCATGTCACGCAGATCTTCCAGAGAAGCAGAGCCTTCGACCGTCAGTTTCGCACCGCCGTTATAGAACAGGACGGTGTCCGGCAGATGCTCGGAATGTGACAGTGCATAAAGGAATCCCTTCATCAGAACGCTGCCGAGTTGCTCGTCACCCTGCCCCATGGTGCTGTTTCCGATCGCAACGACCGTTTTCCCGCACGAAGTGCAGGCTTCCGGTTCCGGCTGCGGCGTTTGTTCCGTAGCCCTGCTGATCACGTTTCGTACGTTCAGCGACACGACGTAATGTTTATGCTCCATCTTGATGCTGCGTGCATCGATCTGATAGGTGGTTGCAAGACGCAGGATATTCTGTTCGGCAGTTGTGTTGTCCACGTGAACCTGCAGCGTGCAGGGTTCTTTGACCTCCATCAGTGCCTTTTTCGTTTTGACGACAGGAATGGGACACTGATCGCCCATGGCATCCACAGTAATTATGCTCATAAAAACCTCCGCGTGTTCAAAAAGCGTAAGCCTTTCAGCTTACGCTTTTTAAATCAGAATTCTACAGGCTCGCCTTCGCCGTCGTCCTCGTCAAACTCGAACTCCAGCGGTTCGCCGCATTTCGGGCAGTTGACATAGCCTTCAAGCAACGTGTCTTCGTCGACCTGCTGTACTTCACCGCACTTCGGGCAGGTGACTTCATACATGACATCATCGTCATAGTCAAAGTCATCACCAAGGTCGTAATCCTCATCCTCGTCGTCGAAATAGTCATCGTCGTCATCGTCTTCGTCCATCAGGAATTCATCGATGGCATCGAGATTGTCTTCGATCTCGTCGAGCTCGTCGGAAACAGCAATAGCGTTGTCTTCAAGGTCGTCCACAGCAGCGGTCACATCGTCCAGAAGGTCGATGATCGAAGCGATCAGTCTGTTTTCGTCCTTTTCGGTGTCCAGTTTCATGCCGTCCATCAAGCCCTTCAGGTAAGCGGACTTTTCAGAAAGTGTCATAGAAAAAACCTCCCTTTGTGCAGTTGTGTAAAACGATATTGCAAATTAACCCTTTGCACGGCCCAGATATTCACCGGTACGGGTGTCGATCTGGATGATTTCGCCTTCGTTGATGAACAGAGGGATCTTAATCTCTGCACCGGTCTCGAGGGTAGCGGGCTTCAGGGTGTTGGTAGCGGTGTTGCCTGCCAGGCCCGGCTCGGTGTGGGTAACTTCGAGTTCAACGAAGTTGGGGCATTCAATGCCGAACACGTTGCCCTTGTAGGAAAGCAGCGTGCATTCTTCGTTTTCCTTGACGAACTTGAAAGCGTCGGGCAGAATGTCCTTGCCGATGGGGACCATGTCGAAGGTCTCGTTGTCCATGAAGTAATACAGATCGCCGTCTGCATAGGAATAAGCCATCTTCTTGCGTTCGATGAAAGCTTCTTCAAACTTTGCGGTGGGGTTGAAAGAAGTTTCGGTCACGCCGCCGGTCACGATGTTCTTCATCTTGGTGCGGACGAATGCTGCACCCTTGCCGGGCTTTACGTGCTGGAATTCGACGACCTGGAAAATCTTGCCGTCCATTTCAAAAGTCTTACCGTTTCTGAAATCGCCTGCGGTAATGGTTGCCATATATGTTTCCTCCAATTTGAATAAAATATACGAAGTTGTCGCCTTTCGGCTTTTAACTATGATAGTATATAACAGTTTTGGGCTTTTTGCAAGTAGTTCTTACAAAATAAGCAGATTTTTCGGGCTCTTCGTGATATCCACGCAGCCATCCTCCGTCAGGATCACCACGTCTTCGATGCGGACACCGAATTTATCCGGCAGATAAATGCCCGGTTCTGCAGAGCTGACAGCACCTGCAGGCATCGGTTTATCGTTACGGGGATTGCAGTTGGGAGATTCGTGAATTTCAAGGCCGAGGCAATGTCCGTAGCCATGGCCGAAGCAGTCACCGTAACCGGCATCCGCGATCACCTTTCTCGCTGCCCCGTCGATTTGCTGTCCCGTCACACCGGCCTTTGTGGCGGCAATGCCTGCAAGCTGTGCTTTCAGGACGGTTTCATAGACGAGCTTCATTTCGTCAGTTACATAACCCAGTGCAACCGTACGCGTCATGTCGGAGCAATAGCCCTGATAGATTACGCCGAAGTCCATGGTGATGAAGTCACCTTTCTGCAGCTTGCGGTCACCGGGAACGCCGTGCGGCATGGAGCTGTTCGGTCCGGAAACAACGATAGGTGCAAAGGACAGTCCTTCGGCACCGTTCTTATACAGGCAATAAATAAGCTCCGCACACAGTTCCTTTTCCGTCATGCCCTCTTTGATCCGCGGGCAGACCTCGCTGAACGCCTTGTCGGTGATTGCCTGTGCCTGACGCATTCTGTCAAGCTCCCAGTCCTCCTTCACCACGCGGAAAGTGTTGATATCCTTCTGGCACGGGATCAGTTCCGCTTTCAGCTCGTCGCGGTATTCATTGAACTCGCCAACGGTAAGATACGCTTCTTCAAAGCCGAGCTTCGTCACGCCGAATTCCGCGATTGCTTCATTGAGGAGCAGAAAATAGGTGTGATCTGCATCGACCATGCGGACGTCAAACCCCTTCAGGTTCTTCTGTGCGGTCTCAATGTAGCGGCTGTCAGTAAAATAGCGGCAGCCCTTTGCAGTCACGATCGCCACGCCTTCATCGACATTGAATTCGGCACAGTAGAGTCTGCTGACAGCACTGGTCAGAAGCAGGCCGTCATAGGGTGCAGATGCCAGGACAGACAGATATTTATCAAGATTTTTCATCGAAACGCTCCTTTTGCAGATGCCGCAGCACATACCGCAGCATTCCTGCACATAGTATTACCTGTATTTTACCACGAAAGGCATGACGTGTCTATGAAAAATATGGTGCATTTTGCCATTTTCGGTAATCGGGCTGTCACGTTACCGGAAAAATCGCAGGCAATCTACGGAGGCTTTGGGTTTGAGCCAAGCGGCAAGATCCGTGTGCCGTATCGGCCGGCGAACGGCAGTGCGATCTTACTCGATGACAGTGTACTGCCCGACTGCCCGAATCAGAAAGCATTGCAGAGCTTTCTCGAGGAAAGTCAGATCGATACCGTTGTCTTTGATTTTGAAAAACCAAAAAATAAAAAACTCTGTCAGCTGATTGCAGACATCCGGGTGAAAACAGCCGTTGTACCGCCGCAGTATGCCCGTGCAGATGCGTTTCACGTGCTTGTACCGCCATATCGGCCGCACGTCGCTTTTGAGGCCTATCTGCAGTCGATCAGGAGGCAATATCTGCATCCGGTCATTGACCTCTCCCCGATCTGTACCCGCCTCAGAGGCGGCGTATGGACGCGTGAGCAGTGCATTGACTGCAGCGGCGGACAATTCTCTGCAAAGCAGCAGTGCATGTACCGTTCAGACGGCAAAGATCTGCTGTTTTACGACACAAGGCACACCTTACTTTCCCGGGCGGCGGCAAGCGGACTTCCCTGCCTGCTTCCCTATGACGAATTTCATTTGCTCCCATAAAGCAACGGGCAGCGTCCTTTCGACGTTGCCCGTTACGTTTCAGTCTTCCATTTCGTAAAACGGATCAAAATAGAGATACCATTTGCCGTTCAGTTTATAGACCACAAAGGTATCACTGCGGGACGTTTCCGAAGAAAGCGGGCCCTTGCAGGTCGTATCCACCGTGATGGTACATGCCTCGGTAATGGTGAGCGGATCGAGTTCATACCTCGAGTAAAGCGTCTGTGCAAGGTGGTTTAACTGCTCGTTGCCAAACTCTTCCTTGTTGGTCACGCGGTAAGTGATCTTGAACTTCTGACCGTAGCGTTCCGTCATCATCTTGTGAATGTCGGTGACATAGGCATTCATATAGTCACGGAAGCTGTCGGTGTGCGTTTTATCGGCCGCATATTGCCCGGAAGCATAGCTCCAGGCGTCCGGCGGCATGCACTTTTGCAGTTCGGAAACGCTGCCAGTTTGCAGAGCTTTATAGAAATGGTCGATCGGCACGGTTTTTCGCGGATAGAACAGGATAATCACCGCGACCGCAGCTGCTACAAAAAGCGTGGCAACACCGATCGACAGCAGTTTCCTGCGGTCAAACAGCGGCTTTCTGCCTTCCGTCTTGTTGTTCAAAACTTTCTCCATACCATTTTGTTGACGACTCCCGTATAGGACTGGATGATCTTAACGACTTTCGTCGAGACGTTTTCTTCAACGTAATCCGGTACGGGAATGCCGTGGTCTTCGTTTTCATTCATACGAACAGCGGTATCGACCGCCTGCAGGAGCGAAGTTTCATCAATGCCGGCGAGAATAAAGCAGGCTTTATCGAGTGCCTCCGGACGCTCCGTCGAGGTACGGATGCAGACTGCCGGGAACGGCTTGCCGACTGAAGCAAAGAAGCTGCTCTCTTCCGGAAGCGTTCCGCTGTCAGAAACGACCGCAAAGGCATTCATCTGCAGGCAGTTATAGTCATGGAAGCCGAGCGGCTCATGGCATATCACGCGGCGGTCAAGCTCAAATCCGTTTGCCTCCAGACGCTTTTTGCTGCGGGGATGGCAGGAATACAGGACCGGAAGATCATATTTCTCCGCCATGCGGTTGATCGCGGTGAACAAAGACAGAAAGTTCTTTTCGGTGTCGATGTTCTCCTCACGGTGTGCAGAAAGAAGAATATATTTCTTCGGTTGGAGGGAAAGTCTCGTCAGAATGTCGCTGCTTTGGATCTGAGGCAGGTTTTTATGCAGCACTTCCGCCATCGGAGAGCCGGTCACATAGGTACGCTCTTTGGGAAGACCGCACTCGGCAAGATAGCGTCTTGCGTGCTCGGAATATGCCATATTGACATCGGAAATGATGTCAACGATCCGGCGGTTGGTCTCTTCGGGCAAGCATTCGTCCTTGCAGCGGTTGCCTGCTTCCATATGGAAAACGGGAATATGCAGACGCTTGGCAGCGATTGCGGAAAGGCAGCTGTTCGTGTCGCCCAGGATCAGCAGTGCATCAGGCTTGGTCGCTGTCATCAGCTTATAGGAGCAGTTGATGATATTGCCGACGGTCGCACCCAGATCATCACCGACTGCATCCATATAAACCTCGGGTGCATCCAGTGCAAGATCGCGGAAGAACACGCCGTTCAGATTATAGTCGTAGTTCTGTCCGGTGTGTGCAAGCAGGCAGTCAAAATAGTCCCTGCACTTGGTAATGACTGCAGACAGACGGATGATTTCCGGACGGGTGCCGACGATGATCAGAAGTTTCAGTCTGCCGTCATTTCGGAACGAAATATCGGAATAATCCAGTTTCATTTACTCCACCGCCTCAAAAAAAGTATCGGGATGTGCAGGATCAAACGATTCATTTGCCCACATGACCGTCACAAGGTTTTCCGTTTCGGAAAGGTTGATGATGTTGTGCGTGTAGCCCGGCAGCATGTGGACGGCTTCGATCTTATCACCGCTGACTTCAAAATTCAGCACCTCGTCAGTACCGAGCTTCCGTTCCTGGATCAGTCCGTGACCGGAGACAACGATGAAAAATTCCCACTTCGTGTGATGCCAGTGCTGGCCTTTTGTGATGCCGGGTTTGGAAATGTTGACACTGAACTGGCCGCACGATGCGGTTTTCAGCAGCTCAGTGAAGCTGCCTCTGGCGTCAACGTTCATTTTCAGTGGGAAGGAAACCTTCTCTTTCGGCAGATAGGAAAGGTAGGTCGAATAGAGTTTTTTTGCAAAGCTGCCGTCCGGGATCTCGGGCATTTGAAGTGTCCGCGGTTGATCACGGAAGGACTCCAAAAGTGCAACGATCTCGCCGAGCGTTGCACGGTGCGTCACCGGCACGTAGCAATACCGTCCGTCTGCTTTCGGAAGAACAGTCAGTCCGTCAAATTCACAGCAGTGTGCTTTTCCTTCAAGTGCAAGCAGCATTTCGGTGATCAGGTCATCGATATAAAGAAGTTCAAGCTCCGTCGACGGATCGTTGACCTGAATGGGCAGATCGTTTGCAATGTTATTGCAGAAGGTCGCAACTGCACTGTTATAGTTCGGTCTGCACCACTTGCCAAATAAATTCGGGAAGCGATAGACGAAAACCTTTGCACCGGTCTCGGCAGCGTAGTCAAAGAATAGCTGCTCCCCTGCCAGTTTGCTCTTTCCGTATTCGCTGTTTGCAAAGCGTCCGCAAAGCGATGCCTGCGTGGAGCTTGAAAGCATCACGGGACAGGTGTTGCGATATTTTTTGAGCGTGTCCAGAAGATCGGATGCAAAGCCGAAGTTGCCCTGCATGAATTCTGCCGTGTTCTTCGGCCTGTTGATGCCTGCAAGGTTGAACACGAAGTCGGCATTTTCGCAGCCCGCTTCCAGCACCGACACGTCCGTGTCAACGTCATAGCAGAAAATCTGTTCAATTATCAGATCCGGATGCGTACGGTCCTTGCCGTCTCGCAGTGCTTCAAGAGCTGCTGTAAGATTTTTGCCGACAAATCCGTTGGCTCCGGTAATAAGTATCTTCATGCAAGTCTCCTTCTGTCTGAATGTATCGTCCTTCACAGACTTTATTGATCCAGGTGCATTTCACGCATGATGCACGAGGTTTCTTTGACGGATGCATCGTTGATTTCCGACACTTGGATCATCGCCTGCTTAATGTGCGAATGATCTGAAAATATGAGTCGGAAGGAGCGTGCGATCCAACAAAACGGAAGCAGGATCGGGCATTTTTTTAAAACGGGATACATGCTGGACATCGTTTTAAAGTTCGGGAACACATGCTGTAAAACACGTTTTGTTTTGCCGTGCTTGATCCCGCGACGATTGATCTCATGCAGGTTTCGTGATTTTAACGTACCGAAAACACCGCAACCGAGAATATAGTCTGTCAGCGTCTGATCGGTTTCAGACCAGGTCTCGGTTCCCCAGGCTTCCTGCAGGTGACGCAGTTTGCGTTCAAAGTCCAGAAGCCCGATGTCTTTCAAAATCGCATCTGCCTTTGTACGGTCAAAGGTTGCAGGTGCATTGCGGAGATAAACCGCAACGTCGATCGCGTTTCTGATGCCGCAACCGTAACGCGTGAAGTGCTTTGCGAAATGTGCAATCATGGTAGCGTAGAAGTCCTCTTCCGACATAACGTACTGATAGTGCGTTCCATCCACCGGCTGCACTCTGTCCCAGATCGCATCAAAATATGCATGGCAGGAAACAGACTCTTCAAACAAATTTGTATGAAGTTCCACTTCAACTGCCGCACCAAGCATAAAATTAATGGTGTTGCCTTCGTCGTTGAGGAATTTATAACCGGCCTGTTCCATGGTCTGTTTCAGTTTTTCATCGTCAGCACGCACAAGGATATCGATATCACTGCTGGTTCGCATGGAAGGGTTCGGATAAAAATCACGCATGCGGGTGCCTTTGAGCAAGACAAACGGGATTTCTGCCCGTTCAAACACATCGCAAAGAATGCTCACCTGCTGGGACTGCATTGCATAGACAAACAGTGCCTTGTCGGACTCTTTATCAAATTGTGCTCTGACCATTTCATTGACTTCGATACCGCTCTTCCGAATCCCGCATGCCACGATGTTAGCTACTGCGTTATTCTTTGAAACGGAAAATAACTGGGCGTAATCAGTCTGCGGGATCTGTTCACTTTCAGCATCAAACAATGCCGCGTACAGAAGCCTGACCAACGCCTGATTTGTATTCATACGTTTTCTCCTATGCTTACAGTCTGTATAGGTTTTCCTGTTTGCAGATCAGTCTGGTGTCCAATACGATTTTACCGTTCAGTTTTTCCTGACAGTGCCGTAGCTCATCGTGACCGACAAGCACGACCACGAGGGATACCTGACGGAGGAATTCGTCAAGATCGTGGTACTGTCCCTCGACAAGATCACGTTGTACCATCGGATCATAGACCTTCACGCCGGAAACGCCACGTGCTTTCATGACGTCAAGCAACTGCAGCGTCGGGCTTTCACGAACGTCATCTACGTTTTCCTTGTAGGTCAGACCGTAAAGGCCGACTTTTGAGAAATCGGTGATTCCGTTCTCACACATGATCTCGCAGATGCGGGAATACACAAACGCAGGCATGCCGTCGTTCACCTGACGTGCCGTACGGATGAGGTTGGCAAGTTCCGGATAGTCGCCCACCAGAAACCACGGATCCACGGAAATGCAATGTCCGCCAACACCGGGCCCGGGAGAAAGAATATTAACACGCGGATGCTTGTTGGCGATCCGGATGATCTCATAAACGTCCATGCCGTCGCTGCGGCAGATCTTCGCAAGCTCGTTTGCATAGGCGATGTTGATGTCACGGAACGTGTTTTCCACGACCTTCGTCATCTCTGCCGTGCGGATATCGGTCGTAACGATCTCGCCCTGACAGAACGATGCATACAGAGCCTTCACCCTTTCGGCGATCTCGGGCAGATCTGCACCGATCGTGCGGGAATTGTGAAGCAGCTCATAGACCATATTGCCGGGAATGATGCGTTCAGGTGCATGGACAAGATGGATCACCTTGCCGGACTGCTCCGCAACGGGACGCACAAACCGGTCGATCGTACCGGGAGAAACCGTGGATTCGATCACAAGAACCGCCCCGTTTTCACAGACGGAAAGGACGTTCTGAACTGCCTTGACGACGTAGCCGGGATCGATCTTCTTGCTGTCCTTGTCATAGGGTGTCGGAACAGCAACGATATAAACGTCTGTTTTCTGATATTCCGTGGTGAATCGGATCCCCGCCGCTCTTGCCGCAGCAAACAGGTCATCAAGTCCCTTTTCTTCAAAGGTCGTATGCCCCGCATTCAGCTGTGAAACAAGTGACGCATTATAATCCGTTCCCACAACTTCCACACCGTGGGATGCAAACATCAGTGCCGTCGGCAGTCCGATGTATCCCAGCCCGATGATATTGATCATTTTCTCGCCTTCTTTATCGGTTTACTTCTTGTTGAAACGCATCGGCAAAGGTCTGATATGCCAGTGCTTCTTTGTCTAATCTGTTCCATAGATCCTGCCGCAGATCAGACGTTAAAAATTCATCGATACGTGCGATCACACGTTTCCAAACGTCTGCATCACTCCGGTGGAACAGTTTCTCCGCAACACGATGCAGCACGTCATAATTTTCATGATTGACAACTTCTCTCCAGTCAAGAAGGTCAAGCCTTATCAGCAGGTCTTCGATCTTCGTAACGTTGCGGGAAGAAAAGCTGTTGACAGATTCTACGGGAATGACAGGTGTACCGTTTTTCAGTGACAGCAACGTTCCGTGAAAGAAATGTGTCAGTGTCACCTTGAAGAACGAGAAGCATCTCGCCCACTCAAACGGTGTCAGGTCGTTTAGAAATACATCCGCGTAAGGATTGGCCGTATACACGGAAACGATCTGTACCTTGTTGCCGTAATGAC
>JAZUDF010000063.1:0-2282 GCA_045639485.1 Faecousia sp. | reverse complement strand
CTGTCAAACAGACCTTCTTCGGAGAGTCTGGCTTTTAACTGCTCATAGGCAGCGGCCAGGTCTCCGACACCGTAAGGTGTCATCTGCGTGCAGTAGAGCTGATAGGCACCGTCACGCGGATAAACCGAAACTCTGCCGATGCAGATCACGGACATGCCGTTTTCCGGACGAAACCGCAGAGAAAACGCGTTTCCCTTGAACATCACGCAGCGGACGGCACTTTCGGCATCCTTGAGCGTGAAATAGTGATGTCCGGACGGATAGAGCTTGTAGTTGCTGATCTCTCCGCACACACACAGCCCTGCAAGCAGCGGATCGGTCTCAAATTTTCCTTTGAGATAATTGTTCAGTTGTGTAACGGAAAGTACTTTCTGCTCCATTATGCCTCCTGCAAAGATGTAAGCACGGCAATTCCTATGGCATTGTCTGTGGAATATTCCGGAGCGGCAAACACTGCACCGAGATCGGACACTGTTTCACGCAGCAGACGGTTGGATGCTACACCGCCGGAGAACACGACGGGATAATCGGGATACGCTTTCAAGACGTTCAGCGTTGCTTTGCGGATGGCGTGTATGACGGAACGCAGGCAGAAAGCAGCCGTTGCAGACGGATCTGCATTTTTTTGATAAAACGTCTGGATCTGATTCTGTACGCCGGACAGGGAGAAAGAATAATCCGAAACCTTCACACGGAAAAATTCGCAGCAATCGCTTTCCGCTGCCGCAGCATCGATCGCTTTGCCGGACGGAAACTGCATTCCGAGCAGCTGCCCCGTGCGGTCAATAAGCTGACCTGCGGAAATATCCGTGGTACCGCCGATCTTTTCGGCATGGACGTTCTTTTCTTCCGGCGTGACAAGCAAAAGCTCCGTCGTGCCGCCGGACAGATGCCAGGCAAGATGCGGCGTCTGCATCAGGTCAAGCCGGTTTGCCGACCATAAGGCTGCGGCAATGTGTCCCTGCTGATGTGAAAACGTGTAGAGCGGGACGTGGAGTGCGTTTGCAAGCACGCGTGCCTGACTCTCGCCTGCAAGGAAGCACGGCATATAGGAGCCTTCGACGGCTCGCGGCCTTGTGCTGACGCCGATCGCCGAAATATCTTCTGCCTTCAAATGTGCAAACAGCCTGTCGGATAACTCCGGCAGGCGTTTTACGTGAGAAAAGAGTGCATCGGACTGACGAACTCCGAGTTCCCCGGGTTTCACGTCGAGCAGGCGGGAAAAGTTCTCCCCTGCCTTGCCGTCAAACCAGGCACAGGATGTCGTGTAATTGCTGGTATCAAATCCGATGCTCAGCATTCCGGCTTCTCCTCGACGGGTGTGCCGTATTTGCGGGAAAATGCACCGAGAACACCGTTGACGAACGCAACGGTTTCTTCTTCTTCATATTTCTGGGCAAGCAGAACGGCCTCGTGGATGGCAACGTTCACGGGAACGTCGTCCACGTAAAGAGCCTCATACATGGCAAGCTCCATCATGGCTCTCGCAAGGCGGGAAATACGGTTGATGTTCCAGCCGATGGAAAGCTCCGTGATGTAGCCGCGAAGCGTTTCGCGTTCCTGCTCAACACCCTTGACGACACGGTGAAGATAGGTGTTCTGCTTCTGGTTGGGACGGTCTGCATAAACATCGTTTTCTGCGGATAAACCGTCATAATATTCCTGTGCAAGGCGGGAAGAAAGCACTTGCTCTGCGGTCTCGCCGCTGCATTCGCAGGCGTAGATCAGATGAACTGCAATTTCTCTTGCGTTTGATCTTGTCATATGTACGCTCCCGTCAGCCCTGCGGTCCCATGGCAATGGAACAGACGTTCACGTTGCAGGAATCGACCTTAAAGCCGGTCATGGATTCAACGGCGTTCACGATTGCATTCTGAACGTTCTTTGCGATATCGATTACGGAATGACCGTAAAGTGCCGTGATATTGCATTCGATATCGAGGCTGCTTTCTTTCAGCGTCAGCTTCAGGCCTTTGCCGGCCTTCTTGCCGAAACCGCCGTACAGACCGCATACGCCCTCTACTTCCTTTGCGGCAACGGTGGTGATGGATGCGATCACGTCTTCGGAGATCAGCACACTGCCGTTGTCCTGCTTCTGGGTGATATAGCCTTTCGTTTCACTCATCAGAGTTTCCTCCTTATCGGGTATTATGCCTATTTATCATATTGTACCACAAATCAGGAAAAAAACAACTGGTTTTTCAGGATTATCCGACGTCAATGATACGGATCTGCGGAAGCTTGTAATCCGTCTGTCCGGTGATGATGTCGGTCAGCAGTGC
>JAZUDF010000062.1:0-13262 GCA_045639485.1 Faecousia sp. | reverse complement strand
CCAGGCCGCTGCCGATCTGAGTCTTGCCGATCAGGTGGACGTTTGCCGCCTTGACCATGGCATCGGCTGCTTCGATGGAACCGATGAGACCGCGAGTCTCAACCATACCGAGTGCTAATTTCATAGGTCTTACCTCCATTGTTGTCTCGACAGCGGGAATTTCCACTGCCGGCTTTGCAGCGACTGCTGCGGGGACAGTTGCAGATTTCTCTGCGGGTTTTGCGGCTTTCGCCGCCGGTTTCTTTGCAGCTTTCACTGCGGGTTTTTCAGCAGCTGTTGCCGCCGATTTCCCTGCCGCTTTCGCTGCGGGTTTTTTTGCCGCCGAAGAAGTTGTCTTCTTTTCGGAAGTGCTCTTCTTCGCTCCCGCGGACTTTTTCACTTCCTCCGCCATGTTTAACGAGCCTCGATGGTGGGCAGGATGCCCTCGACGTCGTCATGGGGAGAAGGGATGACATGACAACCGTACAGCTCGCCGACACGCTTTGCAGCCGTTGCACCCGCTTCTACGGATGCCTTGACTGCACCGGTATCGCCACGCACCATGACAGTGACGAGGCCGCTGCCGATCTGCGTTTTGCCGATGAGATGTACGTTGGCCGCCTTGACCATGGCATCGGCTGCTTCGATGGAGCCGATGAGACCTCTGGTCTCGACCATACCCAATGCTTCTTTGACCATTTGTTTATCCTCCGAATGAGTTTTCAGTTAATATACCTTTTTGCGGGCGACGGCAAGCGTCGCCCCTACGCCGTTTGTTTCGGTGCAGTACAGCGGGACGATGTGGGCATCGTCCCCTACGCGGCGGATGTTCTTCAACAACCCGCCTTCAAACAACGGTTACGGGAAACGAGGATGTGGCCGTCAAGAGCTGTCAGCGAGAGATTTTGGCTCAGGCGAAAGTTTGGAAAGTGCGGGAATACTTGGTGTATTTCCCACTTTCCGAACTGCACGGATGGGGCAAAAGATCCGCTGTCAGCCGCAGACGGTTACATTTGAGTTTTCCGAATTAATAAAGTGCTTTGATAATGTCCGGATGCGGATGCGGGATCACGACGCTCTCTGCCATGAGGCCCTGGCACTCGGGCTTGCCGGTGCCGGCGTCGACAGAGGCTCTCACTGCTGCGACTTCGCCGGTCAGCGTGATGAACGCCTTGCCGCCGAGGCCTCGGCCCAGACGGATGTCGATCAGATTGACGCTGGCAGCCTTGACGGCGGCATCTGCCGCGACCACAGCCGCACAAAGGGAGAAGGCTTCCATGACGCCGATCGCTGCCACTTCACCGATCTCGTTGCAGGCGTGGATCGCCTTCGGGACCTGCGGATTAACGTGGGAGATGACCATGGAGTCAATGAGCTTCATGCCCGCGACGAGCTTGCCTGCCTTGACCGATTCCTGCACGGCGGCGACTTCACCGGTGATGATGGTGATGTACTTGCCTGCACAGATGGACTGGGCGGTGATGAGCTCGACGGTGGCAGCCTTCAGCATGGCATCGGCTGCCTCAACACCCTTGGGGATGCTGGTGACTTCGATCATACCTAATGCTTGCATTTTTATGCCCTCCTGATTTCAATGAAACTGTCTGTGACCTGTGTGATCTCGCCGTCAATGCTTGCGTGCATCTTCACGCCGAGCTTGCCTTCCGCGATGTCGGCAATAAGGTCGCCCTTGCGGACACGGTCGCCTTTTCTGACCTTGGGTACGCTCGGGGCACCGACGCCCATTTTGAGCAGGATCTTCACGCTGTCAGCCGGGAGCAGGCCTTCCTGCATGGGAGCCGGAACGTCGTACTTCGAAATGCCGAGGCGTGCGATCAGGCGGGAGACGGGGACTTTCTTGTTCTCGAAGCCGCCGTCGGGCGTGGTGTAGACCTCCTTGCGGGCACGGATGCCCTTTGCCATGACTGCCGCCTTGAGCTTCTGCATGACCACAGAGGGCTTCAGACCGAAGTTGCAGGCGAAGTTGGAGCAAAGGCCGCAGTTGCAGCAGGAGAACAGGCCGTTGGTGTCACCGATGAGGTCGATGCCGGACGCTAAACTCATCATGGCACGGTTCGGCTGGACGTTGAGTCCGAGTGCATTTCTCGGACACATCTGGGTGCACATGGAGCACTGGCAGCAGACCGAACGGATGAGCTGGATGTTCAGGTTTTCCGAACGGGTGTCGAGCAGGGGATGTCCCACCGGAATGGCAAGCAGGCCGCCTGTGGTCTTTGTCACAGGCTCGTCCGCACTGTCTACGATGCGTCCCATGCAAGGGCCGCCGATGATGTACTTGCACTCACCGAGCGTGCCGCCTGCTGCCTTTAGCAGCTCTGTGCAGGAAATGCCAACGGGAACTCGTAAGGTCACGGGGGTTTTGACTGCACCGCCGACCGTCACATATTTCTCCGTGACGCTCTCGCCCTCAACCGCATGTGCGATATTTACGAGCGTGGAAACGTTGCAGACGACGCAGCCCACGTCGAGCGGAAGTCCGCCCGTGGGGACAACGCGTCCCGTCACCTCATAGACGATCTGCTGTTCGTCGCCTGCGGGGTAGTAGGCTTCGAGCAGATGCATCTCGATGTCCGGAATGTCCGCGATCGCTTTGCGGATCGCCCGGACAGCGTCTTTGTAATGCTCTTTCAGAGCAATAACGCCTTTTTTTGCACCGGTGTGCTTTACCACTGCCCGCAGACCTGCGATGACGTCCTGTACATAGTACTGCATCACCTGCTGGTCAACACGCAGCAGCGGTTCGCACTCGGCACCGTTTGCAAGGACGTATTCCGCCTTGCAGTTGATCTTGACGTGTGTCGGGAAGCCGGCACCGCCGGCACCGAGGATACCGGCATCACATACCTGTTTTACCAGATCCATAGCTTCACCTCATTAAATGTAACGCAGAGCGTCCTTCATCACGCAGCGGCGTGCTCTCGTGAAGGACTTCGCACTGGTCAGGCCTTCGCCGGTCGGCGTTGCGATGGTCAGCGTGGTGTAGCCCTCGCCGCCGTAGCCGAGAGCGGAGTAGGAAGGTGCGTTCTTGACGAAAATGGTGGTGTTCATCTTCTTTGCCGCACGGGACATGTTGTTGATGTTGGTGGAATGGATGAGTGCCGAGTGCTGGCAGCCGTGCTCTGCACGGAAGGATTCTGCCAGTGCTTCGTCGAAGTTTGCAACGCGGACGCAGCCGAGGACGGGCATCAGCATTTCGACTTCCACGAACGGATGATAACGGTCGACCTCTGCGATGACGAGCACGGGCTCGCCGGTGTAGGAAACGCCGGACTCTCTGAGGATATAAGTGGCGTCGTGGCCGACGAATTTACGGTTGATAACGTATTTGCCGTTGTCCTTCTTGATGAGGACGGTGTTGATGACCTTGTCGATGTCGGAGCCGGAGATGCGGTAAGCTCCGTTGCGTTCCATCTCGCTCATGAGTCTGTCAAACACGGAGTTGACGCAGAAGCATTCTTTTTCAGCAACGCACAGCACGTTGTTGTCGAAGCTTGCACCGTCGACGATCTTCTTGGCAGCATCGACGATGTCGGCCGTCTCGTCAACGATGACGGGCGGGTTGCCCGGGCCTGCTGCGATGCACTTCTTGCCGGACTTCATGGCAACTGCCACGACGGCTTCGCCGCCGGTGACTGCCATCAGCTTGATGTCGGGGCTTTCCATCACGATCTGGGAAGCTTCCAGCGTGGGCTCCTTGGCACCTGCGATGAGGCAGGCAGGGCCGCCTGCACGGATGATGGCTTCATTGACGACCTTCATGGCCGTCTGGGAGGAACGCTTTGCTGCCGGATGCGGGCAGAAGACGATGCCGTTGCCGGCTGCGATCATGGAAATGGAGTTGTTGATGACGGTGGCCGTCGGGTTGGTCGACGGGGTGATGGAGCCGATGACACCGTAGGGTGCGGTCTCCACGATGGTCAGGCCGTCGTCGCCGGAGAATGCCGTGGGATGCAGATCTTCGATGCCGGGCGTTTTGTTGGCTGCCAGCAGGTTCTTTGCGATCTTGTGATGCACCTTGCCGTAGCCGGTCTCTGCGTGTGCCATCTCGGAGAACATCACCGCGTTGTCACGGGCTGCCTGACGGATGGCTTCGATGATCTGTCCTCTCTGCTCCAGGGAAAGCTCCATCAGTCTTGCCTGTGCTTCCTTCGCCGCACGGATCGCGTCGCGGATGTCGTCAAACAGACAGTCAGTGCTGCCGGAGTAGGAGGGGCTGTAGGATGTGCCGTTGTTGAGGTCTCTGGTAATGCTTTCGGAAATCGCTTTGATCTGTTCGCTTGTGAGAGCCATAATTACCGCTCACCTTTCTTGTATATATTTTTTATTTTGCTTTCTCAGTTAAACTTGTGTCATTTCTGACACGCGGGACGGGGAACCCGTCCCCTACGCATTTCCTTTTTCGTTGGTGAATTTCTCGAAAATTCGCTTGCCGTCCACGTCCACGGTATCAATGATGGCGATGATGGACTGGTCGACCGGCTTGTTTTCCGTGACGATGGTCTGTCTTGACGAGCTGCCGCCGACGATCATGACGACCTCGCCGATGCCCGCACCGACTGCATCGATGGCAACGACAAGTCCGCCCTTTTCCTGCCAGGTCTCAATATCGATGGGCTTGACGACCAGCAGTTTCAGCCCGTACAGTTTTTCCGCTTTATTCGTGGAAACGACCGTTCCTTTGACTCGTGCTAACTGCATGTGTTGCCTCCTTTGTACTCGAGTAGAACGCCTGTCTCACGGATGGCGTCCTGTGCGGACGGTGTGATGATCGCACCGTAAATGCATCGTATTTTCTTTTCCTCTGTCTGTGCGGCGGCAAGGACGTCCGCCTCGGTGACGAGATCGGTGCCCTTTTCCTCACATTCAAAGGCTTCGTAATATTCCACGCTGACGCCCATGGACTGTAGGGTTTCCAGAGAGCCTGCGATGGTTTCGTAGAAGGTATTTCTGCGGAACTTGGGCGGCTCGTAGTCAAGAAGGATCGTGACCTTCTTTTTCCAGAGCAGTGCCCGTACGATCGCACCGGAAACGGGATCGTTGTCGTCACCGTTTGCGATTTTCCGCAGCTGTTCAATGTCGGGAGACGCCAGAATCACTTCCCGTGCCACACCGACGGCCTCCGAGATCTGCAATCTGTCCGGAGGCGGTTTCGGGGGTTCCCCGAAGTGGAGAGAGGTGTAGGCCTGACCGTAACGGCTTTGCAGCCATTCCTCCATTCTCTCGGAACTTATCGGTTTTGACCCGACAAGCACGGCGACCTTTTCGGGATGCTGCTGACGCAGAAGCTCTGCTTCCACACGCCGAACGACTTCCTGCACGATCTGTTCCACCAGACTGTGTATCATCGTTCTATCCATAATTCAATTTACCACAAATAGTTATCTTAACACTTCACACATTGTGCCGGATCTTAAAGCCGCTGCATTGGCCTCGTCCGTATCCACGTGGACTTCCATATCGTGTCCTGCACCGCAGCGGACGGCAACGTGTTCCATGACGATGCCTCTTGCACCGTCAATAACAAGCCGCACCTCCTGCCCGTTCGCAAGACCGAAGAGCTGTGCCTGCTCGGCAGACAGGTGAAGGTGACGTGCCGCAACGATGACGCCCTCGGGGGCTTCCACCGTGCCGGCAGGCCCGATGATACGGATGCCGGGCGTTCCCGCGACGTCACCGGACATCCGTACGACGCCCTTGACGCCGAGCACGAAGCTGTCCGTGAGGGAAATTTCGACCTGCGTTGCCTTTCTGGCAGGGCCGAGCACACGCACCTTGGACAGACGGCCCTTCGGGCCTTCGATGGTCACGGTCTCTTCGCAGGCAAACTGTCCCGGCTGGGAAAGTGCCTTCATCACCTTGAGCTGGTAGCCGCGGCCGAACAGCGTCTCGATGTCCGCCTGCGTCAGGTGGATGTGGCGGTTGGAGAATGCCACGGGGACGTAGATCTTGCCGGTCGCACGATAGGTCGCTTCACTGACCGCAAGTTGTACCTTTCTCTGAATGTCCGCTTTGTTCAGTTCTGCCATAACTTCATCACCGTTTCAAATGTATTTTTAAGAAAATTGATTTTACACATTATTTCATTCCGCGTTCGCGGAGGATCCTCGCACCCTCGGGGCCGGCGGCGTACGCCTGCAGGAGGATCTTGACGATCTCTTCCTTCTTCGGGATGACGAGGTTTGCCGCCGTCGCACCGTCCTGCAAAGCGTGCTCTGCAAGGACGCCCGCATCCTCAATTTTGAATGCCGTGGTGTCGAGCGTCGGGATCTGGATGTCGCTCGCCAGATTCCGCACTGCGTCAATGGCGTAGTGGGAGGATTTGTTCATGTTATGCGTGTCGATCTTTTCGCCCATGGCGTAGGCGATGTCGCACATTCTCTTTAAGCAATGTTCCCTGTTGTACTCCATGACAAACGGGAGCATGATCGCGTTTGCCAGTCCGTGCGGGATGTTGTAGAAGCCGCCGAGCTGGTGTGCGATGCCGTGAACAAGTCCCAGGCCGGAGTTGGAGAACGCCAGGCCCGCCATGTAGGCTGCCCAGCACATATCGGTTCTCGCCCGGATGTAGGTCGCATCCGTGACGGCGTTTCGCAGACTGTGGTTGACAAGCCGGATCGCCTGCAAAGCCAAGCCGTCGGTGTAGGGCGTGTGGACGTTGCAGAGGTACGCCTCGATCGCGTGCGTCAGTGCGTCCATGCCGGTCGCCGCCGTCAGCATCGGGGGCATCCCGGTCATCAGGTCGGGATCGTCGATGGCAAGATAGGCGAGGCAGTTCGTGTCCACGTCGAGCATCTTGATCTTGGTCTCTTCGTCCGTGACGACATAGGCTCTTGTCACCTCGGAGCCGGTGCCTGCCGTGGTGTTGACCGCGATCATCGGCACCCCCTGCTTGGCAGTCATGTTTTCGCCCCAGTAGTCCTGGATGGTGCCGCCGTTCGCGGCAAGCAGGCTGACCGCCTTTGCCACGTCGATGGGACTGCCGCCGCCGATGGCGATGATGCACTTGCAGCCGCCGCGATTGTAGGCATCCATCGCCTCGTTGACGATGGCGACGGTGGGGTTGGGCTTCACGCCGTCGTATAAGGTGTACCGCAGTCCCTCTTTTTCGAGAATCGCCGTCACCTTGCCCGCCGTACCCATTTTGACAAGGCCGACATCGGTGACAATGAACGCCGTTTCGGCATTCAGCCGCCGCATAAAGCGGGGGATCTCACCGATGCTGCCGCTGCCGATGAGTGTGTGCCGCGGTGCATATAATTCTACAATTCCTTCGTTTCTCATTCTTAACGCTCCACTCTTTTACGAAACGATGAATCAATCGCCAAGAGCTGACAGTTTGTTCAGCGTTTCCGATAACAAAGCAGCACGGGATCTGCACCCATGCAGCCGTATTCGCAGACCAGAAGCATCGTTTCGTCTGCGACCACGCCGTAGCAGCGGTCATTGCCCTCACGCTCGATCTGATTGCCGAAGTAGACATTGCTGTCTTTGAGAAATTTTGCTGTCTGACCGGACGCCAGCGGGTATTCGAGGTTGACGAAAAAGCCGTTGAGAAGATTGAGATCATCGACCTTGAGCCCGTCGATGCCGAGGGCGTTGATCTCTGCGATCAGGGTGTTTTTCAGTTCGTAATAGCAGTCCTTGCCACCGGTTTTGAGGCACTTTGCAGCGATGCACTCGCCGCAGCCGAAGGGATGGCCGTCCGTTTTGACGCAGCCGCCGCATTCTTCGAGTTTTTCGCAGGTTTCGCAGCAATCGCTTTCGCAAATAGATTTCATGATTTTGTCCTCCTTATGTTATCTGTTCATCCCGATAAATCGGAATTTGTCGCACTGATAAAGTGTGATTTCATTGAAGCGGTTTCAATCAATGGGATACCGCCGGATGCCGTACCTACCCGCTTTTTTAAGAAATCATAGGTAATACTGATTGCTTGAGTTACAAGGATCGGGGGGATTGTCAAGGGGGTCGGCTTTGTGGAAAGACACCCTTGACTGTCCCTCTTTTCCTATCTTTTCTCTGTCAAGAGAGAAAAGATAGCCGCCGGAGGCAACTGTATACAGTATCGATACGGACAGATTGCCACGGGTGCAAGCACCCTCGCAATGACATCTTAAGAGACTCTGCAAAAAGAGGGAACAGCACAGTAGCCCGCCGCCAAAATGCGTTCGTCTTCGACTCCGCATTTTGGGCGTGCCTTGCGTCGGCATTGTTGCCCGCACTTCAATCCGCTCCGCGTCTTGCTTCGCGGACAATGCTCGAATTTCCGATTTGTCGCTCCGTTGCTGCCTTACTCCGGCAGCTCGAGGTTGATCGACTTCTCTGTAAAGCCCCAGCTTCTGTAAATATCGTATGCCGCTTTGTTGCGGGCATTGACCTGCAGTTCGGTGCCGTCAAAACCGCGTTCTTCTTTGATCTTTTTCAGAAACGCAAGGAATGCTTTGCCGACACCCTTGCCGCGATACGGTGCATCGACCGCCATGGTGTCAACAAACAGCACCTCGCGTGCGACCTGATGGGCTCCTCGGACGGAGCGGTGCAGAAAGGACAGGATGCCGACGATTTTGTTATCCGCTTCTGCAA
Source organism: Faecousia sp. (assembly GCA_045639485.1). Classification (GTDB taxonomy): domain Bacteria; phylum Bacillota; class Clostridia; order Oscillospirales; family Oscillospiraceae; genus JAFRPC01. The sequence continues at coordinate 4,679 of JAZUDF010000062.1, read as the reverse complement.
CGTAGAAGCTCTGCTGCTCAATTCCCTTCGCAAGTTCCTCCTCCGGGATCGCGGTGCAGACTACTTTATAGATGTCCGGGCGAAGGTTGACGTGCAGACTCTGTACCTGCTGCATGATCGCTTCGATTTGCGGATAATCATCCGTTCCGGCAAGTCTGATCAAAATGTCCATCTTATCTCCTGTCCGGCAGTGCGACCGCTTCCAGACATTTGTCCTGCGAGATCGTGCCCGATGCTGCGGCTTCCAGTGCTTCTCTTGCAGCTGCTTTCCAAAGCAGGTAATCCCGCTGCGGCCAGTTTTCCGGATCACGCCGCACACGCATCTGGTAGGCGTTGTTGTTTTTCACATAAGCCGCACGGCAGGTGTCCTGCTGCAGCTTTTCGTTGTAGCGAAGGCGGATGGCGTGCTCCTTGCAGGTCTTGCCGTCTTCTCCGATACGGTCACAGAACCGGGACACCACCGAGAACGGCAGGAAATACTTCCCGCAGTTTTCGCAGCGGCGGACGCCGAGGTTTTCCGTCACCATGTGTTCAAATTCCATAAAGGCAAGTGTCCGCAGATCGTCGCTTGCATAGCAGATGGCCGCTTCAAGAGCAAGGTCACCGACCGTTTCCCGCGTGACGTCCATGCGGTCTTCATCCTCGCCGCACATCATGCACTGGAACACTTTGAGCTGTTCGTGCATTTTCTGCTTGAACCGGCGGGCTTCTGCATCCGTTTTATTTAATAGGTAATAACGCTGCAGAACCGTGAGGTCTTTATCCTCGCCGTCAAGGTCGAGTACCCGCCCGATGAGCCGCAGGAGATCTTCCCGCAATCTTGCGTATTCCCTGGCACGCTGATACATGGCGTACAGTACGTCGCCGCTCGTATTGAGGCGGGCAAAATCACGCTGCAGGAAAATGTGTGTAGACTTCAGGTCATCAAGGAGTTCTTCTACACATTCCTGCGTCTGCGACATCTGATAGGTAGTCTGCCGCACCTGTGCGAGATACTCGGCAGTCTTGTCCCAATCGCGGTCGACCACGGAAAAAAGCAGCGTTCCGATCGGGGCAACAGCCAGTCGGTTGTCGTGTTTGATGTATTCAGTTTTATCTTTATAATTGATGTAATACTGATAACTCACTGTTCCGTCCCTTATTTTCCGGCTGATTTTCGGCGGTTTTGATGCTCACAGTTGTGGAATTATGATTTTTCTGATATCACTTTAACACAAGGCGGAAAATTTTTCAATCGTTTGCCACTGAAATTATTGCACAAAGTTTCCTGCCACGTTTTGGTCTTTCTATATAAAAATCGCTCGGTTTTTACGCTTGTGTAGTATTTCTATGCAATTATTTATCTTCTACACCGCATTTTATGCTGTTTTCGGTGTGTTTTTCTGCATTCGTCTCCGTTTTCAGGTTTTGATGTGTGTTTTCTTTCTGCATTTTATGCTCTGTGTAGAATGGATTATGTGTAAATTCTTGCGGCTTGCTTTCCGAGCACGCCCGGGTTTTCGTTCTGTGCGTCTTTCGGCACACGGTTCTCCTTGCTGACTTCCGGAAAAATCATCGCATTTCTTTTTATAAATAAGGAACAAATTTTATTTCTTTGCGTCATATCGGATGAAGAAGAGAACTATTTGTGATATGATAGTGGAAGAACAATAACAAGAGGTGGTTGTATGAAAAAGCTCTGCTGCCTGATCCTGATCCTATGCCTTCTTGTCGGGACCGTTTTCGCATCGGGTAACGTGAACATCCTGCCTGCACCGCTGTTAGAGAACGGCGACGGTTTGGAGACGCTCTGGTTCGGTCTTGAGATCGACGAGGAGACCTCCGACGTGCAGGCGGTGCTGCAGCTCAAAAATCCGACGTCGGAGGAGATCTCCACGCCGTTCTGCCTGCCGCAGGACGAGCTGGCTGCCGCCGGCGATACGCTTGCATGTTTCCTTGACGGAAGGGAAACTCCGCTGCCCGATCAGATCACCGTTCCGGCAGGCGGTTACCGTACGGTTGAATACTCCTACCGTACCGCAACACCGCTGCGGGATGCCAGGGTGATCTCGTTTGACCTTCACCGTCTTGTGTTCACGGAAGGTGCGAAGATCGGGAAATTTTCCTTTGCCTTGCATCTGTGTGAGGAGGACGTGCCGCTCGTGACGGACATCAAGCCCGTCAATTACACCTATGAGGATCAGACGGTCAGCGTCGTTCTGTACGATTTTGCACCGTCCCGCCTGCTTGACCGCGTTTATATTGCCAAGGATACGTGGAAGGATCTGTCCTCCAGCCGCGAATTTGAGCCGAACGAGGAGCAGCGTTACTTCCTTGAAAACTACCGCGACTGGTTCAAAAACGGCATGCCGATCGGCACGGAGAACTACGTCAGCTACGACTACAATGTGATGCGGGGAAGGGATCCCAACGATTGGGAAACCTTCTATGAAGGCGGGTACTACGATCTGTGGGAGCACACGTACGCCTTCGTCCACGCGGCAGAATATCTGTATGAAAAAGCACGCAGGGAAGCCGCCGGCATCACGGAGGTTGATACTACCACGCTCGGTTTGGACCCCTATATGCCGCTGCTGCTTGCCGAATGCTTTTGCAGTGACGCACAGCGTGAGGCCTTCCGTACGGTCGCGTGCGTGGAGTTTGCGGATAATCCGTCGCTCGAAGGGCACGAGCTTTATTCCAAAAAGACCATTGAACAGGGCTGGGATGAAGAAGTCGGCTGCTACCAGGTGACAGAGGACATTCGCATCACGCAGCAGCAGGCGTTGCAGGCCACGATCTCCATGACACACATGAGCGGCGGTCTGCCGCTGCAGTCCCACGTTGCACTTCTGCCGGGCTCACTGTCCGCGACACCGGAGGAGATCGCAGCCTTTGTCGACGTGATCGGTGCGGTCTACTACATCCGGCAGATGCTCTATGACGGCACCGTCACGCCCTACCCGAGTATCACGGAAACCTATCCGACCTACGACGATGACGGCAATGAGATCGGCGAACACGAGGTCTCGCTGCCGTTTTCGGTCGTGATCGGCTACTGCGGCGAAGAAAACGAGCTGATCGCCCTTGCCGCCACCGAGCTGTCTGCCATGGACTGGCACGCAGATTATCAGGTGATGCCCGTTTCCGATCCCGTGCTGGAGCGGCTGGACATTCCCGCCGTGATCCTCTACCGCGGATACGTCAAAGCCGAAGACGGCCGCGAGTTTGTGGAGTTCACCTTCGGGCATTACCTTGAATACTATAACAGCATCAGCCGCTATGAAAACGTGGCTGCGACCGAACGCGGGCAGGAGCTCCTTTCCGCTGCGTCATCCCGCAGAGAGGAAACCCGCAGCCGCGTGGACGCAGAAATTGCAGACGGGCTGTCCGCCGCCAATGCAGAGCCGCCCGACGTACCGGAAACCGAACCGAATGCCGAAGAGGAGACCGCAAAGCCGCTTTCCCCGCTGTTTTTCCTCCTGCCTGCGATCGCACTGATTGCGGCCGTCACGGTTCTGCTCATTCTGAAAAAGAAAGGAACGAAGCACGAATGAAAAAACTGCTTGCCATCACCCTGATCACCGCGATGCTCCTTGCCCTTTTGGGCTGCACCGCGACCGTCGAACCCTCCGAAACCGCATCTTCGACCGAAGTGAATGAAACTACGACCGAGGCTCCGACCGAGACGACCGTGCCGCCCGTAACGCTCAACCTTGACAAGGACACCTATCCCAGAGTGGACGGTGCCACCGCCATGCGTCCGATGTCCGTGGAAATCGCAAAAGCGGTACTCGGCATGACGGACGAGGAAGCGGATGCGTTTATCGTCCACAACACCACCGCACAGGCATACGATAATCTCATTAACGGCGATTGCGACGTGATCTTCGTCTCCGAGCCGTCTGACGATATTCTGCAAAGAGCCGAGGCTGCGGGTGTCGAATTTGAGATGATCGGCATCGGCCGCGACGGCTTCGTGTTCGTCGTCAATCAGGACAACTCCGTGCAGTCGCTCACCGTCAAGCAGATCCAGGACATCTACACCGGCAAGATCACAAACTGGAAGGAGGTCGGCGGCGAGGATCTTGAGATCATTGCCTATCAGCGGGAGCAGAACTCCGGAAGCCAGAATCTGATGGAAAAGATGGTCATGCAGGGACTGCCGATGATGGAGGTCCCCACAGGCCTGATGATTGACTCCATGGCGGGATTGATCGACAGCGTTGCGACCTATGAAAACAGCAGAGCCGCCATTGGCTATTCCATTTACCTTTACGCAAAAGAGCAGTACGTGAGAGACAGCATCCGCTTCCTCTCCATCGACGGCGTGGAGCCGACCGATGAGACAATTGCCTCGGGTGAATATCCTCTTTCCAAGATCGTCTATGCCATCATCCGTGCCGATGAGCCGGAGGACAGCCCCGCACGGCAGCTCGTCAACTGGCTGCTGACCGACGAAGGGCAGCAGGCGGTCATCGCCGGCGGCTACACCGGCATCCGGTAAGATAGAATTCGGAATGCGGAATGCGGAATTATATTTGTAAATTAGAATTTAACGCACTGATAAAGTGTGATTTCATTGAAGCGGTTTCAATCAATGGGATACCGCCGGATGCCGTACCTACCCGCTTTTTTAAGGAATTATAGGGAATACTGATTGCTTGAGTTACAAGGATCGGGGGGATTGTCAAGGGGGT
>JAZUDF010000061.1:0-19006 GCA_045639485.1 Faecousia sp. | reverse complement strand
TTTCTTTCAGTGCGTTCAGATAGCCGATGGCGATATCAATACCATCTGAAGAAATGGAGTAGTGCATCCATTTGCCTTCTTTTCGTCCGATGACTAAACCGGAATCCGTCAGCACCTTCATATGATGGGAAAGCGTGGACTGTGCGATATTCAGATCATCCAGCAGCTTGCAGGCACATTTCTCGCCGCCCATTAGATATTTTAGTATCCGAACACGGTTTTCGTCGCATAATGCCTTGAAAACAACCGGCATACGCTTTTCGTCAATTTCCATCCGAACGCCTCCTTGTTACTTGCTTGTGATCACAATATATATTATATCGATATTTTTCGATTTGTCAAGAGAATCTAATAAAAAAGTATGAAAAAACAAAGGGAGAGACTACTTCGCTGTGTAGTCTCTCCTTCAGGCGGTAATTTTCATTTCGCAAGCAGGTCGATCGCCTCAAGATAACCGTCAAAGCCTTTGCCCGCGATCACCGCGATGCAGGCATCTTTTGTATAAGAAATGCGGCGGTAGTCCTCACGGGTATTGACGTCAGTCAAATGCACCTCCACGGCGGGAAGTCCGATGGCTTTGACCGCATCTGCGATTGCGATACTGGTGTGGGTGTAGGCGGCGGGGTTGATGACGATGCCGTCCTGATGGCCGTACGCCGATTGGATCGCATCGATGATGGCACCTTCATGGTTGGACTGGAAGAAGGTGACCTCGATCTGTTTTTCCTTGCAGTGGGCGGCAACGGCATCGCAGAGTGCCGCATAGGACTGCACACCGTACAACTCCGGCTCGCGGATGCCGAGCAGATTCATATTCGGACCGTTGATGACAAGAATTTTCATAGAGAAAGCTCCTTTCGGATCGTTTCCGCAGCGTCTTCGGGATTATCTGCACACACGGTCAGGTCTGCCCACGCACGGTAAATCGGAAGCCGCTGCTTTGCAAGTGCTTCAATGCCCTGCGTCTGTGTGAGCGGTCTGTCCTGAATGCAGAGCAAACTTGCCTCGCGGTCAAGGAAAATGACCGTGCCGTTTTGCCGCAGAAGATCCCGGTTTTCCGGGACGGTGACAGCACCGCCGCCGGTGGCGATCACGCAGCCTGTTTGTTTACATAATTCTTTCAGGACTTCTGTTTCCTTTTCACGGAAGGCAGGCTCACCGCATTGGAGGAGGAAGTCCTTCGGGCTTTTGCCATAGGTTTTCTCAAATGCGGCATCACTGTCAATGAACAGTCTGCCGCTCTTTTGTGCAAGCAACTCCCCCGCCGTGGTTTTACCGCAGCCCGGCATTCCGATCAGGATGACGTTCTGCAGGTCGCGGGAAAGCATCTGCCATGCAGTTTCGGTCAGGTCGTCCGGCAGTGCACGGTTTTGAAACAATTCCGATGCACGTTTTGCCTGTGCACAGAGCATGAACAGCCCGTTCACAGCCTTTTTGCCAAGCGTCTCCGCCTGCAGGAGCAGTGCGGTTTTCAGAGGATTGTAGATGAGATCGATCACTGTTTCACAGTCGGGAAACTGCATCAGGTCGACCGGACTGCTGCCGTTATTCGGATACATGCCGACCGGCGTGGTATTGACGATGATCGCAGCGTCCCGATGCTTATCAAGGTTTACATAATTATTTTCTCCGGTACGGGAGATCACCGTTACATCGGCATTCTGCTCCCGAAGGACGTACTGCACGGCTTTGGACGCACCGCCGCTGCCGAGCACGAGCACCTTCTTCCGGCTCACTGCGATGTCATACTTTGCGAGCAGTGCCCGAAAGCCGAAAACGTCGGTATTATCACCGAGGATCTTACCGTTTTCAAAGAGCAGGGTGTTGACGCTGCCGACTGCGGCTGCACACTCTGACAACACGTCACAATACGGCAAAACAGTCTGCTTATACGGCACGGTGACATTCAGCCCGCGAAGGCAGCACGACCGGAAAAATCCCGGCAGTTGATCTTCTGCCCGTTCAAAGAGATCGTAGGCGTAATCACCGAACAGTGCATGAAGCTGCGGTGATGCACTGTGGCCAAGTTTTTCCCCCAGAAGGCCGCAGTTCAAAGCAGTCCCTCCTGCCGTGCACGGCTGAGTGCCATCAGTTCCGTGAACAGCTGCTCTGCCGCCGCACGGTTTTCCGGTGCGGCTTTTTCGCAAAGCTCTGCCAGCTTTTCGGCCTGACGCTGTTCGTCGAGGACAGGCAGACCTTCCTCCTGCTTGCAGACGCCGATCGCCTCGGAGAGTTCCTGCCGCGTTTCAAACAGACGCAGGATCTCGTCGTCCACGGCATCGATCTGTTTTCTTAGTTCATTTAACTTCATTATAGGCTCCGTTTCTCGTATTGCGGCACGGTCAAGACCGTGCCCTACGGTATCACTATAGGGATCTACGGTTTTGCGATCAGACGGAAGCTGCCGTAGATGCCCGCATCGTTGCCGAGTCGGGCCAGTGCAAATTTCGTGTGTTTGCAGGCGTGGAACATGTAGTTGACGAAATGGCGGTGAACGCCGCCAAGGAGCGGCTGCCCTGCGTTGGACACGCCGCCGCCGAGCACGACCAGCTCGGGATCGAGCAGGCAGCAGGCATCCGCAATGGTTTTGCCCAGAATGTCGTAGACACGCTCTAAAATTTCCTGTGCTGCTTTATCGCCTGCGGCGGCATGAGTGAATAGATCTTTTGAAGTATAGTCTTCCAGATCACGCAGCGTCGAGATGCAGTTGGTTTCCGCAAGATATTTTTGGGCTAAACGCACCATGCCTCTGGCAGAGGCATACTGCTCGGCACAGCCGCGTTTGCCGCAGGTGCAATACTCGGTTTCGTTGCGATTGATCGTGATATGGCCGATCTCCCCTGCGACGCCGTGGGCACCGTTGAGGACTTTGCCGTCCGCGACAAAACCGCCGCCGACGCCCGTTCCGAGCGTTACCATGATCATGGAGCGGCTGCCCTTGCCGCCGCCGTCGTAATACTCGCCGAGTGCCGCGACGTTGGCATCGTTGCCCGCTTTGACGGGTATTCCCGTCAAAGTGCCGAGTGCTTCATGCAGGTTGAACACGCCCCAGCCGAGGTTGACACAGCGGTTAACGTTGCCGTCATCATCCACGGGTCCCGGCACGCCGATGCCGATACCGAGGACATCCGCGGGTGCGATTTTCTTTGCCGCAAGTCCTTTTTTGACTGTCGCGGCAATATCAGGCAAAATCTTTTCGCCGCCGTTTTCCGTCCTTGTGGGCAGTTCTGTTTTTTCAATCAACACGCCGTCTTCGCGGAACAGTCCGAGTTTGACTGTTGTGCCGCCGACATCGACGCCAAATCCGTATTTCATCGTGTTCTCCTTTGTTTCCGATTAGTTTTATCATACCAGTTTTTTCGGAAATTGCAACGCCGTGCGGGTGTGTTTTCCGCTTCGCGAAAAAAACAGCGAATATTTTTGTTTTTTCCGTTGTTTTCTGCCCTGAGATGAAGTATCATATAGTTGGAAATATTTATAAATGAGAGGTGCTTTGTTTTTATGATCAATGTTGACATTTCCAACATCTGGGGCAATTTATCTCTGAATGATCTTCTGGTCAAAGAGCGTGAGGTCTTTGACGCTCACAAGCTGCTGACGGACGGCAAGGGCCCCGGCAACGATTTCCTCGGCTGGCTCGACCTTCCCGTTTTTGAGCCGACGGAAGAAATGCGTCGCATCAGTGCTGCAGCCAAACGTATCCGCGAGACCTGCGACGTGTTTGTCGTGGTAGGTATCGGCGGCAGCTATCTCGGCCCGCGTGCGGCCATCGAACTCGTCAAGGGACAGAACCATAACCTTTCCAAGAAAGACCCGCAGGTCTTCTTTGCAGGCAACAACCTTTCCACGAGAGCATGGCAGGAGCTTTGCAAGCTTCTCGAGGGCAAGGATTTTGCCATCAACATCATCTCCAAATCCGGCACGACCACGGAACCCGCGATCGCAACACGTGCACTCAAGTGGATGCTGGAGCGTAAATACGGTGCAGAAAAAGCAAAGGAACGGATCTTTGTCACCACGGATCCTGCAAAGGGTGCTCTTCGTCAGATGGCGACCGAGGAAGGCTACGAGACCTTTGTGATCCCGCCCAACGTCGGCGGCCGTTACAGCGTTCTGACCGCAGTCGGCCTGCTGCCAATGGCAGTTGCCGGCATTGATATCACCGAAGTGATGATCGGTGCGGCACAGGCAAAACGCGATCTTGACATCCGCTCCTTTGAAAACCCCGCATGGCTCTATGCCGCAGGCCGTAATCTGCTTTATCAGAACGGCAAGTACATCGAAATGCTTTGCTGCTATGAGCCCGCATTCAAGTGCTTCGGCGGCTGGTGGCAGCAGTTGTTCGGTGAGAGTGAAGGCAAGGACGGCAAGGGCATCTTCCCTGCAACCGCAGAATTCACCGCCGATCTGCACTCCCTCGGCCAGATGATCCAGCAGGGCGAACGCAATCTCTATGAGACCGTTGTCCGCTTTGCTCCCTGCCGCAAGAAGACGCAGATCGAGCTTGACTGGAAGAACCTCGACGGTCTGAACTACCTCGAAGGCAAAACGCTCGACTTTGTGGAAGAGCAGGCATTCCAGGGCACGCTGGCTGCTCACGTGGACGGCGGCGTTCCCGTGATGCTGCTGCAGGCAGACGAGGTCTGTGACCGCACGCTCGGCGAGCTGTTCTACTTCTTTGAACTGTCCTGCGGTATTTCCGCCTATATGCTGGGCGTCAACCCGTTCAACCAGCCCGGCGTGGAATTCTACAAGCGGAACATGTTCCATCTGTTGGGTAAACCCGGTTATTGATTTATCGCATTTCTTCTGATACAATAGAATTGTAAAAACGATTGAAAGGGGTAGGTTTCCTATGGTCAAGTTGTTTCTGGGGCTGAGTGGCTCCGGCAAGACGAAGGAAATGATCCGTGCCATCAACGAGGCTGCGGAGAAAGAAAGCGGCAGCGTTGTATGCATTGAAAAGCACGACAAACTCAGATATGACGTCAATTACAAGGTTCGCCTGATCAGCTACATCGAGTACGGTCTGGAAGGTGCAGAGGCTCTCAAGGCCTTTATCTCCGGCCTGCATGCGGGCAACTTTGATATTTCTCATATTTTCCTCAAGAGTATCCACAAGCTGCTCGGTACGGACGACATGGAACAGTTTGCAGCGTTCTGCGACTGGTGTGCCGCGTTCGGCGAGAAGAACGGGATGTCCTTTACGATGACTGCGACGGAAGATCCCGCACAGGCACCTGAGGCTCTGAAAAAATATCTGTAAAATATAAAAAAGAACGCTGCGTTTGTTGAACGCAGCGTTCTTTTTTATTTCAACAGTTCGGAATAGCCCTTGCCGTACTGGATGCAGCGGGAAATGCGGGAAAGCGTTGCAGAAGAAATTTCCGTCTGCTCGATCACCTGTGCGTAGGTCTTGCCCTCCATCAGGAGCTTTGCCGCACGGACACGCTCCGCCATGTTTTCGATTTCTTTTTTGGTGCACAGATCTTCCAACAGCACTTCCATTCCGTTCGGATCGGTGATGCCGGAAAGAAGCCGATACAATGCCTGGAGGTCTTCCCGCCGGATGTCTTTTGCCACTTTGTTACGCCCCTTTGCCGTTTTCCTTATCTTATCTCATTCTTCGGGCTTTGTCAAATCGCCTGTGGCATTTTTCGGAGAAACGCTCTTGTTTTTTCGCTTTGCGGATTTTCAAACACCTCCTGTGCTGTCCCCGCCTCTTCAATGCGGCCTTCTGCCATGAATATGACGCGGTCTGCCACGTTGCGGGCAAACTCCATTTCATGTGTCACGACAATCATGGTGCGGGCTTTGTCCTTGAGACTGCGGATGACGTGCAGGACTTCTCCGGTCAGTTCGGGATCAAGTGCAGAGGTCGGCTCGTCAAAGCAGAGGATATCCGGCTTCATCGCGAGAGCACGTGCAATGGCGACACGCTGCTGCTGTCCGCCGGACAGTTGGCAGGGGTAAAAATCCAGTTTGTCAGCCAGTCCGACAAGGTTCAGCAGATTGCGTGCATCGGCTTCCAGCTTTGCGGCATCTGACGTTTTGTTTAGCAAAGACGGAGCCAACGTCACATTCCGAAGGACATTGTACTGTGGAAAAAGATTGAAATTCTGAAAAACCAGTCCGAAATGCAGCCGTTTCTGACGCATCTGTGCCTCTGTACAGTTTTTGGTTTCCGTGCCGTCATAGAGCGTCTGTCCGCCGACGCGGATCATGCCGCTGTCTGCCTGCTCCAAAAAGTTCAGGCAGCGAAGCAACGTCGTTTTACCGCTGCCGGACGATCCGATGATCGCAAGTACATCGCCTTGTTCAAGGTTGAAAGATATATCACGAAGGACCGGTGTCTTTCCGTAATTTTTTTGCAGTGCTTCCACTTCCAACAGTGCCATGCGGATACCTCTATACTTTGAAATAACTTAGTTTTTTCTCTATCAGATTGAACAGCAGCGTCAAAATTCCCGTAAACGCAAGGAAATAGACGCCCGTGAAGAACAACGGCCAGATCTGCCCCGCGATGCCGCGGGTGCCTTTCATAAAGCCGGTGCCTGCCCAGATGATCTCCTGCAGGGAAATGATCCTTGCAAGCGAAGTATCTTTGACAAGCGTGATGATCTCGTTGGACATCGGCGGTACGATACGCTTGACCATCTGCAGCAGAGTGATCTTGAAAAAGATCTGCGTTTTTGACAGGCCGAGCACCTGCCCTGCCTCCTGCTGCCCCTGCGGGACACCCTGGATGCCGCCGCGGAAGATCTCGGAAAAATAACAGGCGTAATTGACGATGAATGCCACCGCTGCCGCCCAGAACCTTCCGCTTTCCTCCATGCCCCAGATGGCGTTATGAAACACAAGCCCGGGGAAAAAGTAGATGATGAGCACCTGCAGCATCAGCGGCGTTCCCCGGAAGATCCAGACGATCACACGAATCGGTTTGCTGATGACCTTCAGCTTTGACATCGAGCCAAAGGAAATCAGAAGTCCCATCGGCAGTGCACCGAGCAGCGTCACCGCAAATAGCTTCAGCGTTTGCAGAAAGCCGATATTCAGTTCCTCAAAAACGATTGGAAACTGCTGAAAGAACGTGTCCATCGCTTATCCGATCAGAGATGCCTGCACACCGTAGCGTTCGGCAATTTCCTGCATGGTACCGTCAGCAATGGATGCCTTGAAGAAATCATTGAGAAGGCCTACCAGATCACTGCCCTTGCGGAAGCCGACACCGTAGACTTCTTCATTCAGGTCGACGGTATAAGTCAGATCCTGATAGTCCGTTCCTTCGCCGACCATGGCTGCCGCCATGAGCTTGTCGATGATCGCGGCATCCGCCGTGCCTGCCGCCACTTCCATCAGGGCAGTTGCCTGATCGATGACCGGGGTATAGTCAAAGCCGAGTTCCTTTGCCATGGCTTCACCGGCAGAACCCGCCTCGACAGCAAATTTCAGTCCACCGCAGGCTTCTGCCGTCTGATACTGATCGGCAACGGAACGGTTGACGATGACGACCTGTGCATTGTTGCAATAGGGATCAGAGCATTCCATCGACGAGGTCACCTCGTCCGTAAGTGTCATGCCGTTCCACACACAATCGATGCTCTTGTTATCAAGCTCCATGATTTTATAGTCCCATTCGATTTCGACGAACTGAACGTCGACGCCAAGCGATTCGCCGAATGCTCTTGCCATGTCGGCATCGAAGCCAATCCATTTGCCGTTTTCATCCTGATAATCCATTGGTGCAAAATCGGTAATGCCGACGACCAGAACGCCTTTCTCTTTGACATAGGCAGCATCGGATTCCGTGTTCGTTGCAGAGCAACCGAAGAAGCAGGTCAGCAGCATGGCTGCGATCAAGAATATTGCGATTTTTTTCATTGGTTTTTCCTCCTGAATGATTGTGATGCTGTCATTGTACTTCATCACGCTAAAGTAGTAAAGTGCAAATTTAAGGATCTGTAATTTTTTGTCAGAAATGTCAATTCCCCACAGCTGCATCTTACTTTAGTTTGGTAAAGTGTCACAAAAAGCAGTCAGCAAACAGCGAGCCTCTGTATAGTTATGCACTGATACTTGCATTTTGAGTGTATATCTGCTAATATTATGAAAATACATTGATACGGAGGCGGATGAAATGTTTTCTTCTGTCGGAATGATCGGAACCGGAAATATGGGCAGTGCCGTGGCAAAGGCCATTGCCGCAAAAAACTGCAGCTGCAAGCTGCTGCTTGCAAACCGCACTCCCGAGAAAGCGGCAGCACTTGCCGAGAAGCTTCCGGGTGCTGCGACGGCTTCCAATGCAGAGATTGCGAAGGTCTGTAACCTTGTTTTTCTTGCTGTCAAGCCACAGATGATGGCGGATATGCTGTCTGAACTTCAGGGCATTTTTGCAGAGCGGAAGGATCGCTTTATTCTCGTCACAATGGCTGCCGGCTTGAGCTGTGAAAAAATTCAGGCACTGGCAGGCGGGAAGTATCCTGTGATCCGCATGATGCCGAACACGCCGGCAGCGATCGGTGTCGGCATGACGCAGTATTGCGGACTGGACGTGACAGAAGCGGAACTGAATGCGTTTGCAGACCTGCTCTCCTGCTCCGGCAGTCTCGACGCCATTCCCGAGCGGCTCATGGATGCCGCAGCTGCAGTCTCCGGCTGCGGGCCTGCCTTTGTTTATTTGATGATCGAAGCACTCGCTGACGGCGGCGTTGCCTGCGGGTTGCCGCGAAAAAAAGCACTCGATTACGCCGCCAAGACGCTTGAAGGTGCAGCAAGAATGGTGCAGGAAAGCGGCGAGCATCCGGGCAAGCTGAAAGATGCCGTCTGCTCCCCCGGCGGCACGACGATCCAAGGCGTCCGTGCTTTGGAGGAAGGCGGTTTCCGTGCTGCCGCGATGAACGCTGTCATTACGGCTTATGAAAAAACGCAGGACATCAAATGAGGCAATTTTATGCGTATCGTAATTAAAGTAGGCACCTCTACCCTTTCACATCCGACCGGACGGCTCAATATCCGTCACGTGGAGATGCTGGTGAAGGTGCTGTCTGATTTAAAAAATGCCGGACACGAGTTGATCCTCGTTTCCTCCGGTGCCATCGGCATGGGTGTCGGACGGCTCAATCTGCCCGAACGGCCTGATGACATTCCGACCAAGCAGGCCGCTGCCGCTGTCGGTCAGTGTGCTTTGATGGATACCTATGACCGGCTGTTTTCCCAGTTCAATCACACCGTGGCACAGATTTTGCTGACGAGTGAAGACATTGACCACGAAGACCGCCGTACGAATTTTGAAAATACGGTGAACCGTCTGTTGGAGCTCGGCGTACTGCCGATCATCAACGAGAACGACTCCGTGGCAACGGCAGAGATCAAGGTCGGCGACAATGACACACTTGCGGCGATCGTTGCCTGCTCCGTCCGTGCCGATCTGCTGGTGCTGCTTTCCGACATTGACGGGCTGTATTCCGCCGATCCGCGAAAAGATCCCGGGGCAGCGAGAATTCCCGTTGTGCGTGAGATCACGCCGGAGCTGGAAGCGATGGCAGCAGGTGCAGGATCCAGGCTCGGAACCGGCGGCATGGCGACCAAGCTCCATGCAGCTTCGCTTGTGATGGCACAGGGCTGTGAGATGGTGATCGCCAACGGCAGTGCCCCCGAGTGTCTGTACAGCATCCTGGAAGGCAGTGACATCGGCACACGCTTTGTCGGAGGTGCCTGACATGACGACACGGGAATTGTTGGAAGCGGCGGCTTCTCGCAAAGCGGAACTTGCCTGCTCGGAAGGCGGCATGAGAAACACGGCACTGCGTGAAATGGCAGATGCCCTGCTGCAGCACACGGCGGACATTTTAGCTGCGAACGCTTTGGATCTGCAGGAAGCAAAAGGTACGGTGTCCGACGTGATGCTTGACCGACTGCTTTTGACTGAAGACAGGATCCATGCAATGGCGGTCGGTATCCGTCAGGTCGCTGCCCTGCCCGATCCGCTCGGGCGGGAGCTTTCCTGCGTCACGCGTCCGAACGGGCTGAAGATCCGTAAGATCTCCTCTGCGATGGGCGTGATCGCCATTATCTACGAAAGCCGTCCGAACGTCACCTCCGACGCGGCGGCACTTGCCATCAAGGCAGGCTGTCCCTGCGTGCTGCGTTGCGGTAAGGAAGCTCACCGTTCCGCCAAAGCGATCGTAGATGCCATGCAGGAAGGTCTTTATCACGGAGGGTTCTCGCCCGACAGCGTGGTTCTGATCGAAGACACCTCGCGGGCATCTGCGGTGGAACTCATGCATGCACGCGGTCTGATCGATTTACTCATCCCGCGTGGCGGCAAAGGGCTGATCCGCACCTGCGTGGAGCAGTCTGCCGTGCCTGTGTTGGAGACCGGCACCGGTATCTGCCATATCTACGTAGATGCGGCTGCCGATCAGGAAATGGCACTGGATATCATTGAAAATGCGAAATGCAGCCGTCCGTCCGTATGCAACGCGGCGGAGGTATGCCTTGTGAGTGAGACGGTCGCGGCGGAGTTTTTACCGAAGTTGAAAAAACGGCTGTGCGACGACCGGAGCCGATCAGGAAAGCCCGCGGTAGAGCTGCGGCTTTGTGAAAAGGCTCTCGATCTCATTGACGGAACACCTGCAGGTGCAGACGGTTTTGACACGGAGTTCCTCGATTACGTTCTCGCGGTCAAGGTCGTGTCGAACGTTCAGGAGGCAACGCGTCATATTGCGGCACATTCGACCGGGCATTCGGAATGTATCGTTTCCCGCGATCCTGCGGCACAGGCCGCATTTGCCGCACAGGTGGATTCTGCAGCGGTTTATATCAACGCCTCTACCCGCTTTACCGACGGCGGTGAATTCGGGCTCGGCTGTGAGATGGGTATCTCCACGCAGAAGCTCCACGCAAGAGGGCCGCTCGGTCTGGAGGAACTCTGCACGTTCAAATATGTGATTGAAGGAAACGGACAGATACGGTAAAATGCATCACAAAGAAAAAGCGGCACGGTCAAGACCGTGCCCTACAGTGTAAATGTTGAGTATATACAAAAACACCCGCTGATGATCAGCGGGTGTTTTGACGTTTAGGGATTATTCGGCGTCTGCGGGAGCTTCCTCAGCGGGAGCTTCTTCAGCGATGGGGAGTTCCACGGGAACTTCTTCTTCGCCTTCTGCAATTGCTTCTGCCTGCTCTTCTTCGGTGGGCTCAATGAGTGCACGGATGGACAGGGAGATACGCTTGTTTTCTGCATCGACACCGATGATCTTTGCATCGACTTCTTCGCCGACGGTCAGAACGTCTTCAGGCTTGCCGATACGGCGGTTTGCGATCTGGGAGATGTGGATCAGGCCGTCAACGCCCGGTACGATCTCTGCGAAAGCACCGAAGGTCATCATCTTGACAATCTTGACCTTAGCGATATCGCCGACAGCGTACTTGGCTGCGAACTGGTTCCAGGGGTTCATCTCTGCGGTCTTGTAGCCGAGAGAGATCTTCTTCTTTTCTTCGTCCAGAGCGATGACAAAAACGTCGATCTGATCGCCGACCTTGACGACCTCTGCCGGGTTCTTGATGCGCTGCCAGGACAGTTCGGAAACATGAACCATGCCGTCCACGCCGCCGATGTCAACGAATGCACCGTAGGAAGTCAGGGACTTGACAACACCGGTGTACTTCTTGCCGATCTCGATCTCGCTCCAGATCTTTTCCTGGGCTGCCTTGCGGGTTTCGGAAGACAGTGCACGGATGGAGCCGATGACCTTTCTGCGGTGGATGTCAACGCTCTTGATACGCATCTTGACGGTCTTGCCCTTGAGCTCGCTCAGATCGCCGCCACGTGCGATGCCGGATTCGGAAGCGGGGATGAACACGCGGGCACCCTTGACGTTTGCAACCAGGCCACCCTTGTTGTCTTCCACGATGTAGCCTTCCACGGGCTCGCGGCTTTCAGCGGCTGCTTCCAGATCGTCCCATACCTTGAGACCGTCGATCTTCTTCTTGCTGAGCTTGACGGTGCCTTCCTGATCGTTGACGTGAACAACATAAACCTTGATCTCGTCGCCGACCTTGAGGACATCTTCTACCTTGAGGGTGGGATCTGCGGTGACTTCGTCACAGGGGATGTAACCGGCATGCTTCGTGCCGAGATCTACCTGGACTTCGGTGGAACCGATAGCCGTGACGATGCCAGTAACCGTATCTCCTGTATTTAAAGTCTTGATACTCGCGTCGAGCATAGCTTCAAAGCTTTCCTCCATTGCAGTATCAACATTGATGATTTCATCCATAGTCTGTTTGACCTCCTTTATTATCCACGCGGGTGTCGAGGCACCCGCCGTGATGCCGATGGCAGTTGCGTCGGTAAAATCCGACGGCTTGAGTTCTCCTGCGTTATCCACGAGAAAAACCTTGCTGCAGTTCTGTCTGCAGATGGCGGCCAGACGCTCCGTATTGGAGCTTTTGGCATCGCCCACGACAATCATGGCGTCACATTCTTTGGAAAGTTCCGCCGCTTCAGACTGCCGTTTTTCAGTTGCTCTGCATATTGTATCAAATATTTCGTGATTTGTACACTCTTTTTTTATGATTTCCGCACATTTTTTCCATAGGAATTGGGTGCTTGTGGTCTGTGAGACTGCAGAAATAGGCAGATTTTTCCGATTTTCGTCTTCGAGCAGCCAATTTTCCAGTTCTTCCGCCGTTTCAAACACCTGCGGTCTTTCACACCAGCCTGCGATGGCAACGATCTCCGGATGCGTCTTTGTGCCGATGATGACGGGCTGTCTGCCCTGCGTTTCCGCCTTGGAGACAAGACCGTGGATCCGCTCAACAAACGGGCAGGTGGCATCGATGATCTCCAAGCCACGTGCCTGAAGTTCTTCATAAACGGACTTTGCCACGCCGTGAGAACGGATGACGACGGCACAGTCTGTCGGGATCTCTTCGACCGAGGAGACCTCCCGCACGCCCATCTGCGTGAATCTGTCCACGACATGACGGTTATGTATGATCGGCCCGAGTGTCACGGCTTTTTTGCCGTCCCGCACCGTTTTTTCCACCATTTCGACTGCACGCTCCACACCGAAGCAGAAGCCTGCACTCTGTGCCACACGAACACTCATGCGTTGTTACTCCATTGCATAGATTTTTTTCATCAGATCGCTCGTTGCCGCCTGCAGCTCTTCCTGCGAGGGCTTTTTGCCCTCAAACGTCGGGGTGTAGGCTTCGCCGATGACGACCTTGATTCTTTGGAACGGCTTGCGGTTGCGGGTGATATAGATCGGAACGATCGGTACGCCTGCACGGTTTGCAAGCATCACAGCACCGGATTTCGGCTCGACCTGCTTACCGTTTTTCACCCGCGTGCCTTCCGGGAAAATGAGCAGTTGCTCGCCGTCTTTGAGCACTTTCAGCGATTTTTTGATCGCGTTGACATCGGGATTATCACGGTCAACGCCGAAGGCACCGAAGGCACCGAGGATGTTTTTGATGATTGGCTTGGACATGACGCTCTTTTTCGCCATGATCCACGGTACCATGTGCGGTTTCATCGCAAGCACTGCCCAGACGGGATCCGCCAGTCCCGAGTGGTTGCCGCAGATGACGCAGGCCTCTTTCGGCACATTTTCTCTGCCGATGAATTTCGGCCAGTGATAGAGACTCATGATCCAGAGGATCGGCCAGCGGAGGATGCGATACAGAATGCCGCGTGTGAATTTCATGCCGCTCCCCCATTCCGAATGATCTCGATCATTGCAGCAATGCTTTCCTCAATATTGAGGTCGGAGGTGTCGAGCACAACGGCATCTTCCGCCTGCTTTAACGGAGCGATCTCACGGTGCATATCCTGCCAGTCACGCTTTTTCATGTCCTCGAGAACGTCTTCATAGCGAACGTTCTCGCCCTTGGCGATGAGCTCGTCATAGCGGCGTTTGGCACGCACCTCGGCAGAGGCGGTGAGATAGATCTTTACGTCCGCATCCGGCAGAACGACCGTGCCGATGTCGCGTCCGTCCATGACGATGTTGTGCGTCTTGGCAAAGTCACGCTGCATATCCAAAAGGAAGCTGCGGACGCACGGCTGTGCCGCTACGCCGGATGCCATGGCCGACATCTCGGGCGTGCGGATGCGGTCAGTGACATCCACACCGTTGAGGATCATGTGCTGCAAACCGTCTTCGCCGTAGCGAATGTCAATCGCCACATCATCGATGCACCGGCGAATGCCGTCCTTGTCCTTGGGCCCGATGCCCATGAGGCTCATGTGATAGCCGACCGTGCGGTAGATGGCACCGGTGTCGACATAGAGATAGCCGAGATCCTTTGCAAGTTTTTTTGCCATGGTGCTTTTGCCCGCACCTGCTGGCCCGTCGATCGCAATGCTGTAATATTTCATAGTTGTTTCTCCCTTATAGGGTTTTATTTCTCTGTTGCGGCATTTCCTGCTGCGAATGCCGTCGCCCACGCGATTTGGAGGTTAAAGCCGCCGGTATAGGCATCGCAGTCGATGACCTCGCCTGCGAAGTACAGTCCCGGCAGGCATTTGGACTCCATCGTTTTCGGGTTGATCTCCGAAACGGTGATGCCGCCGGAAGTGATGATCGCTTCATCCACCGGCCTTAAACCGTCAATTTTGACGGTGAAATGCTTGGTAAGTTCCAGAAGTGCTTTACGCTGTTCCCGCGTGATCGCGTTGACCTTGGTGTCAGCCGGGATGCCGCTTCGTTCTACAATGACCGGGATCATCGTCTTGTGGAACAGTCCCGAAAGTGCATTTTCAAAATTGCGGTTGCGGTTTTCCGTAAAGTCCCGCAAAATGCGGGCGTCCAGCTTCTGTTCGTCCAGTGCGGGCTTGAGGTCGATGGAAACGGTGTAGTGTTTCCCCTTTTCCATGTGGGCACTGGCCGACAGAATGATAGGGCCGGACAAGCCGAAGTGGGTAAACAGCAGTTCGCCGAATTCTTCATAGACGTTTTTTTCGCCGTCAAGTAATTTCATGTTGATATTGCGAAGGGCAAGTCCCTGCATTTTGGCACACCAATCGCCGTCTTCGACCATCGGGACAAGAGAGCCCGTCGGTGCAACGACCGTATGCCCGACGGCCTGTGCCATGCGGTAGCCGTCACCCGTGGAGCCGGTGGCGGGATAGGAGCAGCCGCCGGTCGCAAGGATCACGCGTTTTGCTTCAAACACGCCCTTGTCCGTTTTCACGCCGGACACGGCACCGTCTTTTTGCAGGATACTCTGTGCCCGTGCCTGCTGCACGGTGACATTGGCGTAGCCGAGGGCGGTTTTGAGCGTGTCGATGACCGTCGCCGCTTTATCGGTGACCGGAAAAACGCGGTTGCCACGCTCGGTTTTGAGTTCGCAGCCGTGGCTTTCAAAGAAGGTCATGGTGTCCTCGGGAGAGAAGCCTGCGAGTGCACTGAATAAAAACCGGCTGTTTCGCGGGATATTCTTCAGCACCTCGGAAGACGGGCAGTTGTTGGTCACGTTGCAGCGTCCCTTGCCCGTGATATTCAGTTTTTTACCGAGGCGGTCGTTGCGTTCGAGTAACAGTACCGACGCACCTGCGTAGCCGGCAGTGATGGCTGCGAACATGCCCGCCGCACCGCCGCCGATGACGATGACATCAAACATATGTAAGTCCCCGGATCAGAGGTTTTTCAGATACGTGAGTTCTTCTTCCGTCAGCGGTCTGGTTTGTCCGGTCGGAAGATCGCCAAGACATAGTGTGCCCTCCCGCACGCGTTTGAGCCGCGTGACGGTGAGGTTTGCCTGCTCGCACATCCGACGCACCTGACGGTTGCGTCCTTCGCAGATGGTGACGGAGAGCATGGCGATTTCCCCCTCGGAGGAAAGAAGTCTGATCTGCGGCGGCAGGATCTTTTTGCCGTCGAGCACGATCGGACGACGCAGAAGAGCGTCCGCACCGTCGTGCCAGCTGCTCACCCAGACGTGATATTCTTTCTCGATCTCTCCACGCGGATGTGTCAGCTTCTGTGCAAGATCACCGTCATTGGTCAGAAGAAGCAGGCCTTCGGAGAACATATCCAGCCTGCCGACGGGATAAAGCCGCGGCGTACCATCTGGCAAAAGATCCATGACCGTACGGCGGCCTTTTTCATCCGATGCCGTTGTGACAAAGCCGCGTGGTTTGTGGAGCATCAGCGTCAGTTTAGCATCCGTTTTTTTCAGGCGAACGCCGTCGATTTCGATCACGTCCTCCGAAAGGTCGGCGGTATCGCCTAACCTTGCGGTGTTGCCGTTGAGGCGTACCCGTCCCTGCGTGATGAGTTCTTCCGCTTTTCTGCGGGAGGCAAAGCCACAGGCAGATATTAACTTTTGCAGACGGTCTGCCATGATGGCTGCTCCTTTTTGGGTAGTAGATCCTTCGTCGCTGTGCTCCTCAGAATGACACGAAATGTTTTGCGGGCACGGTAAGCGTCGCCCCTATATGCTCATTTTAAGGGAAGCTGATCGGAATCTGTGCAATTTCTTTGTTGCCGAGATAGGCAATGACTGTGCCGCTCACCGGTGGAAACAGTCGGTCGGAATGAAATTCGTAGGTCACCGTTTCGCCTGCAAGCAGTGGGTAGGAAACGGTTTGCTCTGCGATCAGCGGCAGCGTGCCGACCGACTTTCCCGCCTGTGAGATCTCGGTCATTTCATAGCGGGAAAAACCGAAATCGTACAAGCTGCAGTGGTCGTTCCAGTCGTCCGGTGCACTGACGGTAACGCAGATGAGCGTGCGGCCGTTTCTTTCTGCCGCACTGACTAAAATGCGTCCCGCTTTCTTGGTGAAGCCGGTTTTGACACCGATCGCTCCTTCGCATCTCCACAGCAGTTTGTTGTGGTTGACGAGGCAGCGGTCGCCCGTGCGGTAGGTTTTGGTCGCGACGATCCCGGCAAACGCGGGATTCTGAAGGGCGTACGCCGTGAGCGTTGCAAGATCGCGTGCAGAACCGTAATTCTCTTCGTTGTCCAGCCCGTGCGGGTTGGCAAAATGTGTGTTCGTCAGGCCGAGGTCGCGGGCTTTTTCATTCATCCGCTCCGCAAACGCTTCCACACTGCCGCTGCAGTGCAGGGCAAGTGCGGTAGCTGCATCATTGCCGGACTGCAGAAGCATGCCGTAAAGCAGGTCGCGTACGGAGAGCGTTTCGCCCGCTTTGAGGTACATAGACGAGCCTTCGACGCCGACTGCCTCTGGCGGAACGGTCACTTTTTCGTCCGGATCGCAGGTCTCGCAAACAAGGAGTCCTGTCATGATCTTGGTCGTGCTGGCGATCAGTGACGGAGTATCCGCGTCTTTTTCATAGAGAACCGCTCCGGTATCCGCGTCCATCAAAATGGCGTGGGAAGCGGAAACGGGCGGTGCTTCCGCGTAGGCGGGTATCATGCAAAGGGCGGCAGCGATCAGGATGGCTGCCGCCCGAAGAATTGTTTGTTTCAAATCGATCACCGGCGTTAGTTTTCTGCAGTTCCGGTGCGATTATTCAGCGTCAGTCTGCTTTTTCTTCTTCGGTCTGCTTGGTCTCCTTGCGGCCGTCCAGGAAATCGGCAAATTTGTCGATCAGGTCGGGAGCAGACTCGATCACACGGTCGACCGTGGAGCTTGCAGGCTGTGCCACGGGCATCATGCGAACCTGCGTGCCGTTGACGATCAGAAATGCCACCGGTGTCACGTCAATGCCGCAGCCCAGGCCGCCGCCGAACGGGTTTTCTTTATTGGCAGATACGTTCTTGGTCGAAAAATCACTGCCGCCGCCGCCCATGCCGATCTTGACCTTGCAGACAGGGATGATGGTCAGGCCGTCGGGCGTGGTGATGGGTTTACCGATGATGGTATTGACATCCACCATGTCCTGGATCTTTCCGAGGGAAGAAGTCAACATTTCAGAAATCGAATGGTTCATTGCTGCACCGCCTTTTTGAGTTTTTGTTGTTTTTTCCGTTTGAAATATAGTTTCAACGCCTTGATGCCGTATTTCACGGCAAGTGCGATGAGGTCACCGACCAGAAAACGCAGGGAAATGACGGCATTGACTTCCGTCTTTGTGCCGACAAAATCGGGAGAAACCTGCACGTCGGACTTTCGGATGCGGAAGGCTTTTTTCAAGACCGGCATCACGCTTGCGATTGCCGCCCATGCCCTGCCGGTGTTGATGCCGACTTTTGAAGGATCACTACCTGCCAGAGAAACATGGATCTGCATTTTTTTGATGAGGAGTTTCCTGCGAAGCGTACCGAGCAGTTCCACGACCAGTTTGGCAAACGGGAGCAGTCCCGCGATCTTGTCGGGAAGCGGCTCTTTGACTTTTTCTTCTTTCCGCTTCTTCTGAATGAGAGAGGCTTCTTTTTTCTCCTGCTTCCTGCGTTCTTTTTCCGCCTTTTTCTTCTCTGCCTTTGCCGCTTCTTTTTCCCGCTGTTTCCGGCTCTTCGGTTTTTCCGGCACCAGCTGGATCTTCAGAAAGGCAATGCGGAGATACACAAGCGTATCACCGTCATAGCGGCATTCCGCTCCGACGGGGATCAAGGCGATCAGGAGAAAAACGCCGAGTATGATCAAAATGATCCACAACGCAGTCATTGAGCGTTCTCCTGTTGTTCTTCCGCTTCTTCGGCAGTTTCAATGATGGGCAGATCGTCGATCTCCATCTGTTCTTTTCTGCCGAACTGCATGCGTTCGATCTCCGGCAGTTCCTGAATGGACTCGATGCCGAAGGTACGCAGGAAATCGGGTGTGGTACGGTAGAGGATCGGTCTGCCGGGGACGTTCAGACGGCCGCATTCCTCGATCAGTTTTTTGTTGAGGAGTGCACCGACGGAATACGAGCTGTCCACGCCTCTGATCTGCTCGACATAGGCTTTGGTCGCAGGCTGATAGTAGGCGATGACCGTCAGCGTTTCGAGCTGCGATGCCGAAAGCTTCGGCGGTTTGCGGGTTTCGAGTGCCTTGGTGACATAGGCAGAGTACTCGCCGGACGAGCACAACTGATAGCTGTCCTCC
>JAZUDF010000060.1:0-9326 GCA_045639485.1 Faecousia sp. | reverse complement strand
GCCAGTCTGCATTGTTTACCATCAGGGCTTTTCCATCAGAGAAGTCGATGAAACGGCTCATCTGAACTTTGAAACAGTCGCAGTTGTGCTGGATTGTCTCTGGAGTCATCATGGAACGCATATCTGTACGTCCGGATGGATCTCCGATCATAGCTGTACCGCCACCAATCAGGGCGATTGGTTTGTTGCCTGCCATCTGCAGACGTTTCATCAGGCAAAGTGCCATAAAGTGTCCAACGTGCAGGGAATCTGCAGTTGGGTCAAAACCAATGTAGAATGTAGCTTTTCCATTGTCTACCATCTCACGGATCTCTTCTTCGTTTGTTACCTGGGCGATCAGACCGCGGGCAACGAGTTCTTCATAAACTCCCATGTTTGTTCTCCTTTTATGTGATATCGTGCAGCATTTCGCGTGCACTCAGTAAGGTCGTATTTGTAATTTCGGCACCGCCGATCATGCGTGCAAGCTCGGTCGTTCTGCCTTCAAGGTCGAGAACGTCGACCTGCGTATAGGTTCTGCCGTTACGGTCAGATTTGGAGATCAGCAGATGATGCTCCGCCATGGCTGCGATCTGCGGCAGATGCGTGACGCAAAGAACCTGCCGGCCTTTGGAAACGGAAAGCAGCTTTTCGGCAACCTTCTGTGCCGCTCTGCCGGAAACTCCTGCATCCACCTCGTCAAAGATCATCGTCTGCACCGCATCGTGGCTTGCCATCACGTTTTTGAGTGCCAGCATGATGCGGGCAAGTTCGCCGCCGGAAGCAACTTTACTCAAAGGCTTCAGTGCTTCACCGAGATTGGCACTCATCAGGAAGCGGACACCGTCCGTACCTTCGTTCGAAAGCGGTACCTCGGCAAACTCGCAGGAAAACTGCACCTTCGGCATATTGAGTTCAGCAAGTTCCGAACAGATCTTCTGCTCCAGATCTTTTGCAGCTGCCACACGAATATCATGCAGCTTTTCCGCTTTTTCCTGTGCCACTGCAGTCGCGGCAGCAAGACGTTTTTCAATCTGAAGCTTGCGTTCATCACTGAATGCGATCTCGTCTAGCTCTTCCCTTGCATTTGCAAGATAAGCAAGCATATCTTCGCAGGTCGCACCGTATTTCCGACGCAGCCTGTGAATGAGATCAAGCCGGGCACCGATGCGTTCTGTTTCTTCATCAGAGTAGGAAAAACCGTCGCGGTAATCCTTGAGCTCTTCTGCAATGTCCTGTGCTGAATAAATAAGCTCCTGCACACGGGCGGCAAACGCAGCACCCTGACCGTCTACCCTGCCGACGCTGTCGAGCGACTGTTTTACATCGTAAAGCCCGTCGATCGCACCGGAAACGCTTTCGTCGCCATACAGACTGTCGATCGCGGCATTGAGCCCCGAAACCAGCTTTTCAGCATTCATCAGAAGCTTCAGACGCTCTTCGAGTTCTGTGTCTTCTCCGGGTTTCAGATCGGCTTTTTCAAGCTCTTTGATCTGATACTCCAACGTTTCCTGACGACGCAGTTTTTCGCTGTCATCGATATTCAGCCGGTCAAGCTCCGCACGAAGCTCTCTGACTGTTCCGAACGCGGTACGGTAATCAGCCAGACTGTCAGCATTGTCTGCAAAGCAATCAAGGAAGAACAGATGTCTGTCTTCGTCAAAAAGCTGCTGTGAGTCGTGCTGACCGTGGATGCTGATGAGTTGCTGACCGAGTTGCCGCAGAACGGAAACGCTGATACTCTGACCGTTGACGCGGCAGATGTTTTTGCCGTCAAGCCAAAGCTCACGCTGGATCATCAGCTCGTCTTCATAAGGCACGTGATTTTCCGAAAACCAGTCAAACGCCGGAACATCGGAAAAAACCGCACTAACAAACGCTTTTTCAGCTCCGGTACGGATCACTTCGCGATAGGTGCGTTCACCGAGGATCGCACTGATGGCGTCAATGATGATGGATTTACCTGCACCGGTCTCACCGGACAGGACGTTGAAGCCCCGATGGAAGGTGATGTCCGCATGTTCGATCACTGCAATATTCTCGATATGAAGTGCACAGAGCATGACGGAACCTCCCTTTGAAAAAAATCAGGTCAACAGCTTTTTGATTTCTGCACAGAAGCCGATGGCAGCCTGCACGTCACGCATGATGATGAGCAGCGTGTCATCGCCGGCTAACGTACCGACAACGACGGACATATTCATGGCGTCGATGGCACGGCCTGCAGCAGGTGCGAGGCTGGGAAGCGTCTTGATGACTACGATGTTCTGTGCGTAGTCGTAGCTGATAACGCTTTCTTTGAAAATGGTGTTGAGCCGTGCGGAGAAAGCTCCTGCGGACTCACGCGTCGCGGTGGTGTAACGATAGGTGCCGAGAGCGGTCAGCTCTTTAATGACGCGTAGTTCTTTGATATCACGGGAAATGGTCGCCTGCGTGCTGTGGAAGCCTGCGTTCTGCAGTTCCTTCAGCAGCTGCTCCTGCGTTTCAATGTCCTGGGTACTGATGATCTCAAGAATTTTTGTCTGTCTTTGTGTTTTCATCGTTTGTCCCTCATTTGTTCAGCTTCATTTTGACAATGTCAAAGAAGCTGTTATTTTTCAGCTTCAATAAATTCGTTTTGACCGGTGCCTTGGAAATATGGATCACATCTCCGGAAAACACACGGAAAACTTTACCGCCGTCCACGGAAAGAATGGCGTTTCTGCGGGCGATCCGCCCTGCACTGACTTCTATTTTACGGTCAGCCGAGACAATGATTCCGCGGGAATTGGTTTCGTGTGCACAGATCGGCGTGATGACGATGCTGTGTGCGGCAGGCTCCACGATTGGACCGCCTGCGGACATGGAATAGGCTGTCGAGCCGGTCGGCGTGGCTATGATGACACCGTCGCCGCTGAAATTCATTGCTTCCGTGCCGTCACACTTGACCGATGCCTGAATAACACGGGCAACAGCACCTTTTGTGATCACGGCATCGTTGAGTGCAGTGTCCTCGTAGACACATTTGCCCTCGCGGAAGACCTGTACAGACAGCATCATCCGTTCATCGAGGATGTAATCGTCCGTTGCAAGCTTGGAAAGAAGCGGGATCTCGCTGCTTTCCAGTTCCGCCATAAAGCCAACAGTGCCGATATTGACGCCGAGAATGGGCAGTCCGTAATCAGCTGCGGCTTTGGATGCGTGCAGGATCGTGCCGTCACCGCCGAAGCAGATGAGTGCATCGGCATTCGGCAATTCCTGCGTCAGATCGGAAAGTTGAACGTTATCCGGCAGATCAAACGTCGGATCAACGTCAAATGCGAGGCAGACTTTGGTTTCGACGCCTGCTGCTTCCAACACGTCCGCAGCTTCTTTCACAAAACGGAAATTTCTGTCGCGGTAAGGATTGGGCGTCATGACGATCTTTTTCATTTGCTACCTCCGAAGCGTTTCGTGTGCCTGGGCAACAAGCACATCGATCTGCGGATCAAAGGCCGTGCCGGGTTCTTTGGATAGGTGTCCGAGAAATTCAATATTTCCTTCCGGCCCTTTGACCGGAGAAAACGTCAGATTTTTGAGCGTGAAGCCAAGCTCTCTGACCGTTTCAACAAACGCATTGAGAACCTCGCAGTGGATCGCAGGATCACGAACAACGCCCTTTTTCCCGACCTTGTCCTTCCCTGCTTCAAACTGCGGTTTGATCAGGCAAAGAACCTGACCGTCGGGTTTGAGAAGGTTATAAATAACGGGAAGCACGAGTTTCAACGAAATAAAGGAAACATCGACAACGGAAAGATCGAGCGGCTCTCCGAGCTGTTCCGGTGTGACGTAGCGGATGTTGGTTCGCTCCATGCAGACGACACGGGGATCGTTGCGGATCTTCCATGCAAGCTGTCCGTAGCCGACATCGATGGCAAAGACCTTGCGGGCACCCTGCTGCAGCAGACAGTCCGTAAATCCGCCGGTGGAGGCACCGGAATCACTGCAGACGAAATCTTTCGGCTCTACGCCGAAATCACGCAAAGCCTTTTCCAGTTTCAGTCCGCCGCGGCTGACGTAAGGACAGACAGAGCCGCGTACTTCAAGCACGCTGTCGACTGAAACTGCCGTACCGGGTTTGTCGATCTTCTGCTCACCGATATAGACGTCGCCTGCCATGATGATCGCCTGTGCTTTTGCACGAGAGTCGGCAAGACCTTGCTCGACCATCAAAACATCAAGCCGTTCTTTGTCTTTCATGCAAGCACCTCCGTGACTCGTTTGGCGATCGACTCGGCATCCAGACCGACCATCTTGTATAGTTCGCCTACCGTACCATGCGTGATGAAGCGGTCACCGAGGTTCATGGCGATCTTTGAGCCGTGCATATTCTTTTCGGAAAGTCTGCGGAATATCTCGTTGCCGACACAGCCGACAGATGCGGCTTCTTCGATGACGAAAATCTTTCCTGTTTTACGGAACGACGCTTCAACAGCCTGCATGTCAAGCGGTTTGATGAGGCCGAGTTTCATTACTTCGGCGGAAACACCCTGATTTTTAAGTATATCAGTAGCATCAAGGACGTTATTGACAAGCGTGCCGTAGGTAACCAGCGTGACGTCGCTGCCTTCACGCAGCACGGGCGTTTTGCAGATTTCAGTCATTCTGCCGTCGCCACCGCGGGGATAACGGACGGCAACGGGGCCGTCAAGCTCCAACACGGCCTTGCGAAGCATCCAGTCAAGCTCCGCCTGATTGGACGGGCAAAGAACCGTCATGCCGGGGACAAGCCGCAGATAGCCGACGTCAAACTCGCCGTGATGTGTTTCACCGTCATTGCCGACAAGACCTGCACGGTCAACGGCAAAAACAACGTGAGAATGCAGCATGGACACGTCCTGCAGGATCATGTCGAAGGCTCTTTGAAGGAAAGTAGAATAGATCGCAACAACAGGGATCATCCCCTGCTTTGCAAGACCGCCCGCCATAGAAACGGCGTGACCTTCCGCAATGCCGACATCGAAGAAACGATTGGGATAGGCCGCAGCGAAAGAATCGAGGCCCGTGCCGTTCTGCATGGCGGCTGTGATGGCACAGACGCGGGGATCTTCTTTTGCAAGATCTGTCAGCGTAGTGCCGAACGTATCGGAAAAACTGATGGACCCGGAGCATTTCGGCATACCGGTTTCGAGGTTGATACCGGAAATCCCGTGGAACTGGTCGGGATTTTCCTCTGCGGGCTGATAGCCTCTGCCCTTCTGCGTCAGAACGTGAACGACGACCGGCTTTTTCAGTTCCTTGGCTCGGGAAAGCAGATAGGAAACTTTTTTAACGTCGTGACCGTCAACAGGCCCGAAATACTCAAAGCCCATATCGTCAAAGACGGTAGAACCGATAAGCTTCCGTTTGAGCCATTCTTTAAATCTGTGGACCTGCTTGTGGATCCACTGGCCGAATTTATTCCATCCGGTGACGGTACGCCAGGCGTGCTTGATGCGGTAATAGCCCGGACGGATACGGATGTTGGAAAGATGCGAGGCAATGCCGCCGACGTTGGGTGTGATGGACATGCCGTTGTCGTTGAGGATGACGATGAGCGGTTCACCGCTGTCACCGGCATCGTCCAGTCCTTCATAGAAAAGACCGCCGGTCATTGCACCGTCTCCAAGCAATGCGATCACACTGTAATCTTCCTTGCGGAGCGTTCTGGCACGTGCCATGCCAAGTGCAACGGAGATGGCATTGGATGCATGTCCTGCAACAAACGCGTCGTGAACGCTTTCAGAAGGCTTCGGGAAGCCGGCAATGCCACCGAACTGACGCAGTGTCGAGAATGCCTCGTACCGTCCCGTCAGCAGCTTATGGACGTAGGACTGATGGCCGACGTCAAAGACCACACGGTCTTTTGAAGTGTCGAACACTTTCTGTATGGCTACGGTCAACTCGACGATGCCGAGATTGGACGCGAGATGCCCGCCGTTTTTTGCTACCGTCTGTACCAGACAGTCACGGATCTCCTGGCAAAGGGTGTTGGTCTGTGCCGTGTCAAGATCGAGAAGATCCTGTCTGGAGCAGATTTTATCTAAAAACTCCATATCCCTGTTTTGCCGGATCGATTACCGGCTCTTTCTTTTGAATTTAAAAAACGCGATCACCTTTGCCGCGGTATGCACAATCTTTGTGCTGTTTTTGATGGCGACCGTTTTGAAAATGGCTTTGCCGCCGATGGTGAGACCGGCAACAAAGGCAGATAATACAAGCTGAAATACAACGGTTTTTGTGTTGGTGGCCGTTTTTCCTGCGACGATCAGACCGACGATGACGGCGACTGCCGTACCGGAAATGATGCCGCAGATATCGCCGATGACGTCATTGCAGACGGAGGAAACCTTGTCTGCACTGCGAAGCAGGCTGATCGCCTCGGGAGCTCCTTTCACCTTTCTTGCAGCCATGGAGTGAAACGGCTTTTCATCCGCAGAGGTCACTGCGACGCCGATCACGTCAAATAAGATACCGACGCCGACGATCAGGAGCAGCACGGCAAAGGCACCGAGCAGACTGGCTGAGTCGAGGATCTCCTGCGAAAGGAAGGAAAACAAGGCGGAAATGATCATCGCCATGAGAAAGATCGTGAGGATCCATTTCACGCGTCGGCTCTTTTCCGTGCCCTTTTGCTCTTTTCGAGGTGTATGCTGTTTGATAAATCTCTACCTCTTTCTGATTTTGTTAAAAGGTGGCAGTCAGCAAAGTAAATCTTGCGGCTTAGGTCGGGTTGGATTTCCCCACAGACAACCTCCCGTCACCGGAAAGGCAGTTCCCTTTTCATGCCTGTGCCGTACCGTTGCCAATGCACGGTACCCGATTGCCACTTAGTCCGCACTGTAATCCCTTGCTGACAAAATGACTGCCTAGGCGATTTCCGCCTCGAAAAACATCGGCTCTTATCCTCTTTTGCAGATACGGTTTCCAGAGAATATCGTCTTTTTCCATGGCCATGGATAAGTACGCTTGGCTTCTCTTTCCCCACGCAGCCACGCAAGGCAGGCTACACTGCACACAGCACAGTCACTGTACCGCATTGCAGGTTCATCTCCTGTCTCGTACGCAGTCCTGGTTCACGAGATCCGTGCGGCTGCCGCACAATAACAGGTCTCCACGGAAACCGGGTCGTAACCTTCATGCCATTGAGGCCGCCCGATAACCTTAACCCCCAGCACCCACCCGAAACTGGGCGTAACAAGCAAGCACCAGGGACTTCATCGATATGCCCTTTAAAGGATTTTTAGGCCCTTCCTGAAAGCCGATGCGTTCGACTAGGATACAGCACCACCTTTATTCATTATAACATCATATGCATTCATATTCAATAGAAATATACATTTTATGTTGAAATTAATGCACAAAACCTGCATTCTTTTTCAGAATGCAGGTTTTCTATTCTCAATGGTCGCGTCCTGCAAGGAACAGAGCAAGCTCGCGAAGGCACGCAGCATCCTCAAAAACGGAAAGTGCTTCGATGGCGATCTCGGTCTGCTGACGGATCAGCTCTTCGCATTTTTCAATGCCGTACAGGCGGACAAAGGTATTTTTTGCAGCATCAGTGCCGACGGATTTACCGAGTTTTTCCTTGCTGCCGATCACGTCTAGAACGTCATCACGGATCTGGAATGCAAGGCCGATCGCATCTGCATACCGCTCTGCCGCGTCAAACTGTGCAGGCGTTCCCTTTCCGCAGGTAACGCCCATACAGCAGGCAGCACGGATGAGCCCACCGGTCTTGCGGCTTTGGATCGCGATCACATCAGCGTCGGTGCAGTCCCGCTCTTCTGCAAGCATATCAAGCACCTGACCGCCGACCATGCCGCAGGAGCCTGCTTCCGTCGCAAGGATCAAAGTGCAGCGGGATCGGATCGCATCGTCATTGTTGCTTTCGTTCAGGACGCGGAAGGCATCGGTCAGCAGTGCGTCACCTGCAAGGCAGGCAGTCGCTTCGCCGAAGACCTTGTGATTGGTCGGCTTGCCCCGTCTGAAGTCGTCATTGTCCATGCAGGGCAGATCATCGTGGATCAGGCTGTAGGTATGGATCATTTCGATCGCCGCAGATGCGTGCATCGCATCCGCTTCTTCCCCACCGCAGACACGGCAAAATTCCTGTACAAGGAACGGGCGAAGCCGTTTGCCGCCTGCCATGAGGCTGTACTGCATGGCATCAAACAGTGTTTTCTGCGGTTCGGAGGAATCATGAAGTTCCTGCATCATTCCTGCAAGGAATGACTCCGTCTGCTGTGTGCAGGCTGTCCAACGTTCATTCAGTTTCATGCAAAAACTCCGTTTCTTCCGGTGTTCCGTCCGGACCTTTCATCAGCTTGGATACTTTCATTTCTGCATCATCAAGCAGCTTCGTGCAGGATCTGACAAGTCCCGTGCCTTCTTCATACAGTTTCAGTGATTCTTCCAAAGGCAAGTCTCCCCGCTCCAGGGCTGCGACGATCTGCTCCAGACGTGCAACGGAAGATTCATAAGTTTCGGATTTTGTCATACGGATTCCTCCTTCTCAACAGTCAGGATCTGTGCCTCGGCACTGCCGTCCCTGAAACGGACCGTGATACGGTCACCGGGATTCACAGAGCGAGCGGATGTGACGGCCGTACCGTCTGATGCCGAAGTGATGGTATAACCTCGCCCGAGTACCCGAAGCGGGCTCATGGCATCAAGCCCGGCTGCAAGCGTCACCAGCTTTTCGCGGTTCGATGCAAGAACGGTTTCGGTCTTTGCACGCAGTTTCTGGTCGAGCATGTCCAGACGCAGACGTTTGTCCTGCACCATGTTCTGCGGAATGCGGAACACGGCGGCATTTGCCATACGGTCAAGGTCTCGGCGGTGTGCTTTCAGTTTGTTCTGCAGCAGATAGAGCATTGCGGAATTGCTGTCAGACAGTGAGGCACGAAGTTCCGTCTGATCAGGCGTGACCAATTCTGCCGCATTGGACGGTGTCGCAGCACGGAGATCTGCCACAAAATCGGAGATCGTGACGTCCGGCTCGTGACCGACGGCGGAGATGACCGGAATTTCGGACGCATAGATCGCTCGTGCGACACGTTCATCGTTGAACGCCCAGAGATCTTCCAGAGAGCCGCCGCCGCGTCCGGTGATGATGACGTCGGCAAGCTTCAGCTCATTTGCATAGCGGATGGCCTCCGCGATCTCCGGCGGTGCTTCTACGCCCTGCACACGAACCGGAAGCAAAATCACTTCACACAGAGGATAGCGTTTGCCGAGGATACGGAGCATATCGTGTACCGCGGCACCTGCAGAAGACGTGATAATTGCGATCCGATGCGGGAATGCGGGGATAGGCTTTTTATGCGAGCTGTCAAACAGACCTTCTT
>JAZUDF010000059.1:0-7781 GCA_045639485.1 Faecousia sp. | reverse complement strand
CGCATTTCAAGCCGCTATGCGTCTTGCTCTGCGGACAATGCTCGAAATCCCGCCTTATCGATTATGCACCGTACCTCCGACCACCGCCGTAGGGGACGGGCTTGCTCCTCCCGCGAAAGCCTCCCTTGTGTAAAGGGAGGTGGCACGGCGTAAGCCGTGACGGAGGGATTGTAAGCTCCGCCTTGCATCGCAGTCCGTTTCGTGCTATATTGAAAAAAACGGACAAAGGAGCCATGCAATGAACAAACGGATCCTATCTTTGATACTCTCTGTGCTGCTTCTGCTCACCTGTGCGGCGTGTACGAAGCAGGCATCACCCGATGCCGACGCACCGACCGTTGAACGTCTGACGGACGCAGACGGTGCGAGCGTGCCGCCCTATGAAACGCAGCTGCGTGACGACGGCGTGGCCGTGATCACGGAAACAAACGAAGACGGCGAGATCGTGCAGGTCCCGGTGCAGGAGGTCTCACCTCCGGGAGCCAGACCTGCCGCAGACGGACGGCTGCTCATCAGGGACTACGGCCCATACAGCGGCAGCATCTACGAAAACGGCAGTGTGACGCAGGTCGAAAACGTCGCCGCCATTCTGGTGGAGAATATCTCCGGACAGACCTGCACCTATTGCGAGATGACCTTCCTGGTCGACGAGCAGGACGCGGTCTTCACGGTGGAAGAGCTTCCTGCCGGCAGAGCGGTGTGGGTGATCGAACAAAACCACCTTCCGGCCGCCGACAATTCCGTGTTCGCCTTTGACGACGACGTGTGCGAGTTCCGTGCCTCCGACGGTTTGGAAGGCTTTTCGTGGCAGGCCTCCAAAGACAGCGTAACGCTGACCAATCAGACGGGCAGCACGCAGACTGATCTCACGGTCTGCTGCAGACTTGCCGATGGTGACGGTGTTTACCTCGGCGGGATCTGCTGCCGTGTCAAGGCAGGGACACTTGCCTCGGGTGCTTCTGTGACCTTGCCTGTCTCCGACGGTGGCGGCAAAACGTGGGAAGTCACCGCCATCCTTCACGGATAAGTCATTTTATTGCATACAGAACAAAGAGCAGGTGCATCGCACCTGCTTTTTAGTTTTCCGCCTCCCTGCACCCGTAGGGGCGACGCTCGCCGTCGCCCGCAAACCGCACCTTCTAGGGGCGACGCTCGCCGTCCCCTGAAAGCCTCCCTTGTGTAAAGGGAGGTGGCACGGCGAAGCCGTGACGGAGGGATTGTTATGAAGTGTGCTTCGCACGTTGCCGCCGTTGGCGGCAGGGGACTGACAAATTTTCCTCCGATCTGTTATATAGAAAGCAGTCTGAGCTATCGGATGATATCGAACCGAAACGGAGGAAACAATCATGAAAGACCGACCGGGTGTGATGATGTATTTTGATCATCGGGAATGTATCGAGGCACTGTCTGATGAAGAAGCGGGAAAGCTGATCAAGGGCATTCTGCAGTATGCGATGAAGGGCACAAATCCGCAGTATGAAGGCGGACTGAAGCTTGTGTGGCTGATGTTGAAGCCACGGATCGACTGCGATGCACAGCGATATCTGAAGCTGTGCAGGCAGAAAAGCTATGCGGTGTATTGCAGAGAGCAGGAGAAAAAACAACTTCCGAAACAGACCTTTGAAGAATGGCAGGCAGAGCAACCGTTATCGGATGATACCGAATGCTATCCAACTACAACTACAACAGCAACTACAACTACAACAGCAACTACAACAGCAACAGCAACTACAACAGCAACTACAACGATACCGGAAACACCCGCTGAAAAAGTCAGCCGGCACGGCAAAAACCGCACGATCCTGCTGAAGGATGCGGACTATCTTGAACTGATGAACGAGCTCGGCCTGACGGAGCTTTGCGAAACGCTGCTCTATGCAGAGCCGAAGGCACAGGAGCTCGGCTATGACACGGAAACACTTGACTGGAAACGGTTTTTACGCAAATGCTGGTACACCGAGGTCAAAAAACGGGGATAAAAAGCAGACCGTGAAAACCACGGCCTGCAAAAGAGCTTATTCATAGACCTCCGCGTTGACGTAGAGTCTGCCTTTTCTTGACTGTCCGCCGATGGAGGTGATCTGTGCTTTTCCCGATCCCTTGAGTGAGATCACGTCGCCTTCTTTGACGGCGGCATCCGGCTTCATGCAGGGCAGATAATTGACTGCCGCATCACCGAGCCTGATCCTCTTTGCCGCCGTTTCTCTTGAAATGCGGAACAGATCGGAGCACACGGCGTCGAGCCGCGGACTTTGCACCGTAAAGCTGACGGGCTTTCGCCTGAACACCGGTGCGGCGACCTCCGACAGGGGAATGACCTTTGCCTTCAAAGACACGCGGCCTGCCTGCCCGATGGATGCCAGATGCTCCGCCACCGACGGCAAACAGAACACGGTCGCACTCTGACCGCTTACCCAGATATCGCCGACGACCTCACGCTTCACACCCATGCCGAGCAGAGCACCCATGTAGTCGCGGTGACCGGGCGTGCCGAAGGCGGCCTCCAGTCTGATCGCCGCAAGGTAGTCGTCTGCCGAAAAATCCTCCATCCGGTCCGGAAGGAAGAACAGCACCCTGCGTTCACAGGTCTCGTGCCCGCCGAAGAGGAGCATTCCGCACTCGCAGCGGTGCTTCATCCATTGCATCGCCGCCACCTGCTCTGCGGGCGTCAGAAAGGGCGTGGAGGTCACAACGCCCGACCTTGCACAGCGGGAGGAGAGATCCTCCAGACGGCGAATAAGATCGCCCTGTGCCCCGGTGTCATGCGTCACCACTTGTTTTCCACCTTTTCGGCAAAGCCGAGGAAGTCTTTGACCTCGATCACCCTGCCGTCATCGAGCACGGCCTTGCCGGTAAAGCGGCCGAACACCTGATGCTGATCGGATTTGAGGAGCTTGAAGTCCATGTTGGCGGCACGGTCGATGATGGGCACAAAGTCCATTTCAAAGCGACCGTCATCACTCGTAAACGTCCACGGCTTCATGAATTCGTCTTTTCCGTTGTTCATCGGGATGCGGAAGGTGACCTCGCCTAATTTATGTGCCTTGCCGTCGTAAAACAGCATGTTTTCGCTTGCCGCCGAGGTGTCACCGAAGCCGTAGCCGATGTTGAAGCCAAACGGCACACCGTCGACCTGCCCCGAGGCACTACCCCAGTACCACGTGTTGTGATACGTCCACACGCCGCGTCCCCAGTCGAGCACGGCAAAGGAGTTTTCGGGATCGAAGTGGTATTCCCAGTCTCCGAGTCTGACCGTGCCGGAGGCACGCATGCAGTTGATCTTCTGATTGAAGTAAAAATGCTTCGGCTTGTCAAAGGGCGTGCAGATCACCATGCTCTCTTCCGGTGCGGCGGAGAGGGTGATCTTGCCGTCGATGGCGTCGCCGCCCTTGAAATGATCCATGTGGAAAAACAGCTTGCGTTCGCGTTTGTCGTGTGCAAAGGTCATGCGGTAGCCCTTGCCCGCCACGGCACAGTCACCGGTCACGGAGCTTTCGGGCAGACAGGTCTTTCCCATCGGCACGGCTCGCATCTTGCTGACGGTCTGTTCCCACGGGCGGTCTTCAAAATTGAGGAAGGACACGGAGTCAAGCCCCATGTAGCCGTTGTCGGCGATCGTGAGTGCCACGGCAAATCTGTCGTTGGCGATGAGGTAGTAGTCCCATTCCTTCAGCCGCATCTTATTTGCCTTCACGTCGGCACGGTGATAGATCGGCAGTAATTTTTTCGCAAACCCCGCCTCGGTCAGATTGCCCTTTGCATCGAGTAACGGCTTTGCCTCTGTGATCTCATGCTGCATGGTATTTCGTCCTTTCTTTGTGATGGTGAATCTGAAACGAGAGATCAGTGGTCAGATTTGCACTGCACCATAGTCGTGTCATTGCGAGCGAGCCTGCGAGCGTGGCAATCTCTCCCTGCGACTTTCGCAAGCAGATATTCGGTTGCATAAACCCCAAAATCATGTCGTCTGCCACAGAAGATACTGTTCTTTATATGCAACGGACAGATTGCCACGGCTGCTTCGCAGCCGCGCAATGACAGCCGAAGAAGTGCTGTGCAAATAGCAGCTCATAATTCGACTTACTGTTCTTCCTTCTTTTTTCCGACCTTTCGGAAGAACGGGAACGTCAGCGGCCACACGGCACCTGCGAACATCACGATTGCAAAGTAACGCACCGCGTGGATAAAATACGCACCCTCGCCGAAGATGGCACCGAAGGCGTATTTGAAGCCTTCCTTGATCGCAAGCACGCACACCAGGCCGAGTGCGACTTTGAGAATTTGCCCTAAAAGCGGTGCTGTCACGTCAAAGTGGAGTTTTTTGAGGTCGATCGTATACATGATGGGCATCGCAAGCAACGCACCGAACAGCTTCCAGCCGTTCTCCACGCCGGGGATGTAGTTGTCCTCGAGGTCAGCGGCACTGAACTCGTCAGGCGAGAGATAGAAGTTTACATAACACAGATACGCCACGGCGATCGCGATCATCACGGCACTCAAAACGTACATGATCCACGGCTTTTCGTCGGCCTTGTCCAGAATGGGGAAGAGGACGAGAAGCAAAACGAGCGACATGCCGAACGCCACGCCCACGTCGAGCAACGTGTGCACGCCCAAGTACATTCTCGAAAACGGAATGAGCAGCGACAGTGCGATGCAAACCCACCGCAGCAGGTTCTTCCTGGTAAATCTCGCGA
Organism: Faecousia sp.; assembly: GCA_045639485.1. Lineage (GTDB taxonomy): Bacteria > Bacillota > Clostridia > Oscillospirales > Oscillospiraceae > JAFRPC01. The sequence goes on along the minus strand of JAZUDF010000059.1, from coordinate 3,084 downwards.
TGCCGCCGTAGGTGCCGACGGCGTTGCAGGTATGACCGCTCGGGAAGGAGTAGCCGGTCGCCGCACCGCGGGCGGACTCAACGATCGTAAACTCGGGATCCTGCACCCACGGACGCGGGATGCGGTAAACGAACTTTAAAAACTGGGAGAGGATCGTCCCGAAAAAGCCGGTGATGAGCACGTAGTAGCCGTATTTCTTGCTCACGCACCAGAACAGTGTGATCGCAATGACCATGAACACCGTTTCCTCACCGAGGAAGGTGATGCCCTGCATGATGACATCCAAAACCGGATTGCGGATGCCCTCCAATAATTTCAAAAACGCCATACGGACGCCTCCTGTTCTTTCTCTGCCTCTACTATAACACAGAAAACGCGAACAGAAAAGAGAAATCGGGAAATATTCTTGTGAAAGCGGCGGAATTGTGTTATACTGAAAAAAATACAGAAACAGACGGAGGTATCTCTATGTTTTTCGACTGTGACCGTTGCTTATACCGCAAAAATCAGCTGATCGAAGTGATCTGTCAGCTGCGTTTTCCGACCATTCTCTCCATCAGTGCCAAGGAGCCTGCGGAATTTCAGGAAGCCATCCGCCGCGATTTTCCGCAGTACAAGCGTCTGCAGGAGCAGCCCGCACCCAAGGTCAGCGGCGTTCCCGGCAATCTGCGTCTGCAGGAGCAGGAAACGGTGACCAACTACCAGTTCCTCTCCGCCGACAACAAGTGGAAGGTCAATCTCACCAACAACTTTGTTGCCCTCGCAACGCCCGGCTATACCAAGTGGGAGGACTTTGCCGCACAGCTCGACAAGGTGCTCGCCCAGTTCATCCCGATCTATCAGCCCGCGTATTTTGAGCGTGTCGGTCTTCGCTTCATCAACGTCATCTCCAAAAAGGCACTGGACGTGGAGGATCTGCAGTTCCGCGACCTCATCCAGCCCGGCTACCTCGGCTTACTCGGCGAAGACGACGTCCGCGAAAACGCGTTTGCAAGAGCGGGACAGGACATCGAGATGTCCCTCTCCGGCGGCTGCCGCGTGAAGATGCACGCAGGCCCCGGCATGGTACAGCGTGGCAAGATCAAGGACGAAGAGGTCAAATTCATCCTCGACAACGACATCTTCATGATGGGCAATCTTCCGGTCGCACAGGTGGCACCGGCATTGCAGACCGTCCATCTGCAGGCAGACCGCATTTTCCGCGGTGCCATCACGCAGACGCTCCATGATGCCATGCAGCCGCAGCCGCTCGATTAAAGGAGAATTGCCATGAAACATGCAAGACGGCTTCTTTGCCTGCTTCTTTGCCTGCTTCTGACCGCTTCCGTGTTCACGGCCTACGCCGCCACCGGCACGGTCAAGCCCAACCCCGGCAGACGCCACGTCACCTGCACGGCTTTGAGCACGCAGGCAGAGGCATATTATACCGGCGATTACACCTATCAGAAATTCCTGATGCTCAAGGGCGTGGACGCACCCAAAGACAGCTGGGCAGCCACGCAGAACAATCCTCTGTATACCACCCTGCAGAAGCTCATGACCGATACGCAGAAAAACAGCGTGTCCTATCAGGCACTGCCGAACTACTGGCGGAATACCGACACGCAGCCCGGTGCCAAGGGCTACATGTTCTTCTACGGCGACGTGGACGACAGCCTCGGCTACACGATGAACCGCGAGCATATCTGGTGCAAATCCAAAGCCTCGTTCTATCAGCTCGGCGGCGGCTGCGACCTGCACCACCTGCGTCCGTCGATCGACTTTGTCAACAAGGCAAAGGATTACTACTACTTTGGCGCTGTCAAGGACAAGTACAGCGATGCCAAGGCTGTAGTGGTCGATGAAAACGAGGTCTGCTGGGTATCCACAAGCAAAGGTGTTTTCGAGGTCAAAGACGATGTCAAGGGCGATGTCGCCCGCATCCTGCTCTATGTCTACTGCCGCTGGGGACAGCCGAATCTGTATTCGTTTGTCACCAAGAGCAACCTGCCTGCCATGGACTCGGATGATGAACTGAATAACGGTCAGAAGGTCATCGAAAACCGCGACGTTCTGCTGCAGTGGATGATCGACGATCCCGTGGACGAATGGGAAATGGGACGCAACGACCAGGTCGAAAACGTGCAGGGCAACCGCAACGTCTTTATTGACTATCCCGAGCTTGCATGGCTGATGTTCGGTCTGGACGTGCCTGACGACATGGTCACGCCGTCCGGCATGGCAACGGCCTGCCCGACCGAGGATTACACCGACGTTCCCGCAGAGGGCAACTGGGCACACGCGGGCATCGATTACGTTGTCGCCCGCGGCATCATGGGCAGCACGAAGACAGATGCCCTGACCTTTGAGCCGAACACGTCCTGCTCCAGAGCGATGATCGTCTCCATGCTCTACCGCATGGAGGGAGAGCCTGCCGTCATGTTTGAAGGCCGCTTCTCCGACGTGCCGTCGGGACAGTGGTATTCCAAGGCGGTCATCTGGGCGTACAAAAACGGCATTGTCTCGGGCTACAACAACGGCAACTTCGGCCCGAACGACCTTGTCACAAGAGAGCAGCTCGCCGTGATTTTGAAGGCCTATGCAGACTACCGCGGCATTGCGACAACGGAAAAAGCCAATATTTCCGAGTTCCCCGACGAGGGCAAATGCACGTGGTCGCGTGATGCAGTCCGATGGGCAGTCGCCGTGGGGCTGATCTCCGGCAAGCAGAACGGAAGCAAGATCCTGCTCGATCCGCAGGGCAAAGCCTCCCGTGCCGAGGTCGCAAGCATCCTGATGCGTTTCATGCAGAACATTTTAGATTATTGAGTGAAGAAAAAATCCTGCTGTGGTTTCACAGCAGGATTTTTTTGTGGCGTAGGGGAGGGGCTTGCTCCTCCCGCCCACCGCACTCCCAACCACCGCCGTAGGGGAGGGGCTTGCTCCTCCCGCGTGTCATTGCGAGCCGATGAAATCGGCGTGGAGCAGTAGCCCGCAACCGATCAGCGTTCGCCCAAAGGCTTCGCTTCTCGGGCGTGCCTTGCATCGGCATTGTTCGCCGCATTTCAAGCCGCTATGCGTCTTGCTCTGCGGACAATGCTCGAA
>JAZUDF010000058.1:0-3639 GCA_045639485.1 Faecousia sp. | reverse complement strand
TCCTTGGCCCACAGAACGACATGGCTACGATCCGACTTCAACACCCGTCCTGTGACTGCGGTCATCAAAGAATTCTTCGGATCTTCTCCGCTGTCCCAGTTCATGGATCAAAACAACCCGCTGGCAGAACTGACACACAAGCGTCGTCTGTCCGCACTCGGCCCCGGCGGCCTTTCCAGAGAACGTGCATCCTTTGACGTTCGAGACGTACACTACAGCCATTACGGCCGTATGTGCCCCATCGAGACGCCTGAAGGCCCGAACATCGGCCTGATCAACTATCTGGCCTGCTTTGCTGAAATCAATGAATATGGTTTCGTCGAAGCTCCTTTCCGTAAGCTTGAAAAAGTTTACGACGACAACGGCAAGTATGTCGGCTCCCGTGTGACGGATGAGATCGAATACATGACTGCTGACGTCGAAGACGATTACTATGTCGCTCAGGCAGCAGAGCCTGTCGATGATGACAAGTTCCTCGTCAACCCCAGAATTACCTGCCGTCACCGCAACGAGATCATTGCAGTTGACCGTGAAATGATCGACTATATCGACGTTTCTCCCAAGATGATGGTCTCCGTCGCAACAGCATTCATCCCGTTCCTGCAGAACGACGACGCAAACCGTGCACTCATGGGTGCAAACATGCAGAGACAGGCTGTGCCTCTGATGGTCACCGAAGCTCCTATCGTTGCGACCGGCGTCGAACACAAGTGTGCGGTGGACTCCGAAGTATGCCTGAAGGCACACCGCCCCGGCACTGTCAAGAAAGTTTCTGCTGACTGGATTACCATTGATTATGATGATGGCGATAGCGAAAGCTACAAGCTGACCAAGTTTGCCCGCTCCAACCAGGGCACCTGCGTCAACCAAAGACCGATCGTCGAAGTCGGCGAACATGTTGAAGCAAATCAGGTCATCGCAGACGGCCCCGCATGCTCTCATGGCGAGATCTCCCTCGGCAAGAACGTGCTGATCGGCTTCATGACCTGGGAAGGCTACAACTACGAGGACGCTATCCTCCTCAACGAGCGTCTTGTCCGTGAAGACGTCTTTACTTCTATCCATATCGAAGAGTATGAGACCGAATCCCGCGACACCAAGCTCGGTCCCGAAGAGATTACCCGCGATATCCCCAATGTCGGCGATGACACCTTAAAGGACCTCGATGAAAACGGTATCATCCGTGTCGGTGCTGAGGTTAAGTCCGGCGATTACCTTGTCGGTAAGGTCACTCCGAAGGGCGAGACTGAACTGACTTCCGAAGAACGACTGCTTCGTGCCATCTTCGGTGAAAAGGCAAGAGAAGTCCGTGATTCCTCTCTGAAGGTTCCTCACGGTGAATCCGGCATCATCGTTGATGTCAAGGTCTTCACCCGTGAAAACGGCGATGAACTGTCTCCTGGCGTCAACAAGGTCGTTCGCGACTACATCGCACAGAAGCGTAAGATCAGCGTCGGCGACAAGATGGCAGGCCGCCACGGCATCAAGGGCGTCGTTTCCCGCGTTCTGCCGGAAGAAGACATGCCTTATCTGCCCGATGGCACTCCGCTTGACATCGTGCTGAACCCGTTGGGCGTTCCTTCCCGTATGAATATCGGTCAGGTGCTCGATGTGCATCTGGGTTATGCAGCAAAAGCCCTCGGCTGGAAGGTCGCAACCCCGATCTTCGACGGTGCAAACGAGAAAGACATCCGCGATGTCCTTCAGCTTGCAGGCCTGCGTGAAGACGGCAAGTCCATCCTTTATGATGGCCGTACCGGCGAACAGTTCGACAACCTCGTCACTGTCGGTTGGGTTTACTTCCTCAAGCTGCACCATCTGGTTGATGACAAGATCCACGCACGTTCCACCGGCCCGTACAGCCTTGTCACGCAGCAGCCTCTCGGCGGTAAAGCCCAGTTCGGCGGCCAGCGTTTCGGCGAAATGGAAGTCTGGGCTCTGGAAGCATACGGTGCATCTTACACCCTGCAGGAGATCCTTACCGTCAAGTCCGACGACGTTACCGGCCGTGTCAAGACGTACGAAGCCATTGTCAAGGGCCACAACGTCCCGAACCCCGGTGTGCCTGAATCGTTCAAGGTTCTCGTGAAAGAACTGCAGTCTCTCTGCCTTGACATCAAGATCCTTGATGAAAAGGGCGACGAGATCGAATTGAAGGAAGAAGACGAGGATGACGTTGTCTACTCCGCTGTCGGCCGCGACAACTATATCCCCGAAGAAGAATTTGTCACTGATACCAACGAAGTGCTGGACTCCGGTTACGGCTTCGATGAAGATCAGAGTGACGACAGCTTTGCCGATGTTTTGAGCAACCTCGTTGCCGAAGCCAACGGCGAAGACGAATAAGGAAGGAGGAACAGTACAATGGCAAATGCTACATTTGATGCAATTAAAATCAGTATTGCTTCTCCGGATATGATCCGTGATTGGTCTTTTGGCGAAGTAAAAAAGCCTGAAACCATCAACTACCGTACCCTGAAGCCGGAACGCGAAGGTCTGTTCTGCGAAAAGATCTTCGGGCCGACCAAGGACTGGGAATGCCACTGCGGCAAGTACAAGAAAGTCCGCTTCAAGGGTAAGATCTGTGACCGCTGCGGTGTCGAAGTCACCAAGGCAAAGGTTCGCCGTGAGCGTATGGGCCATATCGAACTGGCTTCTCCGTGCTCTCACATCTGGTATTTCAAGGGTATTCCTTCCCGCATGGGCCTGCTTCTGCAGACCAGCCCGAGAATCCTTGAAAAAGTTCTGTATTTCGCTGCTTATATCGTGGTCGATCCTGGCACGACGCCGCTGGAAAAGTATCAGATCCTGTCTGAAAAAGACTATCACGATATGCGTGAAAAGTTCGAGGACGATTTTGATGCAGGCATGGGTGCGGAAGCAATCAAGAAACTGCTTGCTACCGTTGGTTTGGACGAAGATGACTCCAAGGAAATGCTCTCTCTGCTTGATCAGAAGCACGAACTGGACGTTTATCTTGCAGATCTCCGCGACAAGGGCATCGAACTGAGTGCAGAAGATCTCGATCAGCGTGACAGCCTGAACAAGCACATCCACGAACTGTCTGCAAAAGGCCTTGAAACCCTCTCTGCAGATCTTCGTGAAGAACTCCGCACTGCATCCGGCCAAAAGAAACTGCATATCATCAAGCGTCTGGAAGTTGTGGATTCTTTCCGCCTTTCCGGCAACGATCCCATGTGGATGGTCATGGATGCACTTCCTGTCATCCCGCCCGAGATCCGCCCCATGGTACAGCTCGACGGTGGCCGTTTTGCGACCTCTGACTTGAACGATCTTTATCGCCGCGTGATCAACCGCAACAACCGTCTGAAGCGTATGATCCAGCTCAACGCTCCCGACATCATCGTCCGCAATGAGAAGCGTATGCTGCAGGAAGCAGTTGACGCCCTGATCGACAACGGCCGCCGTGGCCGTGCGGTCACCGGTGCAAACAACCGTGCACTGAAGTCCCTGTCCGATATGCTCAAGGGCAAGCAGGGTCGTTACCGTCAGAACCTGCTCGGCAAGCGTGTTGACTACTCCGGCCGTTCCGTTATAGTCGTCGGCCCTGACCTTAAGATTTACCAGTGCGGTGTTCCTAAGGAGATGGCAATAGAGCTCTTCCGCCCGTTCGTTATG
>JAZUDF010000057.1:0-10824 GCA_045639485.1 Faecousia sp. | reverse complement strand
AGCGGGATGCTCATGTACCAGTTCCACGACTTCAGCAGTTTCATACCGAAGAACGTGATCAGCAAAGAAAGAAGCAGCGTGAACACTCTTGCCGCAAGGAAGGACAGGATCTGATGTACCAGAGGATCTTTCGTCCAGCGTATATCTTCAAACACCCAAAGTTTATTGGTGATGAAGGCAAAGATCACGGCGGCCACCCAGGCGACCGCTTTTGCAACCGTAACGACGATCTCGTTATCCGGTGCAAGCATTGTGATGGGCTTATAGGCAAGATAGTCCACCACAGTGGTCAGCACGCCGAAGACGAGATACAGAATGATCTCTTTGTATTTGACAAACAGTGCTTTCAGTTTTTCCATTTCAGTTTACCACGTTGATCGGATGGCCTTCGACAAAGCAGCGAATGTTTTCTTCCAGGATCTTCATCAGACGGGCACGGGATTCATACGGTGCCCAGCCGATGTGCGGTGTCATGGTCACGTTCTTTGCCGTGCGAAGCGGGTTGTCTTCTGTGATCGGCTCTACGGCAACAACGTCTAATCCCGCCGCACGCAGTTTGCCGGAATTAAGGGCATCTGCAAGTGCCTGCTCGTCGACTAACTGTCCGCGGCTCGTGTTGAGGAAGATGGCACCGTCTTTCATTTTGGCGATGCTCTCACGGTTGATCATCTTCTTCGTTTCCGGGAAGACCGGGCAGTGCATGGAGATGACATCCGAGTTGGCATAGAGTTCATCAAGGTTTACATAATGTGTATTATCGTCTTCCAATTCCGGATGGCGGTGCGGTGCATAGGCAAGCACGTTCATGCCGAAGGCTCGGCAGAGTTTGCCGAACGCCTGACCGATCTGACCGTAGCCGACAATGCCGACGGTCTTGCCTGCAAGCTCGGTCAAGGGCCCCCGCGTGAAGCTGAAATCGCGGCAGTTTGTCCACGTGCCGTCCTTACAAAGGTCGGTGTACTCCCCGACTCGCATGGTGATTTCCAGCAGATGTGCCATTGCCGTCTGTGCGACGGAGGCGGTGGAGTAAGACGGGATGTTGCACACAGGAATGTTGTGCTCCCGTGCAGCAACGGTATCAACGATATTATAGCCCGTTGCGAGCAGGGCGATGAGGCGGACAGAAGGACAAGCCTCAATGATTTCCCGGGTAATGACCGGCTTGTTGATGATCACGATCTCGCTGTCTGCGATGCGGGGAATGATGAGTTCATCCTGTGTACGGTCGTACACCGTCAGTTCGCCGTACGCTTTTAACCATTCCCAGCTCAGATCGCCCGGGTTTGCAGCATAGCCGTCTAAAATCACAATTTTCATACTGTCACCAGAAAAGTTTTGATGCTTTGTTCTGCACGACCATGTACCAGATAAAAACCGGAATGCCGATGAACGGAATAATATAGCCGCTCACCCAGGCGGGCAGACCGAGGCCGATATAGGTATCGACCGCGATGATGGCGGCAGAGATCAGGCAGACAACGCCCAGAATAGTAAGACGCGGGATGATGTAGGTCATAAAACCGACCTCATCCGTGCATTCCGCAGGGCTGCAGTTGCCGGGGTAAAGCAGGCGGCTATTGAAAAGATAGCCCTTCCGTTTGAGTTTGAAGGTAAGGTAGATCGAATAGATGCCGACGCCGACCAGCATGATCAGCAAAAACAGAACCAGTCCTTGTTCCATTCGCATAACCTCGTTTCCGTTATTTTTAATGATTATAGCAGAATGCCGTCTTTTTTGCAATGCTTGGTATGAAATTGCTGTTTTTTCTCTTGTCTATCTTCCCTTTTCGGCGTATAATCGGAGAAGAAAAAAGAGAAGGAGAAACACGCCATGTCTGATGTGATCGCAGCGATCGCGACCGGCAAGCAGCCGAGTGCCGTCGGTATTCTCCGCCTTTCCGGCGAAGGTTGTGCACAGGTCGCAGGCAAAGTATTTCAGTTGAAAAGTGAGACGGAAGTGACGCAGGCAGCAAACCGCAAGCTGCTGCTCGGCACGCTGCATGACGTGCAGGGACGCATGATCGATCAGGCACTGCTCGTCTATACCAGAGGGCCTCACTCCTACACCGGTGAAGACACGGTGGAGATCCAGTGCCACGGTGCACCTGCGGTGTTGTCCGCAGGACTGGAAGCACTGTTCCGTGCGGGTGCACGGCAGGCACAGCCCGGTGAATTCACAAAACGTGCGTTTCTCAACGGACGGATCGATCTGACAGGAGCGGAAGCCGTGGTCGATCTGATCGACGCAGAGACTGCGGACGCAGCTGCCAATGCTGCAGGTCAGCTCGGCGGTGCGATCTACAAAAAAATCGAACCGATCTATCAGAGCCTGACCGACATCTGCAGCCATTATCACGCGGTGCTTGACTATCCCGATGAGGATATTCCCGATTTCCGTCTGCGTGATTTCGAAAAGACGCTTGTGTGCCACAGCACGACGCTCGGAAAGCTGCTGGCCACCTGCGAGCGGGGCAAAATCCTGCGGCAGGGCGTTCGCATTGCGATCGTCGGGCGTCCGAATGCCGGCAAATCAAGCCTTCTCAACGCACTGGCAGGCTATGACCGTGTGATCGTCACGGAAATCGCCGGTACGACCCGCGACACGGTGGAAGAGCCCGTCCGCTTCGGCAGAGTGCTGGCTCGGCTGACCGACACCGCAGGCATCCGGCAGACCGATGACCGTGTGGAAGCCATCGGTGTGACACGGTCTGTAGATGCTGCAAAGGATGCCGATCTTGCCATTTTCGTCTGTGACGGTAATTGTCCGCTCAACGACGAGGATCAGCAGGCAATCAAGGCAGCCAAGCAGGCAAAGCGGAGCATCGCTGTGATCAACAAATCCGATCTGCCGCAGCAGGTATTCCGTGTCCAGCTTCCGTTTGACCCGGTACTGTCTGTCAGCACGTTGGACGGCAGCGGCATCGAGCAAATCGGTGCTTATATTGAGAAGACTTTCGCTGACGATCAGCCTTGTGACGGCTCGATTCTGACCAATACCCGTCAGTCCGAGGCCGTGCAACGCGGCAAGGATGCGATTGACCGTGCCACGTCTGCGATGGTACTCGGCGTGACGCCGGATGCCGTTCTGACCGACGTGGAGCTTGCCATGGAGGCAATGGGTGAACTGATCGGCCGCAGTGTGCGTGAGGATATCACGCAGCGTATTTTTGAGCGATTCTGTGTTGGGAAATAAGGAGATACCATGTTTGCATATTTCGACAATTCCGCGACGACCAAGCCCTGTCCGGAAGCCGTAACAGCGGTTTCCGAAATGTTGGCGGACTGTTGGGGCAACCCCAGTTCTCTGCATCGGCTCGGTACGGAAGCACAGCGGAAACTACATCAGGCAAGGCTGTCTGTGGCAGAGGCCATGGGAGCAGAGGCTGACCGCGTCTTTTTCACCTCCGGCGGCACGGAGGCGGATAACTGGGCGATCTTTTCCGCGGCAAAACGCCTTGCAAAACGCGGGAAGCACATCATCACAACGGCAATAGAGCACCACGCAGTTCTGCACCCGATGGCACAGCTGGAACAGCAGGGATTTAAAGTGACCTATCTGCAGCCGGACAAGGACGGCCGCATCACCGTGGAAGCTTTGCAGGAGGCCCTATGTCCTGATACGATTTTCGTATCTATCATGATGGTCAACAATGAGACCGGTGCCGTGATGCCGATCGAGCGGTTGGCTAAACTGACGCACCGCATGGCTCCGGATGCGATTTTCCACACGGATGCGGTGCAGGGCTTTTTCAAAGTGCCGTTCAGAGCGTCTACACTCGGTGCTGACCTGATTTCCGTCAGCGGGCATAAAGTACATGCCCCAAAAGGTGTCGGTGCACTCTATATCCGCAAGGGTCTGTCCCTGCCCCCCTATCTGCACGGCGGCGGGCAAGAGCAGAATTACCGCTCCGGTACGGAAGGACTGCCTGCGATCGTCGGTTTCGGTGCTGCCTGCAAAGTAGCTTTTCCGACCATGCGGCAGGATATCGCAAAAGAACAGGCATTAAAACAGTCGTGTATGGAACAGCTGTCAAGCATGGACGGTGTCGTTCTGATCGGTGCTGCCGATGCACCGCACATCATCAACCTCTCCGTCCCCGGCGTACGGTCGCAGGGACTCATTAACTGTCTGCAGGATCAGGACGTTTACGTTTCCGCCGGTTCTGCTTGTGCGAAGGGACACCGCAGCCACGTGCTAGAAGCAATGCACACGGCACCCGAGCTGATCGACGGATCGATCCGTATTTCTTTGAGCCGTTTTACGACGGAAGAAGAAATCACACAACTGGTCGCTGCTTTGAAGCAAGCGATTCCCACATTGAAATAAAAAACAGCAGCCGAACGAATTATCGTTCGGCTGCTTGCTTTTTCGATTAAAGAAGGTGTGCACGGAGATCTTCTGAAGAGCTTGCACTGAGATAAGCAGGCGGAACATCTAACAGCGTTTTGCAGCCGGACTGCCCTTCGCTGTTCATGCGGTAAGCCGCTCTTGCACAGGCAAGCAGGACACTGCCGGTAAACTCGGGGTTGGAGTCAAGCTGCAGGCAGTATTCCACCGTATGTGTATGCTCGCTGTCCTTGCCCGTCTTGCCGCTGCGGATCACGGTGCCACCGTGCGGAAGTCCAGTGTGATCGCGTCTTAGTTCTTCCATCGTGATGAAATGCACGGTGGTGTCATATTCATCAAAATAGTTCGGCATCGTTTTGATTTCCCGCTCAATGCGGTCTTTATCCGCTCCCTCTGCCGCAACAACATAGCACTCTCTTGTGTGCTTCTGCCGCACGGTCAGCTCCGGCTGTTCGCCGTTTCGGACGGCCTCCAGTGCTTCCGGAACGGGCACAGTGTACTGTCGGGCATCCAGAACGCCTTCGATGCGGCGGATGGCATCGGAATGTCCCTGACTCACGCCTCTGCCCCAGAAGGTATAGTCCTTGCCGTCCGGAAGGATGCAGGAACCATACAGTCTTGCAAGACTGAACATACCGGGATCCCAGCCGCAGGAGATCATGCTGATCTTCCCTGCCTTCTTTGACGCGGCATCCACCGCTGCAAAATGCTGCGGGATCTTTGCGTGGGTATCAAAGCTGTCAACAACATTGAACATCGAAGCATAAGCCGGCGTCTGCACCGGAAGATCGGTAGCACTGCCGCCGCAGATGATGAGCACGTCGATGCGGTCTTTGAATGCTTCCAGTTCGGAAACATTATAAACAGGCGATGAAGTTTTCAGGCTGTCGGGTGCTCTTCTTGTAAAAACGGCAGTCAGTTCGGTGTCGGGATTCTGCCGGATGGCACATTCCACTCCGCATCCCAGATTGCCGTAACCGAGAATGCCAATTCGAATCGTCATGCGTTATTCCCCCAAAAGGTCTTCCATCCCGTACAGACCTGCGGGCTTGCCCTGCAGGAACTGTGCAGCATCCACTGCACCTTCTGCAAACAGGGCACGGTCGTGTGCCTCGTGTTTTAACGTCAGCGTCTGCGTCGGCGTGCAGATATGGATCTCGTGGATGCCCGCGATATTGCCCATGCGAAGCGACAGAATGTCGATCTCATTTTTTGTGCGTTTGCCGTTTTCGTGGCGGCCGACGTTCAAAACTGCATCAGGTCGTACGGTTTGAAGTGCTTTGCCGATGGTCAGTGCCGTGCCGCTCGGGACGTCAAGCTTGCGGTTGTGGTGCGTTTCGACGATCTCGATGTCGGCATCCGGAAATGCCTTTGCTGCTTCTTTGGCCATGCGGATGAGCACCGCGATGCCAAGAGACATATTGCTGGCAAAAAACACCGGAATCATTTTTGCCGCATTTTCGATCATTGCCAGTTCCTCCGGTGTCTGTCCGGTAGTGGCAAGCACGAGCGGCGTATTTGTTGAGACGGCATAGTCCGTCAGCGTCTTTGTGGCACTATGGTGTGAAAAATCGATGATGCAGTCGGCTTTCTCTTTGCAATCGCACGGAGAGGTCAGGATGCTTTCACAGTCGGCATTCACATCCACGAGGATCGTTTCGATTTCGGGCTTGCGGGCACCGAGCAGTTTCAGCACTTCCCTGCCCATGTAGCCCATGGCCCCGTTGATCATGTATTTCATCTTTTACAGTCCTAATTTGTCCATTTCTTTGTAAAGTATGCTGCGGAACGGCTCTTCCATCGAGGTCAGCGGCAAACGCAGGTAGTCCTTGCAGTAGCCCATGCGGGCAAGTGCCGCCTTGGCGGGGATGGGGTTGGTCTGGCTGAAGAGTGCCTTGATGAGCGGCATATACTTCATCTGCAGTTCTGCCGCACCCTTGATGTCGCCTCGGAAGAAACGGTTGCAGAGCTCCACAGTCTCGGCGGGACACACATCCGACAAAACGGAGATGACACCCTTGCCGCCCATGGCGAGGATCGGGACGATCTGATCGTCGTTGCCGGAATAGATGTCGAGACGGTCACCGACGATCCGGAAGGTGTCCACGATCTTGGCAATGTTGCCGTTGGCTTCCTTGATGGCACAGATGTTGGGGTGATCTGCCAGAACGCCGTAGGTCTCCGGCTCAATGTTGACTCCCGTGCGTCCGGGTACATTATAGAGGATGACGGGGACAGTGGATGCGTCCGCGATGGCGGTATAGCTCTTGATAAGGCCCGTCTGCGTGGGTTTATTGTAGTAAGGCGTCACGCACAGCACTGCACTGGCACCGATCGCACAGGCATACTGCGTCATCATCATGGCGTGCTGCGTGTCGTTGGAGCCGGTTCCTGCGATAATGGGCACTCTGCCGTGCACGCGTTTGACCGCAAATTCCAGAATCTTGACATGCTCGTTATCTGTCAGCGTAGGTGCTTCGCCGGTCGTGACACAGACCGCCAGTGCGTTGACACCGGATGCGATCTGCCAGTCGATCATGCGGCCGAAGCTCTCATAGGCAACGCCGGACTCGTTCATCGGTGTGATAAGTGCCGTTGCAACGCCGGTAAAAATCGGTTTTCTTCCCATGGCTCATCCCTCATTCTTATATTTCAGGGGTGCATGCCGCATCTCTGTGCTTACAGTTTACCACATTTTGCTCCGCTGTGCAAGACGAAACAAGGCAGATGCAAGGAAATCCTTGCATCTGCCTTGTTAAAGATTATCGGATGATCTAATTCGTAATTCCCATCAGGTAAGCACATGCGTTTTCCGCGGAAGGCGGGATCGCAATGCATCTGTCTCCGATCCGGATCAGGAAGGAATCGCCCCAACCGAACTGTGCGATATCTTCATACAGACGGATCGTACCTGCGTCGATATCTTTTTGCAGATACTCCATCATGTGGTTAAACTCGGAATAGCTCAGGGTTTCGTAACCGTTAAAAGAATTCGGATAGTTCAGCAGGAAGATCACGGTCGTCGGGCCTGCTTCCGGCACATCGTAATAGGACTTCAGAAGTTCCTTTTTGCCATCAAGCAAGGCGGCAAACTCAGCACTGCTCGTGCCGCTGTAGGCACCTTGGTATTGTCTTGTAAGTGTCGAGCCGTCTTTGAGCCGATACGTGATCCTCACGTTGACCTGCTCGCCGTATTCTCCGCCGCGATAGCTGGGCTCCGGCAGTTTGTGCGTTTCCAGCAGCTTCGTGTGCATCTGCGTGACGGTCTCGATGTCGTCGGGATCCGTGATGGTAAACTCACCGAGGTTTTCCGTGATGAATTCCACTCTGACCGCACTGACAGTATCGGGTGCGGGAACGCGGCGGGAAACGCCGAAGACATCAAAGCGGATCAGAAGAAGCACGGCAAGCAGGATCGCGGCATAGATGCCGAATTGCACAAACGCCTTCTTTTTGAACACGTGCAGTGTACGGTTTAGCATCATCTCGGCAGCAAAGAAGCCGATAAAGCCGGCGATGAGCAAACTGATGATCATTCCCACGGTCAAGCCGTTATCGATCGAAGACTCTGCAGTGATCACGGTAATGATCAGGCCGAGGATCAGGGTGACACAGACGGTGAAAAAATATTTGAAGATCGGTCTCGCCCAGCGGAAGGCGATCACTTCACCGGCGTTTTCCATGTGGCGTTTTCTGTAAAGCAGGAAAGATGCCGCCATGAAGACGACGCCGACGACTGCCATGAAGCCGAGGTAGTACCAGAGCGATGCGGGAATGCCGGGTAATTCGTTGCCCAGGGATTTTGCATCCTCTACGATCAGGTTGACCGCGGGGCAAAGCGGGAGCGAGATGATCCTTTCAAAGGTATCGATGCCGAACAGCATCGGGCTGAGGATCACGCGGATGACCAGCTCGAGCAGCACGAAAATATAGTTCAGCGTGTAATAACCGAGGATGCAGAACACGGTTTTGCCCGACATCACCATGCAAAAGACTGCAAGGCCGTAGAAGCAGGTATACTCCATTGCCCAAACGGCAAGGTTCTGCAATACGGCACCGTAGACACCGGAGCCGGCGATCGCGACTGCACCGAGGTTGAGCAGCGTGATAACCACCTGCGGCAAAATGGCAAAGAGCCAGCCGGAAATGAGGTTGGTGATGAACATGGTCTCGCGCGTCATCGGCAGTGCGTGGAGCATATAAGTACTGCGTGTGTTGTGCAGGTAGCCGAAGCAGGCAACGGCACAGATGATCGCATAGACCTGATGCAGTCCGGAGCCAAACAGGATAGCCGTCTGTGTCAAAGCCTCTGTTGCAAACACCTCAGAGCCAATGCCGCGGATGTTTAAAAGGACAAGCGTGCAGAACAAAAACAGGCAGCCTGCATACAGTCCCCAGATAACCGCGAAACGGGAAAAATTCTTTTTTAGGAGCGTGGAATTAAAGCACGATGTTCTGGACTTCATAATCCTTCCCTCCCATCTCATAGATAAAGATCTCTTCCAACGTCAGCGGCACCATGTCAAAGAAGACCGGGCTGACAGCATTGAACGCATCTGCAAGGTCCGAAGGCTTTCCGCGGACGATGAGCGTGGTGATCTTGCCCGTCTTGCTCTCATGCAGCACATCGAGGTTTTGCGGTGCACCGTAGCGTTCGTCAAAGACTGCCTGCACCTTGACGAGGTTGTCCTGCAGTTCGGTCAGGTCACGCTCTAACATCAGTTTGCCGTGATCCACGATGCCGACGCAGCTGCAGACGTCCTCCAACTCACGCAGGTTGTGCGAAGATACCAGCACCGTGGTGCCATGCTCCGCGACGTCCTGCAAAATAATGCTCCAAACCTGCCGACGCATCACGGGATCAAGTCCGTCGACCGGTTCATCAAGCAGCATATAGTCTGCACGAACGCAGATGGACAGAATGAACGCCGCCTGCTTCTGCATGCCTTTGGACATCCGGCGGATCTGCATATTTTCGTTCAGGCTGAAGACGTTGAGCAGACGTGCATACAGTTCTTTATCATAGTTCGGATACATTCCGGCGTAAAACTTTGACATATCCTGCAAGGATGCAGAGCCGAAATAAAAGACGTCATCCGGAATGTAGGCAATGCGGGCTTTGAGGGCAGCGTTTTCATAAACCGGCTCACCGTCATAGAATATTTCACCGCTGTCCGGGCGGAAAACGCCGGTCAGATGACGGATCACCGTGGACTTGCCGGCACCGTTCGGCCCGACAAGACCGTAGATCGATCCACTCGGCACACACATGGACAAATCGTCAAGTGCCTTAAAGGATCCGAACGTTTTGGTCAGATGTTTGACTTCAATCATGGTTTTCCTCCTCTATCAATCGGATGAGTTCCTCTTTGGAAATGCCGAGTTTCAGCAATTCCGCAGCAGAGGAATGAAAGCGTTCTTTGAGTGTGCGGATGCGGCCGTCATCTACCTGCGTGAGTTCGGCAGCAAACGAGCCCTTGTTGCTGACAGTATAGACAAAGCCTTCCGCTTCCAGGTCTCGGTAAGCACGCTGGATGGTATTGGGATTGACGGAAAGCTCCGCCGCAAGTTCCCGTACAGACGGGAGTTTTTCATCAGTCGCGATGACACCGGTAAGGATCATGCGTCGGATCATTTCCTTGAGCTGCTCATAAATCGGACGCGGATCACGGTAGTTCAGTGAGAACAAACAGCTTTCCCCCTTTGCAAGTGTATTAGTTGTGTTAATACACTTATAACACAGCGGCACCAATTTGTCAAGCGAAGAATAAAAAAAGAGTGTACCGCGTTTGCGGTACACTCTTGATTTCCGTGATGGATCAGTCTGCAACGTAGGGCAGAAGAGCGATCTGACGGGCACGCTTGATTGCAACAGTCAGCTGACGCTGATGTGCAGCACAGGTTCCGGTCGTACGGCGAGGCAGGATCTTGCCACGCTCGGACAGGAAGCGGCGAAGCTTTGCAGTGTCCTTGTAATCGATGCTCGTTGCCTTGTCAACGCAGAAAGTACAAACCTTCTTACGCTTGTGCGGTCTTGCTCTATCGATAGGCATTGTGTAGTCCTCCTTTTCACAGTATGGTAGAAAAATTCATGTTTGTGTCAGAACGGCAGTTCGCTGTCGTCGTCCTCGAGCATCGCGAAATCAGATGCAGGGGCAGCGGCGGGTGCGGCAGGTGCATTGTACGCAGGAGCATAGCTGTCGCCGCCGTAGTTGGCGGGCATTGCTTCTCCATCACGCTTGGAGTCGCCGAAATAAACATTGTCAGCGACGACTTCTGCCGTGCGGCGTTTGTTGCCGTCTTTGTCGTTCCAGTTTCTGATCTGGAGACGACCGGATACCACCGCCATACGGCCCTTGGAGAAGTACTTGCTGACGAAATCAGCAGTGTTTCTCCATGCGACGATGTCGATGAAATCCGTTTCCTTCTCGCCGGATTCAGTCTTGCCGAAATCACGGTCGACTGCCAGAGAGAAC
>JAZUDF010000056.1:0-7605 GCA_045639485.1 Faecousia sp. | reverse complement strand
GTTTTTGACTTTATGATTTGCCGACGCTCTGGCGGACTAAGGCACGTTTAAGCCGGGCTTCTGCGACTTTGAGATCAGCGGCGGTTTTGGACTTATCCTCCAGTGCCGCTCTTGCACGTTCCTCTGCCGCTTTGGCACGGGCAACGTCGATGTCCTCCGCCCACTCAAAGGTGGTGGCAACAACTTTGACCTCTCCGCCGTGGACTGCGAGCATGCCGCCGATGCAGGCGGCTTTTCGCGTTTCACCGTTTAAGGTGATGCGTGCCTCGCCCATGCCGAGAGCCGTGACCATGTCGATATGGTTGGCAAGGATGCCGAGTTCGCCCGTCGTGCTGCGAAGGCAAAGCTTTTCGGCTTCGCCGTCATAAAAGCTGCCGTCCGGCGTAACGATCGTCAAGTGAAACGTCGCCATACTTATTCACCCTTCTTGTACTTTGCAACGACATCGTCGATGGTGCCGGCAAAGAGGAAGCAGGATTCGGGGATCTCGTCATGCTTGCCTTCGATGATCTCCTTGAAGCCGCGGATGGTCTCTTTGAGCGGCACATACTTGCCGTCAAAGCCCGTGAACTGCTCTGCCACATGGAACGGCTGGGAGAGGAAACGCTGCACCTTTCTTGCACGGTTGACCGTCAGCTTGTCCTGCTCGGAAAGCTCGTCCATACCCATGATGGCGATGATGTCCTGCAGCTCCTTATAACGCTGCAGAATTCTCTGTACGTCTCTTGCGACCTCGTAGTGCTCCTGCCCGACGATCTCAGGAGAGAGGATACGGGAGGTGGAGTCGAGGGGATCAACTGCCGGGAAGATGCCCAAAGATGCGATGCCACGGTCAAGGACGGTAGTGGCATCCAGGTGTGCAAACGTGGTGGCGGGTGCGGGGTCGGTCAGGTCGTCTGCGGGAACGTAGACTGCCTGCACGGACGTAATGGAGCCGTTCTTGGTGGAGGTGATACGCTCCTGCAGAGCACCCATTTCCGTTGCCAGCGTCGGCTGGTAGCCGACAGCAGACGGCATACGGCCAAGCAGTGCGGAAACCTCGGAGCCTGCCTGCGTGAAACGGAAGATGTTATCAATGAAGAGCAGCACGTCCTGCTTCTTCACGTCACGGAAGTATTCTGCCATGGTCAGGCCGGAGAGGCCGACACGCATTCTTGCTCCGGGCGGTTCGTTCATCTGGCCGTAGACCAGTGCGGTCTTGGACAGAACGCCCGACTCTTTCATTTCATTATAAAGGTCGTTGCCCTCACGGGTACGCTCACCGACACCGGTGAAAACGGAATAGCCGTTGTGCTCGGTGGCGATGTTGTAGACCAGTTCCTGAATGAGAACGGACTTGCCGACGCCTGCACCGCCGAACAGGCCGATCTTGCCGCCCTTGGCATAGGGGCAGATCAGGTCGACGACCTTGATGCCGGTCTCGAGTATTTCAGTGGCAGATTCCTGCTCGTCGAAGGACGGAGCCGGACGGTGGATCGGCCAGTGCTCGACCGTGATCGGTGCGGGCTGGTTGTCGATGGGCTTGCCCAAGAGATTGAACATACGGCCCAGGCATTCGTCGCCCACGGGAACCGTGATGGGCTTGCCGGTGTCGATGGCTTCCACGCCACGCTGCAGGCCGTCGGTGGAGCTCATGGCGACGCAGCGTACGACGTTGTCGCCGATGTGCTGTGCGACTTCTGCGGTGATCTTGTTGTCACCGTTGAACACCTCGATGGCAGTCAACAGTTCAGGCAGTTTGTTGTCCTCAAACCGGATGTCCATGACAGGACCCATGATCTGGACAACGGTACCGGTATTCTTTGTTGTCATTTCGGTCAACTCTCCTCAGTTTGCGGTCAGTTTTCAGAGCCCGCAACGATTTCTGTGATTTCCTGCGTGATCGCACCCTGACGGGCACGGTTGTATTTGAGATTGAGGTCAGAGATCATTTCCTCGGCATTCTTGGTCGCGGCATCCATCGCCGTGCGGCGCGCACCGAGCTCGGAGGCTACGGATTCGCACAGAGCACCGTAGATGAGGCCGCCCAAATACTCGGGGATGATCGACTCGAACACGGAGGCACTGTCCGGCTCGTAGAGCGTCAGGCAGTTCGTTTCCGGGATCTCGATGTCGGGATCTTCCTCCAAAGGCAGCAGCGTCATCTGTGCCGGAGTCTGCGAGAGAATGGAGATGAAATTGGTATAGGCGATCTTTACTTCGTCAAAGCTGCCGTCTGCAAAGCCGCCTGCAACGAGTTTGGACATGGTGAAGCTGTCGGCAACGTTGATGTCCGCCGCTTCGGCATAGCTTTCCGTGAGGATCTCGATGCCGCGTTGGCGGAAAAACTCCACGGCCTTTTTGCCGATGGGAATGACGCACACGTCCTTCCCTTCCATGTCAGCCCACACCATCTTCAGGATGTTGCTGTTATAACCGCCGGCCAAACCTCTGTCACCGGCGATGACGATGTAGCAGGTCTTTTTGACCTCACGCCGCTGCAGGTACACCGATTCAAAATCCTCGGTGTTGGCAGCGATCGTCCGCAGGGTGCGGTAAAGCGTTTCAAAATAGGGACGGCAGGTCAGCACGCGTTCCTGTGCTTTACGCATTCTGGATGCGGCGACCATTTCCATGGCCTTCGTGATCTGCTTGGTGGACTCCATGCTCTTGATACGGAGCTTGATCGCTTTGGTGGAAACACCTGCCATGGGATCCCTCCTTTCCGGGTTTGTTGCGAGGTGTTTTTTCCACCTCATCCGTCACGGCTGTGCCGTGCCACCTTCCCCTCAAGGGGAAGGCTTATTTGGAAGCCAAAAACTCTTTCACGTAGTCCGAAATGGCCTCTTTGAGTGCCTTTTCGGTGGCATCGTCAAGTACCTTCGTTTCACTGATGGTCTTGAGGATGCGGTGATGATAGGTGTTCATCTTGGTATAGAAGCCCTTTTCAAAGGCTGCAATGTCAGAAACGGCGATGTCCTTCAGGTAGCCGTTAACGACGGCATAGATGATGCAGACTTGCAGTGCCACGTCGACCGGGGCACCGTTTTTCTGCTTGAGGACTTCCACGATGCGTTCGCCCTGTGCCAGTCTGTCCTTGGTGTCCTGATCAAGGTCGGAGCCGAACTGGGCAAAGCTCTGCAGCTCACGGTACTGAGAATACAGCAGTTTCAGAGAGCCTGCGACCTTATTCAGTGCCTTGATCTGTGCCGCACCGCCGACACGGGAGACGGAGATACCGGAGTTGATGGCCGGCATAACGCCCGCATGGAACAGCTCCGTTTCCAGGAAGATCTGTCCGTCGGTGATGGAGATGACGTTCGTCGGGATATAGGCGGAAACGTCGCCCGCCTGCGTTTCGATGATGGGAAGTGCCGTCAGAGAGCCGCCGCCGTATTCCGGTGCCATTCTCGCCGCTCTTTCCAGCAGACGGGAGTGCAGATAGAAGACGTCGCCGGGGTAGGCTTCACGTCCGGGCGGACGGCGGATGAGCAGGGAGATGGCACGGTATGCCACCGCGTGCTTGGACAGATCGTCGTAAATGATGAGCACGTCCTTGCCCTGCAGCATGAAATGTTCGCCCATCGTACAGCCCGTATAGGGTGCGATGTACTGCATGGGTGCAAGCTCGGATGCCGTTGCGGAGACGACGATGGAGTAGTCCATCGCACCTGCCTTTGTCAGCGTTTCGACGATCTGTGCGACGGTCGAACGCTTCTGGCCGATGGCGACGTAGATGCAGATGACATCCTTGCCCTTCTGGTTGATGATGGTGTCCGTCGCGATCGTCGTCTTGCCGGTCTGACGGTCACCGATGATGAGCTCACGCTGACCTCTGCCGATGGGGATCATGGCGTCGATCGCCTTGATGCCGGTCTGCAGGGGTACGGAGACGGATTTACGCTCGATGATGCCGGGTGCGGGGCATTCGATGGGACGGTACTCTGTTGCGGAGATGCGTCCTTTGCCGTCAATGGGCTCGCCCAGTGCGTTGACGACACGGCCGATCATCACGTCGCCTACGGGGACGGACACGACCTTGCCGGTACGCTTGACGGTGTCGCCTTCCTTGATGCCGGCGTCCGTGCCGAGAATGACGACGGAAACGGAGTTTTCCTCCAGATTCTGTGCCATGCCGTAGGAGCCGTTGGGGAATTCGATCAGCTCGCCCACCATGCACTTTTCCAGGCCAGCGACTCTTGCGATGCCGTCACCGACGAGAATGACGGTGCCGGTTTCGCTCTGTTCGATCTTTGTTTCGTAGTTTTTAATTTGTGCACGAATGATTTTCGTGATTTCTTCCGGTCTGAGTTCCATACACTACCTACTTTCCATTCAGAGTACTGTGTCGGAGAGGCTGCGACGCAGGCTGTCAAGTCTGCCCCGTACGGTGCCGTCAAATTCTTCTCCGTCCATCTGCAGACGGATGCCGCCCAAAACGGACGCATCCTGCTTCACCTGCAGATCGACACGTTTGCCGGTGATCTGCTCGAGTTTTTTCTGCAAACGCTGCCGCTGACCGTCGGTCAGCGGGATCGCCGTCATTGCCATGGCCTCTAAAATGCCGTTTTCCTCATTATACTTTGCACGGTAGGCACGCAGACACTCACCCGTCTGACGGATCAGGCCGCGTTCGCACAGAAGCTTGAGGAAGTTCAGCAAATAGGGCTGCACACTGCCGCGGAAGGCTTCATCGAGCACCGCACAGCGTTCTTTTTTCGGGACGGACGGTTCGGACAGAAGCCGCAGATAATCCGGGTTTGCCCCGAAAATATCGCAGACGCCTTCCAGTTCGGGAAGAATTGTTTCCGCCAGTTGCTCTTCTTTTGCGAGCATATAAAGTGCTTCGCCGTAGTTGATCGCACTGTCTGTCATTGTGCGTCACCCATTTTCTCGATGAAGGCATCGATGAGTGCAGACTGATCGTCCGCATCAAGTTCCTTTTCCACGACCTTTTCCGCAATTTCAAGTGCGATGCCGGAGATGTCGTCCTTGACCTCATTGAGGGCCTTTTTCTTCTCCAGTGCGATGTCGTTCATGGCCTTCTGCTTGATGGCAGATGCTTCGTCCTTGGCGTTGCGGACGATCTCATCGCCCTCCTGACGGGCCGTGGCTCTCGCACTGCGGATGATCTCCGCGGATTCTTCCTTCGCACCGTCAAGCTTGGCGGCATAGTCGTTTCGCATGGTCTCCGCCTCCGCGATTTTGGCGTCCGCGTCGGCATACAGACCGTCGATCTCCTGCTGGCGATCGTCGATCATCTTTTTGACCGGCTTGAAAAGGAATTTCTTCAGGATGAGGAAAGTGATGATCAGGTTGAGCAGGGTGAACAGAGCAGTCCAGGGATTAAAGCCGATAAATTGTTCAAAGCCTTGCAAAGGTCATCCCTCCTTGTTTGAGATTTGTTCGGTGGGAATGACTTATCTGAAGACGAAAAGAAGCAGAATGGAGATGACCAGAGAGTAGATACCGGTGGTCTCCGCGACTGCACAGCCGATGAGCATGTTCAGACGCAGGTTGCTGGTGGATTCGGGCTGACGAGCCATGCCTTCGAGTGCCTTACCGACGGCATTGCCTTCGCCGATAGCGGGGCCGATTGCACCGATGCCCATACAAAGGCCGGCACCCAGTGCACATGCTGCTTTTACGATTGCGGTAGCAAGTTCCATAATGTGTTCCTCCAAAAATTTTTTATTTTTAATTTTTAATTATTTTCTTCGATTGCGGGAATCTTCTGTTTCTTGGGTTTGCGGGGTTTACACTCTTCCGGCGGCGGGCAGGCGTTGCTGATGTAGATCATGGACAAAAGCGAGAAAACGAACGCCTGAATGAGGCCGGAAAAAACGTCAAAGTAAAGGGACATCACAGCGGGGATGCCTGCGGTCAGCACCGGTGCGGCAAGGGGGCCGCCCGAGGTGTAGACGATGCCGGCAAAGCCGAGCACGAACAGGGTGATTCCGAGGGGCTTCTGCCATTTCTTTTTGTTGCTGACGGCAAAGAAGATGCCGGCAACAATGGCAGCAACGCAGACAAAATAGATGACAGCCCAGAGCCAATACTGACCTTCCGCGGGCTCGGGATAGGTGAAGCCGATGAGATCGGACAGATACTGTGCTGCAGAGAGTAAGCCGATCACGCCGCAGACGGCACCGAGGATGCGGGGCAGCGTCCGCTTGCCGCTCTTGCGTCCGACGAAGAAGAACAGCAGGATCCCTGCGGCGATCAGCACGCAGGTGATGGCGATATGGCTCGATGCGACAAGCTTGGTCAGGCCTAACGATGCACCCGACAGTGCGTAGTAGATCATCGTGGTGATGACACCGCCGCCGGCGATGTTGCCGAAGTGACGGAACGCAAGCGACACGGGCTGTGCAAACTCGGAGACAATGTTCATCGGCGTCATGACCGCGATGGGCTCTGTGAAGCCCTTGAGCCAGGTGCCGAAGCCGAAGTTTTTAATGCTGTGATACCAGCAAAGCACGCTGATGGTCACTGCCCACACCGCCGTCGTGCTGACGTCGGCAGTGGAGGATTTCAGGATGCCGGTCATGCCGAGAAGGCTGCCGAGCATCGAGGACAAAAACAGCGTCGCAATAAAGGGCGTCCAGTGGGAATTGTGCTTGCCCATGGCCTCTTCGACAAGACCGTAGATCAGATCCACGCCCTTTTCCGTCATCACCTGCATGCCGCCGGGACGCTTTTTGAGGTTGCGTCCGAGCAGGATGCCAAGGGTGCACAAAATCGCCATGACAACGAAGGAGGTGATGGTCGTCTGGCTGATCGTCACGGGACCGATGCTAAAATAGCCGGGACCTCCGATATTCATTCTTTTTTGTCACCAGCCTTTCGGAAAAATTCGCCGAGGGAAATGATGGGGCGGAACAAAAGCAGCGGGATGAGCATGGCAATGATGTGTTTGAGATCAAAAAAGCCGCTCAGAACTGCCGCCGCGAGTACGCCGAGCATAAGGATCAGACGCAGTGTCATGGAGAGACTCATCGTGCGTTTACCGCCCGTGACATCTCCCTTTTCGGCTTTATCCGCCGCCGAAACAACGCCCAGGATCATAATAAAGAAGTTCAGTATCACAAGGAGAACACCGATCGCCGCGGCAAGGATCACCTTCCAGTCCAGCTGGTGGATGAGGAAGTAAACGAGAAGCATCAGTCCTGCAAAGAGCACTTCGCCCGCAGAGACGATAAGCAGTTCCCGCATCAGTTGTTTTTTGTCGTCCATGGTGTCCTCCGGGCCGTCGTCATTCATGGTCGTTGAAGCCGACCGGCCTGTCTTTTTCATCGGGTAATTTGTGCAGCATGCGGAAGGTGTTGATGAGGCCGCCTGCCGCACCGAGCAGGCCCAGTGCGATGCCGACTGCGATCACCCAGCCGCCGAGGGAGAATTTATTCTGCAGCCAGACGGCACCGAGAATGAATAAAAGCAGCGGGCAGAGGATGGATAAACCGACCTGCGTCAGCCACACGAGCCCTTCCATAAACTTGAACTTCGACTGCATAAGCCGCCCCCGCAATACAACTTTTACCGCATTATATCCTTTTTATATTATAGACAAGAACGGACAGAAACGCAAGGATAAATGCGATGGATTTTATATATTTTTTGCAAAGA
>JAZUDF010000055.1:0-3203 GCA_045639485.1 Faecousia sp. | reverse complement strand
AAAGAAAACGGAACGTCAGCTGACGTTCCGTTTTCTTTTTATATAACCGATTGAATGCTGCGGAGTTTGAAGCAGCCACTGTGTAAAAATGCCGTTCGCATCGCTTCGAGGTTTTCCTCGTTGTGTTCCCACTCCCGTGCCACGCGGTGTCCGGCCTCCTGCGTGTCGTAGCGGCCGTTTGCCAAAAAGTGCATGAAATTGCATTCCCGCAGCAAAAGCACGCTCACGATTGCCTGCACGACCTTCGGCAGCAAAATACCGTCGTCTGAAGCCTCTAACCAGTATTTATACAAGGTCGCGATCAGAATGTGCTCATATTCATATTCCTGCGTGCGGAACGCATCGGCAAAGGACTGCCGTTTGTCTCTGTAATATCCGTTTTTCCCTGCCGCACGGCAGAATGCGGAAAGCTCTGCAAGCAGCTCACGCCACGCAGAAGAGAGGATCTCCAATCCCGCAAAAAAGGTCGCCCATTCCGTCAGCACGCGGTAGCGTTTCACGTCACGGTATCGCAGTGCGGCTTTTTTCTGCAGCACTGCAGCTCTTCCGATCGGCGAAGAAAACCGCCGATAGACGCGTGTGAGCGTTTCGTATTCTTCCACAGACAGCCGATACTGTACTTCTTCCGCAAAACAAAGCAGCAGAAACAGTCGGTCTTCAATCGGGTATCTGCGATCCTGCACAAGGGAAAACGCGAGTGCACGGCTCTGCTTCAATGCCGAAAACTGTTCAGGATCGAGATCATGCGGCAAAATGGGATCGTCACTTTCTTCATGCAAAAATGTGACGGGCGTACTGTCTTCAAGCAGTAAACGGATCGCCTCGGGGCAGGAGAGACTCACGCCTTCCTCCCGCAGTGCACCGTACTGCCGTACAAAGCGGGGATAGGTGCGGCATACGCGGCACTGTGCGTCTTCACCGATCTCCTTTTGCAGTTTACATAATCCGTTTTCGTTCAGCAGAGCACACTTGCCGTTTTCACCGAAACGAAAATACGGTTCTGCCTCCGGCACGATCGCGGCACGTACCGCCTCACCCAATTCGCCTTCGATGCTCTGATACCGTGCCAGTGTGTCCGGATCGATGATGATCTGCCATCCCTGACAGCAGGTGTCGGGACAGCTGCCTGCGGCACAGACAAACTTTTTCGCAAATTCCGGCCTCACGACCTGCATCCGTATCCCTCCCGATGCTTGATAATGCTATTGTAGCACCGTGGGAAGGGAATGTAAATCTGAAATCTACCGCAGTGCATTCATCCGCAGCAGAGAATCACAGACCTCTGCTGTTTTCTCATCCACAACACGGAAATCTGCCGCAGGTCTGCAAAGTGTTTCCAGTTCATCGTGAAACCCCTTTGCCTCCTGCAAAAACCGCAGACCTTCCCGTACGGACTGCTCCCGCAGCTGCAAAAGCTGGTGTGCGTGCAGAGCCTCGGCGGTCGAAAACTGCTGCGTGCAAAGAACGTCCAGATCATACTGTCCCGCCGTTTGGTACGGATAGGCAAACTGCTCCGTCACTACCGCATAGCCGAGGCTCTTTTCCGGAACGATCACGTGAGAAATTTTGTCGGGTGACAGCGGCAGACTTCCGGTGATCACGTCATACCCCGCATCCGAAAAGCACGAAGCGACGTCAAACAGGATCTGCGACGCAATGCCGTAGTTATCCTGCAGTGTCCACACGGTTTTACAGGGCAATTCACAACAGATCGCACCCTTCGGTGTGAGTGCGGCATAAAACCGTTGCACGACTTTCCCACGCACAGCGGAATTCCGCCTCGGCGGACGCAGAGCTACCGTGACCGACTCGATTCCCTCCGGCTTTGCCAACAAGGAAAGTGCAGTATCTGCCGCATGAGCTGCGGCAAAACAGGCAGTCGCAGGGGGATAGCAGGCGGCGTTTTTGACCTTGACAGAATAGAGTTCTTCTTTTTTGCTATGTAGTACCGCACCGTCATAGCACGCACCTAAATCGAGATAGACTGCACCGCACCCGCACAGCGGCGGCTCGAGTACGTGCGGTGCCGTGCCGTCCACCACAGCAAGCCCGACCTCGGGAATGACCACACCGTCTAACGAGTCCGGATCGGACGAGCATAAGATTTCTTCTGCTGCACACCCGAGCTCCCTTGCCGTCTTTGCCACCTTTCGCATCAGCGTGGATTTCCCACACCCGGGCCCGCCCTTGAGAATGACCGTCTTACAAAGCCGCCTGTCTTCCAACAGCGTGTGATACCGCGATACAAACCCGCCCGGCGAGTTTGCCCCGAGGAAATAAGAATGATCAGCCATACGCCACCTCCATAGAACATACTATGCAGGCAGACACAAAGCCGTGAAAAAAGCAGGACATCCAAATTCGGATGTCCTGCTTGCGTTTGTGAAAAATTACTTCATTGCCTCTGCAACTGCAACAGCGACAGCGACAGTCGCACCGACCATGGGGTTGTTGCCCATGCCGAGGAAGCCCATCATCTCGACGTGTGCCGGGACGGAGGAGGAGCCTGCGAACTGTGCATCGGAGTGCATACGGCCCATGGTATCGGTCATGCCGTAGGAAGCGGGGCCTGCAGCCATGTTGTCGGGATGCAGTGTACGGCCCGAGCCGCCCCCGGTGGCCACGGAGAAGTACTTTTTGCCCTGCTCGATGCATTCCTTCTTGTAGGTGCCTGCAACGGGATGCTGGAAGCGGGTGGGGTTGGTGGAGTTGCCGGTGATGGAAACGTCAACACCCTCGAAGTGCATGATGGCAACGCCTTCACGGACGTCGTCACAGCCGTAGCAGCGGACGTTTGCACGCTCGCCTTCGGAGTAGCGGATCTCGCGGACGATCTTCAGCTCGCTGGTGTAGTAGTCGAACTGCGTCTGCACGTAGGTGAAACCGTTGATACGGGAGATGATCTGAGCAGCATCCTTGCCGAGACCGTTGAGGATGACACGCAGGGGAGACTTTCTTGCCTTGTTGGCGTTCTTGACGATGCCGATGGCACCTGCCGCAGCAGCGAAGGATTCGTGGCCTGCGAGGAATGCGAAGCACTTGGATTCTTCGGAGAGCAGCATTGCACCGAGGTTGCCGTGGCCGAGGCCGACCTTGCGGCCGCCAGCGACGGAGCCGTCAATGCAGAATGCCTGCAGACCTTCACCGATCTTGCGGGAAGCGTCAGCTGCATTCGTCACGCCTGCCTTGATTGCGATGGCAGC
>JAZUDF010000054.1:0-1706 GCA_045639485.1 Faecousia sp. | reverse complement strand
CGCCGGTCTGGTCCAGGCGAGCGAACGGATCGCTCTCGAAGATCTTGGTGTCGTAATAAGCATTCAGGAACTTGCCTGCGTCGTCACGGCTGAAGCCGTAGGTCATCTGCGTCAGGTCGTTGGTGCCGAAGCAGAAGAACTCTGCTTCCTTGGCGATCTCGTCAGCGGTCAGAGCTGCACGCGGGATCTCGATCATGGTGCCGACTTCGTAGCGGAGGTTTGCACCGGCGTTCTTGATCTCTTCGTCAGCGGTGGCAACGACAACGTCCTTGACGTACTTGAGTTCCTTGGTGTCGCCGACCAGCGGGATCATGATCTCGGGAACGATGTTCCAGTCAGCGTGCTTCTTGGAAACGTTGATGGCAGCACGGATGACAGCTCTGGTCTGCATCTTTGCGATTTCGGGGTAGGTGACAGCCAGACGGCAGCCACGGTGGCCCATCATGGGGTTGAATTCCTTGAGGCCTTCGATGATGTTCTTGATGGTCTCAACGCTCTTGCCCTGTGCGTTTGCAAGCAGTTCGATGTCCTTTTCTTCGGTGGGAACGAACTCATGCAGCGGGGGATCCAGGAAGCGGATGGTGACGGGATCGCCTTCCATGGCTTCGTAGAGAGCCTCGAAGTCGTTCTGCTGATAGGGCAGGATCTTGTCGTGGGCTGCTTCACGTTCTTCGACGGTGTCGGAGCAGATCATTTCGCGGAATGCTGCGATACGGTCAGCTTCGAAGAACATGTGCTCGGTACGGCAAAGGCCGATGCCTTCTGCACCCAGCTCGCGTGCCTTCTTGGCATCACGCGGGGTGTCGGCATTGGTGCGGACCTTGAGGGCACGGTACTTGTCAGCCCATGCCATGATGCGGCCGAATTCGCCTGCGATGGAAGCATCGACCGTGGGGATCAGACCGTCATAGATGTTGCCGGTGGAGCCGTCGAGGGAGAGGAAGTCGCCTTCGTGGAATTCCTTGCCACCGAGGGTGAACTTCTTGTTGGCTTCGTCCATGGCGATGTCGCCGCAGCCGGAGACACAGCAGGTGCCCATGCCACGTGCAACGACTGCTGCGTGGGAGGTCATGCCGCCGCGAACGGTCAGGATGCCCTGTGCGGCCTTCATGCCGGTGATGTCTTCGGGAGAGGTCTCGAGACGGACGAGGACGACCTTTTCACCGCGAGCCTTCCAGGCTTCTGCGTCTTCTGCGGTGAAGACGATCTTGCCTGCTGCGGCACCGGGAGAAGCACCGAGGCCCTTGCCCATCGGGGTAGCTGCCTTGAGTGCCTTGGCGTCGAACTGCGGATGCAGGAGGGTGTCGAGGTTACGGGGGTCGATCATGGCGACTGCCTGCTGTTCGGAGATCATGCCCTCGTCAACGTGGTCGCATGCGATCTTGAGAGCAGCCTGTGCGGTACGCTTGCCGTTACGGCACTGGAGCATGTAGAGTTTGCCGTTTTCAACAGTGAACTCCATGTCCTGCATGTCGCGGTAGTGGTCTTCGAGCTTGTCGCAGACTTCGAGGAACTGCTTGTATGCTTCGGGGAACTTCCCTGCCATCTGGGAGATGGGCATCGGAGTACGGACGCCTGCATCGACGTCTTCGCCCTGTGCGTTGGTGAGGAATTCGCCCATAAGCTTCTTTTCGCCGGTAGCGGGGTCACGGGTAAAGGCGACACCGGTGCCGGAGTTTTCGTTCAGGTTGCCGAAGACCATCGGC
>JAZUDF010000053.1:0-3634 GCA_045639485.1 Faecousia sp. | reverse complement strand
GCATTCGCCTGAAGGGCGATGCGGAGCTCGATTTCGGTGCTCTGGCGAAGGGTTACGCGGCAGACCTCTGCCGTGATTATCTCGAAAGCATCGATATGCCTGCCCTGCTCACACTCGGCGGCAACGTGCAGAGCGTCGGCGACAAGCCCGGCGGTGAGCCGTGGATGATCGGCATCCAGGATCCCCGTCAGCCGGAAAACTGCGTGATGACGCTTGCACTGCACGGCACCCACGCCGTTGTGACCTCGGGTGACTATCAGCGGTGCTTTGACCTTGACGGTGTGCGGTACTGCCACGTCATCGATCCTGCCACAGGCAGTCCGGTGCAGAACGATCTTTGCTCCGTGACAGTCGTGGCAGACAGCGGCGTTCTGGCAGACGGACTGTCCACCGCACTGTTTGTCATGGGACCGGATGCCGCCTTTGAGCACTGGCGGCAGTCGGACGATTTTGAGGCCGTGTTTATCCTGAAGGACGGCACCGTGTACGTCACGGAAGGTCTGAAGGGTGCTGTCAGAAACTGTGACTTTGAGGTGATCACACGATGAAAACCCGCATCTGGATCGCATTGCTTGCGGTGGTATTTCTGCTCTCCGCCGGTGCCTGCCTGCTGCTTTTCCGCCCGCAGACCGCCGGAGCCGAAAAGCCCGACAGCGTGACTGTGATCTCCAACGGCCGCACCGTCGCCACGCTTCCGCTTTCCGAGAACACCGAGCTGCTTGTTCCCTGCCAGAACGGCTACAACACCGTGACGGTCAAAGACGGCAAGGTCAGCGTCACGGCTGCCTCCTGCCCCAATCACACCTGCATGGCGTGCGGTGAAAAAAGCGGCGGCATGCCGATCATCTGCCTGCCGAACCGGCTGATTTTGCAGTTCTCCAATACGAACGGCCTGGATGCCGTATCAAAATGATAAATTATGAATGATAAGTGATAAATTGCGGTGTCCGCAAGCGGACGATTTCATTTCGCATTTATCATTTCTGCAAAAACAATCTCTCATCAAAACAGAACAACCCACTGAAAAACCAGTGGGTTGTTTTTTATTGCTTTCCTGTGCCTTTTTTGCAGATTTTATTCCTGCTTGCCGCCGGCGGGTTTGTTGCCGCCGCGACGGTGATGACGGTAGTAGTTGCGGCTGCGGTTTGACTTTGCCTTGCCGCCCTCCTGCGGTGCCTGCTGCGGTGCGGCTTCGGCTTTCTGCTGCGGCTTTTCCTGCAGTTTCGGTGCCTTTTTCAGCACGTCGCGGCCGTTTTGCTGCGGCTGCTTGCGTTTCTGCTCCGGCTTTTTCGGTGCTTCTGCCGTCTCCGGCTTCACCGCTCCGTTCCGGTTGTGCGATCTGCGGCGGCGGCCTGCACGGTTCCGGCGGGCGTTTTCTGCCGGCTTTTCGCTCTCTTCAGCCGGCTGTGCAGTCACCGTGACGGCGACCGGCTCTACAGCCTCACGCTCTTCTTCCAGAGCCGCGACCGTGCGTCTGCGTTCAAACCTCGGATACTGCTCCGCCTGCACGGGCTTTGCACCCGACAGCGGTGCCAGATCGCTCGGGATCGGGGCGTCGGTCTTTTTGGCTTTGCCGTTGCGAAGCACGCAGATGTCACAGTTTTTGAAGCATTTGATCTCTTCCGGATCGTTCTCCATCCGCACCTTGACCGTCTGTGCCATGAGGTTGATGTCGGTCACGGTGCCTCTACCCTCGACGGTGTCAACAAACGACTCGGGCTTCGGACTTGTCTTGATGAGGTTTTCATACGCTTCCTGCTCGTATTTCAGGCAGCACATCAGTCTGCCGCAGGTGCCGGAGATCTTGGTGGGGTTGAGGCTGAGGTTCTGCGTTTTTGCCATTTTGATGGACACCGGCTGGAAATCGTCAAGGAACTGCACCCAGCAGAACGGCCTGCCGCAGATGCCGAAGCCGCCGACCATCTTTGCCTTGTCACGCATGCCGATCTGCCGCAGCTCGATACGGGTGTGGAACACGGCGGCAAGCTGCTTGACCAGCTCGCGGAAGTCCACACGGCCGTCTGCGGTGAAGAAGAACAGGATCTTGCTGCCGTCAAAGGCGTATTCCGCCGAAACGAGCTGCATGTCCAGACCGAGTTCCTCGATCTTTTTCAGACAGACGTCGAAGGCCTTGTCCTCTTTTTCCTTGTTTTCATCGTTGATCTTTTCATCCGCAGGCGTTGCCTGACGCAGCACCTTGCGTAAAGGAAGCACGACCTCGCGGATGGTCACGGTGTGCTTGCCTGCGGTGCAGTAGCCGAACTCGGGGCCGCGGGAGGTGTCGATGATGACGTGGTCGCCCGGTTTGACCTCGATGCCGTCGGGATCAAAGTAATAAATTTTGCTTCCGCTGCGGAACTGGATATCGCAGACGTCGACCGACGTCACGGCAGACTTTTCTTCTTCCTGTTCCTGCACGGGATTTTCATATTCGTCCATAGAAAACTCCTTCGTGTTTCTTGCTTATCTGAGTTTGTACTGCAGGTTGCCGCAGATCGCACCGGGATTGACGTTGCTGTCAAGCAGTGCTGCGGCACGCCGCAGTTCTTCGGTCGCCTGCAAGAGCTCCTGTGCGGTACGGCTGCGGCTGATCCGGGCAGCCTGCTCCTGCAGGGCGGGCATTCCTGCACCGACGCAGAGTGCCGCCTCCAACAGTTCGATCCACTGCGTGAAGATCGGCTGCAGCTGCTCCCGTTTCAGACGCTCCATCGGCACAAGCAACTGTGCCAGAGCGAGGCGGTCTTTTTTCGGGTAGATGGCCGCAAACTGTTCCGTCTGCGGCAAAAGTGCGTTTTCACCTTCGAGTACCCGGACGGCCTGACCGTAAAATCCGCCGCTTCGCAAAACTGCCGCCCGCAATGCGTCCGTGTCCTTTTCCGGAAACTGCCGACGCAAGGCACGCAGGCATTCGTCCTCGGAAAGCGGTGACAGTGTCAGCTCGACACAGCGGGAACGGATCGTCGGCAGAAGCTGCTGTGCATTTTCGGCGAGCAGGATGTATGCACCGTAGGCAGGCGGCTCCTCCATGACCTTCAAAAGTGCATTCTGTCCGGCGGAGTTGAGATCCTTGGCACGCGGGAAGAGATACACCTTGCGGCGGCCTTCGTTCGGTTTGATATACAGGTCGTCCCTTGCGGAACGGACGACACTGACCGCCACGCCCTTGTGCTCCGTGTCGTCCACGGTGATCACGTCGGGGTGGACGTCCGAAAACACCTTTCTGCACTGTTTGCAGACACCGCACGGGCGGTTTTTGCCTTCGGTGCATTGCATGGCGGCAGCCAGGATCCGGGCAAGCGTGTGCTTGCCGCTGCCCTCGGGCCCCGCGACGAGAAAGCTGTGGGAGATCCTGTCCTGCCGGAAGGCAGAAGCCAGACGGCTTTTCAGTTGTTCGTTGCCTAAAAGCCGGTCAAGCTCCACAAAAGCCACCTCCACGCATACTTTGATATGATATTATACCTTATTTGTACGCATTTTGGAATACCTTTTTTCTTTTTTCCGCAATTTGGTCAAAAAGAGGGGGACTGACAGCGAAGGACGCTTCTGTGCTATGGTAAGGTCGCCACAAATCTGACAGTAAGGAGGAAAGGAATTTTGAAACGACCGCAATTCACATTAAGTCGGAGGCCAAGCG
>JAZUDF010000052.1:0-4002 GCA_045639485.1 Faecousia sp. | reverse complement strand
CTGGCCTTTGCCTTGACCGTTGTCGGTTCCGTTTCCGCTGGCACTGCCGCCTGCTCCGTACAAGTAATAGGTCTTCATCGCATCGACGTAGTCCTGCGACAGCCCTGCGGCCTCGATCAGCTCATCGCTCGGCGTGCCGCCTGCAGCGATGATCGCGGTCAGCTCTTCGACCGCTGCTTCCCGCTCTGCCTGGTAAGCATTGCTGGTCACGCTGTAGCGGTTGTAGAGCTCGTTGGTGGCGGTGTCGTAGTCGCTGCGCTGCTTGGCGTAGATATCAGGCACGACATCGTTGAGGCGATCCAGATAAGCGTGGTACGCCTGCTGACCGGCATTCTCTGCATAAGTGCTGCCGTAGCCGCCGGTGAGGCCTGCGGCCTGTCCCATCGTGTCCTCCATGGCGAGTTTCCCGAGCTTCGTGTACTGATCGCGGTACTGCTGATACAGCGGATCGTTGTTCAGGTCGAATTCGAAGGGCTTGCGGTTGATGATCTGCTGCATAAAGCCCTGCATCTGGTCCTTGTAGTCCGGGGCTGTTCCCATTGCATAGGAGCCGTAATTGCCCTTGCGATAATACCCGTTGTCTGTGTGCACCACGCTTCCGGTCGGGATCGGCGTCGTGTAATCCTTATCGGTATAGACGTACCCGTCCTTCTCGTAGCCGGTGGCATAATTGCCGTTGCCGTCCGTATATCGGATCTGACCTGGTTCGAGGTCGTCTTTTCTCTCATTTGCTGCCATTCTCATTTCCTCCTATATTGTCAAAATTGATCTTCAGTATCTCGACGAGCTGAAACGCCCAGTCCCACAGCTGCTGCAGCTGTTGCTCATAAGTGCCGGTGAGTTCCGGCGGTTCGGGGATCTGTATCACGGAACGTCACTCCCTTCTTCGAGGTTGTAGGCCACGGAGTACAGCTCCATGCCGCCGGTGCCGCTCATGCGGATTTTCATATGATCACACCGGATCGGCACGATCGGTACTACCATTGTCCGCAGGCCATTTCCGTGCAGGTGCATCTTTTCGTGCCAGCGTCCGTCGCTGTCATACTGCACAGAGATCTTCGCGTTCGCACCGAGCTCCAGCCGCAGCCGCAGCACCACGCGGGCGATCCGCTTCTGATCCGGTGCATTGATGCCGATGATGCCGCTCTCGATCATCCACGGCACGTCATTGCTATCCGGAACGCAGCAGATCTTCTGCGTGTTTGCGTCTGGTCTGTTCCGGTCGAGGAAATACAGTTCGTCTTTGAATTCCGCTGCCCAGGCGAAGCCGGTATCATCTTCACGGTGCCACAGTCCCTTCGCTGCATCGAGCACAAACAAAGACCACTCACCAACACCGTCACGCATAGAGATGTAGTATTTACGTCCGATTGAGGCCGCCACCGCATTGAAGTACAGAATTCCGCCGAATGCGTCGGAGATCAGCCGCGGGACACTTCCGGTGTAGGCGTATACGCCATCTCTTCCCTTATAAAACAGCGTTCCGTCCACGATCACCGAAGATCTCCAGCTTCCTTCCTGGATACCTGGATAGTTGACCGTCGTGATCTGATGGGCACCGCCTGCCGACGGATAGACCTTTTCAAAACTGTTCTCGCGGAAGAACAGCGGGTTTCCGCCGTATACGGCCGCACCGGTGTACTTACCGTCTGCACCTCTGGAGGCCACGTAGCTGTCCGTGCTGATGCCTGCGAACGTGTTCCAGTTCTTGAAGTCGCCGAGCTTGCAGGCGTATATCTCATTGATATGTTCCCCGTCAACCTGCCCGTAGAAACATCCCCAAAGACGGTTGCCGCACTCGACCACGTAGTCCAGCTGCGGAACAGTTCTTCGGATCGTGCAGATCGGTGTCTCCTCTTCCCAGTCCTCCGCCTGCTCATATTGGCCGGTCCAGAACGCATCGATGATCAGCTTGTCCGTTCCGACGGTCTTTACCACCCTGCGGAGCGTACCGTCCGAAAGGTTGTCGCTGCCGGATGTCTCGAATTTCATGTAGGAATGTGCCTCGATGCTGATGTAATCTTCTGTGCTGAAGCCCTCCGCGATGCCATCCGCCTGCAGCACCGTGTAGATCTTCGCCAGCTCCCAGAAGCTTCCGGTATCCGTTTCACGGTAAACAAACCACTGCTTCTGTTCCATGTTGCACACGTAGTCGCCTTCCGTCGGATCTTCGACATCCTCTTCACGGTACGCCTTCGCTGCAACGACATTGCCGTACTCGTCACACGGATTGATATAGAAGACCGGCTCGCCCACGTCCTTCGGCGATACGATCGTCACCTCGTTTTCCAGCTGCCCGTAGTCTTCGCCTTCGAGCATCTCATCGCCGTTGCCGAGCTTGACCGCATTGACGTACACCTTGTCCGGCCAGATGAGCACCCATGCTCCCATCGACACGGCCTGCTTCGGCAGCATATTTTCCGGTACGGTCGATCTGACCGTCAGCGTAACGGTAACTGTGTCGTTTTCCTCGACGTTGCCGGAAACGGAGATCCCATAATCCTGCAGCGATACAATGCTGCCGCTGTGGTACCACGCATCCTCGGAACGGTCATAGGTAAATTCATATTCTCCGAGAACGCCGCTTACGGCAATGGCAAACACAGCTGCCGCAACACTCGCCTGCATGTGATGCGGGTTCGATGTTTCGGTTTCTGTGTGATAGATATCATCCGTTATGATCAGTCCGGACAGCTTGTGCTCTGCCGTTGATCCGCCGCAGTAAATATCGCCGTTTTCGAGAATGGAAAAACCGAAATCGTCTCTTCCGAGAACGGCCACTGCATCCTGTGCCGGCGTGTGATCCGAAAGAGACGTCAGCTGCATTGCTCTGCGTTTCCGAACAGATGCCACCGGATACATGTCGCTTGACATGTTCTTCATGTCAAAGAACTCATTATCGTTGATCACAGGGTTGTGATTATACCCGCCGAACACCGTTGTCGTCTTTCTGGAGACCGGCGGCTGCCTTAACTTCGGGAAAGTACGCATTACCCTTCCCTCCTTAAAAGTGCAGTGCACGAACGCCGATCGGCTTGTGAGTGCGGTTGTACCAATCCGTATACCCTCTGTATGCCGCATCGAAGATCTCACGGCTGTTCTCGTAGCGCACGACGTCTCCGTTGTGCATATCGATCATCATGGCCAGATACAGCGGATACACGCCGGTATGCGGTGCGTGGATCAGCAGCTGCGTGCTCTCGATATCCGTCGTACCGTCGTAGCCGGGGAACTGCTCACACGGAGCAGGTCTGTGCGTCTGAAACACATCCTGCCACACTTTACCGTCGAAATCCGACAGCCAGTGCAGCTTCGTCTCTGCACTGTAATCATTGGGCCGCACTCTGTCCGACGCAGCCAGTGCTTCAAGAATTGTCATTATCCTTCCTCCTTCTATTGAAAAACACGGCACCTCGCTGGTGCCGTGTTCATTTTTCCGTTTTATTCGACCTCGTCGATCATACCCGCCGCCTTCATAGCATCAATCAGGTTTTCGAAATTGGTCTGCGTATCCTCTTCTGTGTCGTAGACGTAATTCGCAGCTTTCACCGTGCCGTAGGAGGAGATACCCGCGATCGGAAAATCAGCCCATTCCAAACCGCTTGCAGTGCACATAAGTACCTGCCCGGGATTCCCGCCTGCGGGGATCGGCAGGTCAGCCCATTCCAGCCCGCGAGGTGTCTTGACAAGGACCTGTCCGACCTTGCCGCCTTCGGGGATCACGAGTTCGGGCTTTCTTTCCGGCTTTGCCCGTTTGCCGGTATTCGTCCATGCCATGATCAGGCACCTGCACGCTCTACAGCAGCACGGATGTAAGCTTCGGCACGCTCCTGCATTCTGGTGGATTCACGAAGGATGTCGTAGACGGGACGGGGGACGCGGACTTCGGTGCCGCGCATGACCTTGTAGCCCTTGCCGTTGAGTGCGACGAACACGAAATTCTCTTCCTTCGCGGAAGCACGGGGAAGGAACACTCTTACCATATCCTTCATAGGATCGTAA
>JAZUDF010000051.1:0-1514 GCA_045639485.1 Faecousia sp. | reverse complement strand
CCTCGTTACAAGCGGTCTCGACCTCACGCCGAGCACGTTTGAAGCACTCAGCGGCAAGAAGGTTTCCTTCACGGGCGAAGCCAATGCAAACATTGACTGGATCTCTGCAACGCTGGTGCTGTCCAATGACCTTGCAACACGGTTTGCCTTCGTTGCAGACAGCATCGACGGTCTGACGATTGAAGTCAGTATCAACGGCAGAACACGGATCTTCGATACCTTTGAGGATGCCGGTGACGGAAAGTATTACATCACCTTCGACGGCATCAAAGCAACGGAATTTGATGACGCCGTGACAGCTTCCTTCAAGCTGAATGATGAGCCCATCGGCAGAACGGTCAGCTACTGTGTCAACACCTACATCTGCGGCACGCAGGCTTGCGGCAACGCAAACCTCGAAGCCCTTGTGAAAGCACTGTACAACTACGGAGCATCCGCAAAGGCATACGCAGGCAAATAAACATATTCAAAGCAAGGCGGAGGACCCACACCGGGCCCTCCGCTTTTATGCCGAACGGGACAAGTTTCAAACCGGAAATCGCCCTGCAAAAAAGTGCTTTTCATGGGCCCTTTTCCAGACTACCGCACCCAAAAAGTAAAGTGCGATTTTGCCACTCACAAGAAGTAAAATCGTGCGAAAATCCCCGCGGCTCGCGAATCCACCTTCTCCACAGCACCATCCGAAAGGATGTCTTTTTTGTTTGGTATGGGTATGCTGTCCGGGACGATGCACAGAAGGCAGTTGACACATACGTCCGCAAAAGTTATAATTGTGTCACAGAACAGGCGTTTTTCGGAGGAGCAGCGCTCTGTTTCTCGGAAAATACCGCATTTTGAAAAAACGGATAAGAAAGGAAACTCTATGAAACGGACACTCGCACTGATTCTGGTGCTCCTGCTTTGCATTTCGATGCTTGCAGTGACCGCCTCTGCCGAATCGGAGATCCTCAACGGCGAAGGTACCGCAGACCATCCCTATGAGATCGGCAGCTTTGAAGAACTCAAAGCATTCTCTGAGAGCGTAAAGACCAACGACTATGCCGGAAAGTACATCGTTCTGACGGCAGACATCGTGACTGACAGCACCTTAGACCCCATCGGCAGTACCGGTTTTCTGAACCCGAACAGCACATGGCAGTTTTCACATCAGCCCTTTAACGGCACCTTTGACGGTCAGGGGCATACCATCACGATGAATATGACGCCCTCCTTCCCGCCTCCCGTCTGCAACAACGCTCTGTTCGGGCAGATCGGCCCCGACGGCGTTGTGGAAAACCTCTGTCTTGACGGCGTTGTGAGATCCATCGGCAATGTGGCCGGTCTGTGTGACGACAACTTCGGCCTGATCAAAAACTGCATCGTCTCTGTCACGATCGAGCCGATGCTCGGCACGTCTATGACCTATGTCGGCGGTATCTGCGATATGAACCACGGCGACATCGTCAACTGTGCATTCACCGGCACGATCAACGCATCTTCCGCCTATTCCAGCTCGCTCGGCGGCATTGCCTCCG
>JAZUDF010000050.1:0-18470 GCA_045639485.1 Faecousia sp. | reverse complement strand
CAACGAGCGTTTTCGTGCGAGAAACCGCGTGATCAAAATCGCAATGACAGTTGCAGCGCTTGCGCTGCTGCTCTTGCTCGCGGCGATCGTCTGGATGCTGATCCGCAATCATCAGGATATGAGCGGGTATTTGGTCGTTACGGGATAGCGGAGGAACAGATGAAAACAATGTTTCGAGTGCTTGCAGCACTGGGGCTTGTGCTGCTTCTGACGGTGTTTGCCGCCGCTTACGATTCGGAAACGGAAGCTGAGGCAGCAGACGATCCGGCAGTCGATTTTCAGGATCCCGATGACAATTGGGCACACCGCACCGATGCACCGGAGGACTGGGAAGGCTCGTTTGAGCTGATCAACTGCGGAGAAACGGATGCGGAGGCCGTGCAGCACGGCAGCTATATGGATATGAGCTTCCGTATTGAAGCAACGCAGTGGAGCTCTTATCAAATATCGACCGGCACAGGCAGCGAAGAATTGCACCTTGACTGTGCCTGCTACGCTTTTGATTCATTCGGGGAGAACACCACGGTTCGTGTCCGGATGTACTTTACAGAGGAAGATTCGCAGCGGGGGTTTCGCTACTGTGTTGAAATCCTAAATGGCGAAGGCTTGTGCTGTGCAAAATGCTTCGGCGAGGAAGATTCCGATGCAGTCAGTACCTCCTTCTGCCTGCGGTTTGAGGCGTTTCCGGCAGACGAAGAAAGTGCGCCCGACACCACCGACGCTGACAGCTTCCACCAGACATCGCGTGAGTGGATCTATTACAGCAGTGACGGCAGACCGCTCTGGCAGGTCGAGTTGTCCGGTATTTTCGATGAAAACGGTTTGTGTACAGATGCCGCCGGAACAGTCACGATTACGGATGACGCATGGTACTGTACCGAAGAAAGGTACTACGCAGAAGGCGATTACGCGGTAGCGGAACTGATTGTGTGCCGCTATACACTCGGCATTCCCGTCGGCGAAAAGCACTACCAGTTTCTGCTTGAATTGAATAGTGGATAAAGCACAGCGGCAGGCGGGATATTCCCACCTGCCGCTGTTGGCAAAACTGAACATTGATAAACAATTACAAGTATCTCAAAGTATCTCTAGCAATCTCTAATTAGTTAGAGTTTTTAATAATTATCGCGTCTGCTTTTACCGTGCAGTTCAATTACGCCTTCTTTTACGAGTTGGAGTAGTAGCCAAGAATCGATATTTGGATCAGCTATGGCATCCCGATGGTGTGAGTGATCCGCAACGGGCGGGACGAAGATCACATCAGGAACTACAGCAGTTCGAAGCGGACTATGATCGCCAACATGGAAAGCGTAAGATGCACTGGATTTGAAATGTAGGCCAGTAAAAGCGTTCAGTTGAGCGAAAAAATTCACTCAACTTTTTGGGTTTTTCGTCGCTTTTTCCTGTGTAACGATTGAAAAAGCCAAAAAAGTAAGCTATAATCATATTGGAAGGTTATATAAAAATGTAATAAGGAGGGATCATAATTGGGCGATAATAATACAATACTCACGAGAGTATTCACGCAAAGCACCATGAAGTCGTTCATATCCGAGAAAAATGACCCCTCAATCTTATGCAAAGTAGTACGAAGATACAAAATTCCATATGATGGTAAGATCAGCAACAGAGAGGTTATTTCTGAAATATATAACTATATAGGAAACTCCTATCGGAATGAGTATTTCTATAAAAACACTCTCTTAAATAAGCTGTTAGTTCATATTCACCGACTAAGAACAACAGTCGCATTAACCGAAGTCCCTATTGCCAGATCAAAAGCGGATTTCATCATGATCAATGGAAAAGCCGTTGTTTACGAAATAAAAACTGAGCTGGATACATTTGAACGGTTGGCAACTCAGATCGATGACTACTACAAAGCTTTTGATCATGTATGTGTAGTCGCAAGTGATTCGCAAAGAAGGGAGCTTCTGGAAAGATTCAAGAATAGCCCTGTTGGAATATACACTTTAACAAAGAGAAACACCTTGAAAAGAGTGAAGGAGCCAGACGAATACAGGGAAGAATTGGATTTGCAGTGCATTTTTAAAATACTTAATAAACCGGAATATGAATCTATTGTTATGCAGCTTCAAGGCGCATTACCAGATGTAACTCCTGTAAAATATTATAGAGAATGCTGCCAAATAGTATGTAATGAACCAATAGGCAAAATATATCCTATGTTCCTGAAAGAATTAAAAAAAAGGAATCGAATGGATATAGTGGATTTATCAGAAATACCAGATGCCCTCGTTTTTTTGGCGTATTTCAGCAAATACCGCAAGGAAGAATTTGATCAGCTTAAATCATTTTTAGACAAACCATATGTTGGGGGGAGCGAGTAATGTACTATCCTTTACTGCGTGGCAGGCAAAATGAGCTGCTTGCCATAAAGGAGCTGCTTGATAATGGAATTCTAAAAGGGAAAGTTGTCCCGATTATTGAGCCGGTAAAGTTATCTCCCACTCTTGTAAACACGCTTGAAGACTTCGTTAGCAAAAACTATCGGATAGTCCTGATTGGAAATCCCAAAGTAGGCTCATATGGTAGTGATGCCAGAAATTCAAAGAATGAGCAATACAAAAATAGGATTCGTGCCATATGCTCAGAAGAAAACTGTTTAATTCGCGGCTACATTGTTGACGGTAAGACTAAAGACACAATAAGCCAATGGAGACAGAAATCCGTTAAGGATGATTCTATCGTGGCTCTGTGCTTTAACCCTGACGATGTGAAGTATTATGACGATGCAAGGCTAAACGATACAGATATCGCAACTGTTGTCCCGTATGCGCCTTCATTTAGAAGAATTAGGAAAAATAAAATACTGATCGATGATAAGTTCAATAAGGAAGGGCGCAATTCTGATTACATCGGTAACGAAGATCAGTTTTTTTCTGATGATCATCTATATTTTGCAGATGATGGATATATTGGGTTTTCGGATTACTCAATTATAGGTGTTGAATATTCCGAGTCAGGTTTTGCACCATATGCAGTCGCAATACACATCGCTTATTTTGACGAAGAAAAAGCGTTGCGGATTCATCATTTTGTTTCCGACAGCAATGATGATATTACTGACCCCGCAGGAAAATTTTATGAAGCACTTGAAAAACTGATTGAATGGAACAGGGATAAGCAGGTGGATACTCTTGCTATGAAGAAGTTCCAAGAAATATATGATGCGCAGAGTTATCCGGGACTTGGCGTTATAAAGAAGCTATCAATAATGCATCATCTTGAACTGGTAGAGCGCTTTTTGGATGGAACATTATGATTTTTTGTGAAAAATGTTTTATCGACCTTGAAATACAGGCTATTATTAGATCTCTTAACCACCATGGGACATGCCCAATTTGCGGCAGCGCCTCATATATTTATGACACAGAATCTGATACGAGCCTGAACGGGTTATTTGATAGAGTCATAAGTGTGTATACTCCTTTCCCAGATTTACCAGATGAGTTCCCAGAAAGCGAGCTTGGATCGCTGGCAGAATCGGTCAAGAGAGATTGGGATATTTTCAATGATATTGCAATTGAACACATTCATGATATTTTATCTTCCTTAGCGCCAAATCTATGTGAGGACTTCCCATTACTATTTTCCGATAAAGTAGGAATAGCCGAAAAATATGACCTTGATTATCTGAGAGATCATCATACTATTCTCCGGGCAAAGGAATGGAACGACTTCGTTGATACAATTAAACATAAAAACCGTTTCCACTCGGGGCTAATTGATACTGAAAAACTCAAAGAATACTGTCTTCTGATGCAAAAAGATCTGCCCACCGGGAAACAACGCTATTACAGGGGAAGAATTGCTCGTGATAGAAACGGATATTCCCCCTCTGAAATGGGTGCACCGCCTAATGATAAGGCAACAGATGGACGAGCAAATGCAGTAGGAATAAGTCGTCTTTATCTGACTGACAGCAAGGAGACAACTTATCACGAAATACGTGCCGCAGAATTTGATTATGTAACAATTGGAACATTTAAGCTTATGGAGCCGATAAAAGTTGTCGATTTGCGGTGTATAGAAAGCGTGAGTCCCAGCCCATTTGCAACTGAATCCGACGATATTGACTGTACTGCATTGGCAATCAATAGAGCACATTTAAAAAAGATTGGCCAAGAGATAGGAAAAACAATGCGCCGCGGTGATAGTCCATTAGACTACATCCCAACACAGTATATATGTGATTTTATTATGTCAATTACTAACGATGATGGAT
The DNA here is from genome assembly GCA_045639485.1 of Faecousia sp. Lineage (GTDB taxonomy): Bacteria > Bacillota > Clostridia > Oscillospirales > Oscillospiraceae > JAFRPC01. Next base: position 14,221 of record JAZUDF010000050.1, on the reverse strand, counting down.
CACCAATGTTTGATGGGATTGAGTACCAAAGCGCAATGCACAGCAAGGGTGCAAATTTGACAATATTCTATCCGGAAAAATTCAAGTGTACATACAGCAAAACATTTGAAGTCACTCAGCTTAAATATACCAAATCGGCGGTTTGACTTCTAATGCAAACACCCTTTTCTTCGTTCCGTTTGAAAACGACGGAAATGTGTCATGCTGGATTCCTCCTAATTTCCACATAACCGCATTTTTATCATATGTTTAAAAAATGTCAATTCCTGTTGCAATGGTTTGTAAATCTCCCTCTTACGTCAATGTCGCTATACTGACATTTCACACATTCGACAAAAGCACACCTCTCCTGTACTATGAAAGTGCAAGGGAGGTGTGCTTGCTTATGAAACAGAATTTGAGAAATGACCTGACCTACAGGCAGGTCGGAGACTATCTGCTGCCGGAGCTGGAAGTGCCGGAGGCACCGAAGGTCGGCGTATGGGGAAACCGCCGTGAAGCATATCTGCGGGAGCAGCGGAACGGCATCTATACCGGGCTGCTGGTGACCGGAGAACTGAACGCTCATCTGGAGGAGGCTGACCTCAGCGCAGAGAAAATGCTTTCTCAGCTTGTAACGGAAATGGCGGCAAGAGAGCAGGTCACGGAAACGCTGAAAGCTAACGATCAGATGGAGTGGGTGCGTCGAATGAACAGCATCCGAAACCGCGCAGAGGAAGTCGTATTCGCCGAACTGATCTATGTGTAAAGGGAGTGTATCAAAATGAAGAAAATCACTTGTCTGCTGCTTTGTTTGCTTCTTGCCGGACTGACCGGCTGTGTCCGCGCAGAAGCCGCCGTACAGGCTGAAAGAAAGCAAAAGGCAGCCGTCATCACGACTGCCGAAACAGAACACGCTGAAAAAGAAAAGCCTGCCGCTGCCGGCTGCGGCGTGCAGAAACCGACCAAGCCAATTCCGAAGATCACCGGTCCGAAATCCTCGCTGAAGAAGAAAGTGAAGCCGGTGGAGCCGATGCCTACGGAAAGTGAAACCCCTCCGACGGAAACAGAGCCGACTCCCACACAGCCGCAGCCGACGGAGCCGACACCGACAGAACCCGAACCTACCGAACCGACTCCTGTGGAAACCGAGCCTGCAGAACCGGAAAAGGCGTACAGCATCCAAGCAGCGATGGATTACGGCAACGCCTATGCGCAAAGTCTCGGCTTCAATATCAACTATGAGCTTATACCGGCAACCGCAGGCTACTGGCCGCCGGATGAACAATCAGACCGCGCAATCGTTAAGTATGGCGGTCAGGCGTATCTGAATGATCGGGTGAAACAAGGTGTAGATGCCACCTATGAGTGGATGCAGTATCAGCACGAGCAATACCCCAACAACCCAAATTATATGGTTTCCAAAATCCCCATCTGCGTCTATATCGAGTACCGGTACACCGACGCCGACCGCGGAGATGTCTATTGGATCTATGTTCTGAGTTGAACGATGTCACTAATTCCTCATTTTGAGGAATTAGCAATGGCAACTCGGAGAGAAGTCATCACCGAATAACCGAAACATTCCCAAGTTATCAAATTGATGACTTGGGAATTGCCAGAGCCCCTGCTTTCTTTTCTGAAGGCAGGGGCATTTTTTATTGTCCGAAAAACCGGGCTGATATTCTGATAAACTTTTTTGTGAAAACAGGAACATTATCGGGCAGGCAATCACGTTTAATAAATAGAGGGGTTGCCTTTTACAAAGGAGGTGAAAAGAATATGGCAATCAAGCGGCAGGTTTTCCGCAGCTTTTTTAAATATCGGAACGCGGAATTTATACCCGCGTACCTGTTCATCCCCAAGGAACTGCTGGATGCGGTTAAAGAGGATGACTTGAAATCCCTTCCGCGTACGCTTCGCGGTTTTTTGTATGACCAGGATGTGATTACCGTGGTGGAAAGCGACCTGTTTCTGCAGCTGATCGGCGATATGTACGCACATATGGTCTGGCCGTTTATGTGCCCAAAGGAAAAGCGGGAGATCTATTCCGGCTATGATCCGATGTGGATCGCCGCCCACAATCCGAACATCTGGCTTCACGCATTGATGGATTGCAACTATCTGCCGGACATCTATTCTCTCCTGAAAAACTGTCCGTTAGATTATAAGCACAATTATGTACCGCTGCAATTCGTTGAGTTTGCTTTGGCAATCTCGGTTCCCGTAGGTATGGCAAAAAACAACCTGTATGATGTCCAACAGGTTTGCCGGGAGATGCCCTGCGAAGAGGATTTTGATACCCGTCGCAGCCGTCAAAAAAAGAATTTTTACCGCAAATGGTATCATACGCAGACACGGCATCCGATGGTATCTCTTGAGGAGTATCAGGAGCAATATGCCCTTGCGCACGACGGGCAGGAATGGGATATCGAAGATGAGTCGTCAAACTTTGAGAATGACGCTACCGTAAAGGTTCTTGCAGAGCAGTTTTTGGAAACGCTGTCCGAAAAGGACAGGCAGATCCTCCGGCTTCGGCTGGAAGGCTATACGATGGAAGAGGTTGCGGATAAGCTCGGGTACGCAAATCACAGCGGCGTACTGAAGCGGCTCCGAAAAATCGGCAAGGCGTTTGAGCAATACGCCGATGTCGATTACGGCTTCGACGGAAAGAGAATCATTTAAGCATCTGTTGATCAAAAAATCAGCAGGTGCTTTTTTGATGCCCGGATTTTTCCGGGCTTTTTTATTTGAAATCTGCTCCCGGGCAGGGAGCGAAAGGAGGTGAAAAATATGCCGAGACTGACCAAAAAGCAGCGGGAGGAATGGATGATCTTCCTCGACATCGCAAGCGGGAGACGGTCATACAACAAGCTCTGTGCGCATTGCGTAAAGCCTTGCAAACAGAGTTTTCGTGCGACCGTCATTGAATGTCCGCATTACGAAAGCAAACGCAGTATCTCCGCAAAAGCGGAAAACCGTGCCGACTGACGCACCGTTTTCCGTGGGGTGGTATCAGGAAATTTTCTGCGTACGAAGGCCCCGCAAATCGAAAGGAAACACGAAAAACAACACCAAAACACGACAGTTGAAAGGAGGTAAGAGCGATGGTTCACAAGCGATGAGATCCGGTGACCGATTTCGGTGTAGACGAACGGTATTTTTTTAACAAGCATCGCGTTTGGGCGCCCAAACGCAGTTCTTGGGGAAGCCCCAAACCCTTATGACTTATGAAAGGAGAAGAAAATGAGAAGCAGAAATATCAGAGTAAGTATCCGGCTGAATGAAAAAGAGAAAGCAGACCTTGATCGAAAAGTGAAGCTGTCCGGTCTGAGCCGCAATACGTTTTTTCAGAAGCTGATCGCAGAACGCAAGATCCTTCCGATCCCGCCGCAGCCGTTTTTTGACATCCTGAAGGAGTTGAGAGAAATGCGGCTCTGCTGTGCCGACCTGGCTTGGAATGCGCGTAGAAACGGGTACGATGCAAAACCCTTTTTCGTATATGAAAAGAAGCTCGAAACAATGGTAAGCGACATCATCCAAACAATGTACTATTCAAAAAAAGAGATGGAGGAAAAGTATGGAACAATTAACAAATCGTGAATCGGTTATGCTTCCGATCAAAAAGCTTCGTCCGTTCAAGGATCATCCGTATATGGTACGCGATGATGAAGAAATGGCAGCACTGACGGAAAGCATCAAAGAAAGCGGCATTCTCACGCCGCTGATCGTCAGACCGGTGAAAAACACCGAAGATGAATACGAGGTGGTAAGTGGACACCGCCGCTTGCACGCCGCACAGAAAGCAGGACTGGAAACAGTACCTGCTTTTGTTTTTGACCTCGACAAAAATGCTGCGACCATCGTGCTGGTGGACAGCAACCTGCACCGCGAGCACATTCTGCCGTCTGAAAAAGCATTTGCCTACAGGATGAAACTGGAGGCAATGAAACACCAGGGAAAAACTTCGGGCCAAGCTGGTCCGAAGTTGACCGTTGAGAGAATCTCGGAGGATGACAGTGCCTCGCAGGTAAAGCGGTACATCCGTCTGACAAATCTGATTCCCAAGCTTTTGCTGCTGGTGGACGATGGCAGGATTGCGATGTCAAACGCAGTCGCACTTTCCTATCTGGATGCCGCAGCGCAGCGGAATGTGCTGGATGCCATCACTGCCGAAGACTGTACGCCGTCCTATTCGCAGGCAATCCGTCTGCGGAACGCTTTTGACGCCGGAACCCTTGACAAGGACTTTGCACGAGAAGTCTTGCGTGAGGAAAAGGCAAATCAGCGGGAAGCAATCCGAATCCCGGTGGAACGGCTGAACGGAAAAATTCCGGCCGGCTTCTCCCCTTCTCAGAGCGAGGAATTTATTCTGAAGGCCTGTGAGTATTACATGCGGTATCTGCATCGCGAAAGAGACTCCGAAAGATGAGGTCATTCAATGGCAGAGATCGTTATCAAACAGTGTTCTTCGGTCGAGCTCCCGCAGGAGCTGCTGGTTTCCTTTGCAAAGGCACTTGCTCCGGAAATCAGCGCGTTCTACCGAAGTGAGGAGGGAAAGAAGTACTATTCCGAATGGCTGAAAAAGCACCCGGAATATAAATAAAAAGTAGCGGAAGCCCGACATATTTTGAAATGTCGGGCTTCCTTTTCTCACACATTCGACAGCATCGAATGTCCGTTTTATAATCAAAGAAAAACTATGGAGGAGGAAAAATGAATGTAGTAATTTATGCGCGGTTTTCCAGTCATAGCCAGACGGAACAGTCCATTGAAGGACAGCTCAAGGTGTGTCACGAGTATGCAGAAGCAAACGGTTATTCCGTAGTTGGAGAATATATTGACCGTGCGATCAGCGGCACCACGGACAACCGCCTGCAGTTTCAGAAAATGATTTCCGACAGCGATAAACACACCTTTGAGGGCGTTTTGGTCTATCAGCTGGACCGTTTCGCCCGAAATCGCTATGACAGTGCAATCAACAAAGCAAAGCTGAAGCGGAACGGCGTGCGCGTGATCTCCGCAAGGGAGAATATCTCAAACGATGCGTCCGGCATTCTGATCGAAGGTGTGCTCGAGAGTATGGCTGAATACTATTCCGCAGAGCTTTCGCAGAAGATCACACGCGGTATGAACATCAATGCCGAAAAGTGCCTGTCAAACGGCAGCCATCCCGGTCTCGGTTTCAAGGTCGATAAAGATCGACACTTTTATGTGGACGAGGATGAGGCTGCCATCGTGCGTGAAATTTTTGAGCGTTATGCTGCCGGTGAATCCAAAGCAGAGATCATTGCCGATCTGCAGCGTCGGCGGGTCAAAACAGCATTCGGGCGGGAGTTCAAAAACAACAGCCTGAACAAGATACTGACAAACAAGCGCTATATCGGAATCTATACTTATAACGGAACGGAGACGCCCGGTGGGATGCCGCGAATTTTGAGCGACGACCTGTTTTACCGGGTACAGGACATTATGGAAAAGAACAAATCAGCGCCCGCGAGGATCCACGGCGAAGGAGAATATCTGCTGACCACGAAGCTCTTTTGCGGCTATTGTAAGGAAATGATGGTCGGCTACGGCGGCAGAGGAAAGCTCGGAAAGCAATATCATTATTATGCCTGCAAAAAAGCCATAAAGAAAAATTGCCACAAGAAAATCATCAGCAAACAACTGATCGAAGACCTTGTCATTTCGGAGTGTCTGAAGCAACTGACGGAAGAGAACATCCGCTTCATTGCCAAGCAGATCGCCGCAGAGTGCGAGAAAAGTCCGGACACGCTCACGATCCGCGAACTGACAAAATCGATCCGTGAGGTCGATCAGGCGATTGAAAATCTCTGGCACGCCATTGAGCAGGGGCAGGCCGTGGAGATGCTGACCGATCGTCTGAATCAGCGGCAGGCAGAAAAGAAGCAATTAGAGGAGCAGCTGGCAATTGAGAAAACCAAGCGTGTCTGTATGACAGAGCCACAGATCCTCGCCTTTCTCGATTATGTCTGCAATATGCCGTACGACGACTTCAATAAACGCCGAGCCATCGTGAACATTTTTGTTCATTCGGTCTATCTGTATGATGACCATTTCACGCTGATCTTCAACACAAGCAGAAAGCCGCTCAGTCTGGATAATATCCCGCTGGATGACATCGAAGAAGCCTTTGAAAGCGATCAATCCGATGACGCGGATACCTGTTCTATGTTGGAGAATACTGCTCCACCATGAAACAAGAGAGGGTATCAACGATACCCTCTCTTGTTTCATTTTCTGCGAAAACAGGGGGATCGAACTCCCGATCGGAACAATCCGATGAGGATCAATAAAAAAGAGGACGGCATCAGCCGTCCTCTTTTTGTCGGTTATGCAGATTACTGCGGAGCAAATTTGCCCATGAAGCGGGTGAGGATGGAAGCAAGCTCGCTTCTCATCGCACCTGCGGTCGGGTTGAGGGAGGTCTTGCCGTTTTCAGCCTGGCCGGAGATGATGCCGGCGTCGACTGCCCACGCAAGATAGTCCTTCGACCATGCGGGCACGGTCTTTGCGTCGGCAAAGCTGTCAAGCTCGGCTCTGCCGGAAACGTCGTTGCCGAGGAATTCCGCCAGTTTGTAGAAGAACACAGCCAGCTCCTGACGCGTGACGTTGCCGTCCGGATCGAAGATGCCGTCGCCCTTGCCGGAGGCAAGACCGTTCTTTGCACACCATTCGATCGCGGTGGTGTACCACTTGCCTTCGGGAACATCGGAGAAGGTGCCCTGATATTCGACTTCTTCCTCGTTGCCGGCAATACGGTAGATGATGGATGCGACCATCGCACGGCTGACCTTGGTTTCGGGTTCGAAGGTCAAAGCGTCGGTCTTGGTCGAGCCCATGAGACCTCTGCAGATGACATAGTCAACGGCACTGTGATACCATGCTTCGCGGTTGATGTCGGTGTAGTCCTGGCAGGGATCGGTCGTATGGTCGTAATCGGGATCGGGCTCACCGCAGCGGGTGCAATAGCCGTCAACGAAGTCGTGACCGAGCGGAACGAGGATGTCGCTCAGCGTAAGCTGCATATCGCAATCGAGGCAATAAGTGTCACCGGTGTGACCTTCCTCGGTGCAGGTCGCAGGCTCGTAGCCATAAGTTTCCTGATTGTCGTGCGGGCAGGGTTCGCCGCAGACCTCACAGAAACCGTTGTGGAACAGATGACTGGTCTCCCAGATGGGCTCGCCGCTTGCGATCATCATGCCGCAATCGAGACACCAGGTGTCGCCGGTGTAGCCGATCTCCGTGCAGGAGGGTTCCTTCGCATCGCGGAGTTCGGTGTTCTCATGCGGACAGGGCTCTTCGCAGTATTCGCAGACGCCCTCCACGTAGCTGTGTCCGGTCGCCGGAATGACGGTGCCTTCGGTGATCAGCTCGTCACAGTCGAGGCAGTAGACGTCGCCGGTGTAGCCGTCCACCGTGCAGGTGGGATCCAGTTCGTTCTGCAGCTCGGTGTTCTCGTGCAGGCAATCGACTGCCGCGAGCGTCAGATAATGCGTCTCGGTGGAGTTGACTTCCTTGCGGTACAGATAAACGGGCTGCTGGCTGGTGTAGCTCGAAGCCTTGTAGTAGCGGAAACGCGTCTGACCGCTCTGCTTGTTGAAACGGAAGAAGCAGTTGGAGCAGACAATATCGATATCACCGTTCACGGTCATCTCAATGGTGTTGACCACGGGAGAAGAGAAGCTTGTGATCGTGTTGTCGGAGTTCAGCACACCCATGTACTTGCCGTTGGAGCAAAGAATAGAGTAGCCGCCGTTATACTTTTCGATCGTGACCTTGTAGGGATCTGCATCGTCAGCCTTGATCGTGTTGTTGGGCTTCTCAAGAATGGCATCGTAGTTGCTCGCCACATCCAGCGTCTCAAGACTGCTGTCGAACATGTAGTCAGAGCCTTCATAGACGATGACGTAATCGCCGGACCAGTCGGCACGGGGCTCCGCGACCTTCACATAAAGGCCGCTGCCTTCATCGTCGAGTTCCTTTTCATAGGAGTAGACGGCGTAGAATTCCACGCTGTTAAGCACGGTGTAAGTTGTGCCGGGAAGGATCAGGTCTGCGGGCTGCTCGGCGGTGTCTTCAAGTGCCGTGGGAAGCCAGCCGGCAAAGGTGTATTCCTGCGAATCATCCGTCGGGATGCCGACGGGTGCGGTCAGCTCGACCTTGGTGCCGGAAGAAACGGTGACGTTCGGCTTGCTCACGCCTGCAGGTACGATGTAGGAAACGGTGTAGAAGACCGTCGGAGCAAAGGTCACACTCACGTGGCAGTCGGAAGCGGGCGTCACGGTGAGAACGTTGCCGTTGGCGGAGATGGAGCCTTCGCCCTCATCGATCTCATAGTCATCCAGACAGTAGCCGTTTGCGGGCGTACAGGTGATCACGTTGCCGCTTACGGAAACGGTGCCCCAGGCTTCATTGTTGGAGCTTGCTGTTACTTCGTATGCAACGGGGACGCCGCCGGAGGGAGAAACGTAGTCAGCGGGGACTGTCTTGTTGAACAGCAGCCACGCATATTCGGGGTAGTCAACGAAGACGTTTCTGACGCCGAGGATCGACTGGCAGGCATCGTTTCTGCCCATTTCCCAGGTGTCAACGGGATCTTCTTCCATCCACTTGAGCAGAACGTCGAGGTTCTGCATAACGCCGGAGGAGCCCCACATGGTGTTCGTCACGCCCCAGCGGGTGTAGACGTAAAGGACGATACGGGCACAGTCGCCGCGTACGTCGTAGGTCGTCGTCTGGTTGGGGTAGAAGTAGCCGGAAGCACCCTTCTCGCCGTACGCCATGTTGCCGCGGGAGGAGTTCTCCTGCACCCAGGTCGGGCGGAGCATCATGATATCGTTTTCGCCGTTGTTGTCGATCTTGGAGTTGGGCCAGGTATGCTCACGGTTCCAGGTGGCACCGCCGTCCCACGCACCGTTCAGTTCCTTGCCGGAGTAGAACGAGGAAATGTGGGAGTAGTCGTTCTGCAGACAGTCGGTGTACTTGTAAAGATCACGGGTCTCCTGATAGGAGGTCGTGTGGGTCGATTTCTTCTCCATCATGCTCTTGAGCGAGGTGTAAAGAGCACTGGAGGGAGCAGTCTGCTGCGTACCGCCGGCAAGCACGGACATCTTTTCAAAGGTGTAATTGCCGGTATAATAAGCCTGTGCATAGGTGGAAAGGAACGTGCAGTCCTCACCACGGGCACCCCAGTTACAGACATAGCTGCCGACCTTGACGTATTCTACGTCTTCGGCACAGGTGATACCGGTCGGATCGACTGCCGGAACGCTGCCTGCGTTTACGGTCAGTGAAAGACCTGCAAACAGGGATACTGCCATCGCCAGAACAAGCAGCAATGACAAAACGCGATTTCTCATAGCGGATTTACCTCCATCCTAATTGTCGCTATTTTACATTGTATCAAACAGAATGGAAAAAACAAGTGATTATTTTGTGTATTTTGACATATTTTGATAAAAAGAGTGGTATTTCGCTTATGATTTCGTTACTTTTCGACATCTGCGGACGGAAAAAGATTGTAAATCGGGTAAAAACCTTGTAATATAAAGAAAAACGGAGGTGCGGCGATGCGGTTTCAAAAAGTCTATGTCGAGATCACGAATATTTGCAACCTTGCCTGCACTTTCTGTCCGGGAACGGCAAGACCGTCCGGTCTGATGGGTGAAGCATCGTTCCGCAAGATCCTGCAGAAGCTGCAGGGCTATACGGAGTATCTGTACTTTCATCTCATGGGCGAGCCGTTACTGCACCCGCAGCTTGCGACCTTTCTCGATGCTGCTCATCAGGCGGGCTTCCGTGTCATCCTGACGACGAACGGCACGCTGCTTTCCGAAACACAGACCGTGCTTCTTTCCGCACCTGCTCTGCACAAGGTCAACATTTCTCTGCACTCGTTTGAGGCAAACGAAATCGGCAGCATGGCGGACTACCTCACCGCCTGTACCGATTTTGCAAAGGCTGCGGCAGAGCGGGGGATCACCGTCAGCCTGCGTCTTTGGAACGCGGACGGTGCCGAAACGGCCGGACTGCATGCCCGCAACCCCGAGATACTGGAACATCTGCACCGTGCCTTTCCCGATCCGTGGTCGGAAAACGCCCGCGGCAGCAAACTTTCCGAGCATGTCTACCTCAACTGTGCCGAACGCTTTGACTGGCCGTCTCTCTCGTCCGCAGACCGCGGCGACGCAGTGTTCTGCTACGGCTTGAAGGATCAGATCGGCGTTTTGTGCGACGGCACGGTGGTGCCCTGCTGTCTGGACAGCGACGGCAGCATTCCGCTCGGCAACCTGCTTTCACAATCCTTGGATGAAATACTCGCTTCGCCCCGTGTCGAAGCGATCACGGAAGGCTTCCGGCGGCGTTGTGCTTCGGAAGAACTCTGCCGCCACTGCGGCTACGCAAGAAGATTTTAATCGGAGGATGACCATGGAAACCGTCCATATCAAAACCTCAACAGAATATGATGTCCTCATCGGCAGAGGACTGCGTGTCTCGCTCGGCGAACGTGCCCGCACGGTAAACGGCGGCAAAACCGCACTGACCGTGACGGATGATACCGTCGCCGCACTTTACGCCGGGCCGGCAGCTGCCGCACTCGAAGCGGCAGGCTACCGTACGGAGACGTTTTCCTTCGCGGCAGGCGAGCAGTCCAAGACGGCACAGACCTGGCTTGCGATCTTAAATAAAATGGCAGAGCTCGGCATGATGCGATCTGACCTCACCGTGGCTCTCGGCGGCGGTACGGTGAGCGATCTTGCGGGCTTTGCGGCGGCAACCTACCTTCGCGGTTCCGACTGGATCGCCGTGCCGACCACACTGCTTGCCATGACGGATGCCTCCGTCGGCGGCAAGACGGGGTTCGATTTAGAACAGGGCAAAAACCTCGTCGGTGCGTTTTATCAGCCGCGACTGGTGCTTTGTGATCCTGACTTTTTACACACGCTTCCGCAGAGCGTCCTCTCGGACGGCTTCGCGGAGGTCATCAAATACGGCATGATCGGCGATGAAGAATTGCTGACCATGCTTCACAAGCCTTTCGAGCCGCAGACGGAGGCGGTGATCGCAAGATGCGTCCGGCAGAAACGCGATCTCGTGGAGCAGGACGAAAAAGACAGCGGCATCCGCAGACTGCTCAATTTCGGCCACACGGTCGGCCACGCGATCGAAAAAATCAGCGGCTACCGCATTTCCCACGGAAAATCGGTCGCCATCGGCATGGCTGCCATGACGAAGCTCTCAGAGCATACGGGAGACTGTGCCGACGGCGTTTTCTGGGAGCTGTACGATCTTCTGACGCAATACGGCCTGCCCGCTGCACTGCCCTACGGTGCGGAAGAGCTCTGGCAGGCGGCATTTTCCGATAAAAAACGCACGGGCGACACGGTCAGCCTGGTCGTGCCCATGCGTCGCGGACAGTGTACCGTCCGCACCTGCACGATGGACGATTACCGGGCCATGCTGGAGGTGTGCGAACGCCTATGAAACAGACCTTCACGCATAAACGTGCAGGCGGCAGCATCGAAGCGATCTCGTCAAAATCCTGGCTGCACCGTGCCCTCATCTGTGCGGCACTGGCAGAAGGCAAAACGGAGCTTCGCTGTCACGGCTTCGGAGAAGACGTGCTTGCCACCGCCGACTGCCTGCGTGCACTCGGTGCAACGGTCGAGCAGACACCGGACGCCTTCACGGTTTGCGGCGGCATTTCGGCAAAAACGGCAACGCTTTTCTGCCGCAGCAGTGCCGCGACCTTGCGTTTTCTCCTGCCCGTTGCGACAGCGTGCGGCGTTTCGGCGGAATTTGTCTGCTCGCCGCAACTCAAAAACCGTCCGATCACCCCGCTGTGCGAAGAGCTTTCCCGCCACGGCGTTCGGATCGAGCGGACGGAAACGGGACTTCGCTGTGAAGGGCGGCTGCAGCCGGGCGACTATTCGATCGACGGCAGTATCTCCTCACAGTATCTCTCGGGACTTCTGCTTGCTCTTCCGATACTAGTTGACGATAGCAAAATTATGTTAACTGACAAGCCAGCGTCGGCGTCTTATATTTCGCTCACACAGTCCGTCCAAACGCTGTTCGGTGTCGATACAATAAATAATAATCCCGCATTCCGCATTCCGAATTCCGAACTCTCCGTTCCCGGTCGGCAGACCTACCGCACACCCGGCAGCCTGACTGCAGAGGGGGACTGGTCAAATGCTGCACCGTTTCTGTGTGCGGGTGCGTTTTCTGACAGCGGCGTGACCGTCACGGGACTTTCCGTGAACTCCGTACAGGGTGACCGGAAAATGCTCGATCTTCTTGCACGGTTCGGTGCGGAGGTTTGCGTTTCCGATGCTGCCGTGACCGTCCGTCGGGGCAGCCTGCACGGTATTTGTACCGATGCCTCCGACGTTCCCGACCTTGTCCCGCTGCTGGCTCTCCTCGGTGCGTGTGCAGAGGGAGAAACGACGATTTCAAACGTTGCCCGACTGCGTGCAAAAGAAAGCGACCGCCTCCAAACGACGGCCGACACGCTGAACGCTTTAGGTGCCTGCGTTACCGTGACGCAGGGCGGGCTGCGTATTTCCGGCACCGGGCAACTGCACGGCGGCACGGTCACCTCGTTTGGCGACCACCGCATCGCGATGCTGGCAGCTGTCGCATCCCTTGCCTGCACGCAGAGTGTTCTTTTGGACGGCAGTGAGGCGGTTTCCAAATCCTACCCCGATTTCTTCAACGATTTTTCAAAGATCTGCAGGTGATATCATGGCGACCTATTTCGGTCATACAATCAAATTATCCGCCTTCGGAGCCTCCCGTGAGCCGTCTGTCGGCGTGAGCATCGAGGGCATCCCTGCAGGGGAGCGGATCGACCTTTCCGAATTACAGGCCTTTCTTGATCACCGTGCTCCCGGACGCTTTGCGTGGACGACTGCTCGTAAAGAGCAGGACGCTCCGCAGTTTCTTTCCGGTCTGTGTGACGGCGTGACCACGGGCGAGCCGATCACTGCCGTTTTGCCCAATACGGACGCGGCAAAGGGAGAAACACGCACCGTTCTGCGTCCCGGCCATGCGGACTGGCCTGCCTGGCTCAAATACGGCGAGATCCCCGCAGGCGGCGGAAAATTCTCCGGCAGACTGACGGCTCCGTTCTGCGTGGCAGGCGGTATCTGCTTACAATTCCTGAAAAAGAAAGGCATCGCGATCGCCGCCCATGCTTTGACCGTCGCAGACGAGCACGACACTCCGTTTGATCCCATGCAGCCCGATCTGAAAGCCCTGGACGGCAGAGAATTCCCAACACTGGATGAAGCCGCAGGGGAACGCATGATCGCGAAAATCATGAACGCAAAGGCGGAGGAGAACTCCCTCGGCGGCATCATCGAGTGTGCCGTCACCGGTCTGCCCGCAGGATTGGGCGACCACCTTTGGGAAGGTCTGGAGAGCCGCATTGCACAGCTCGTGTTCGGTATCCCGGGCGTGAAGGGCGTGCAGTTCGGGAGCGGCTTTGCAGCCGCCTCCCTCAAAGGCTCCGAAAACAACGATCCTTTGTGCCTTGAAAACGGTGAAATCACCGCAAAGAGCAACCGTCACGGCGGCATCTTGGGCGGCATGAGCACGGGACTGCCTCTTATTTTCACGGCAGCCGTCAAGCCCACGCCGACGGTCGGCGTGATGCAGCAAACGGTGGATGTGTCGACCTTCACGGAAACGGAAGCACGCTTTGCGGGCAGAAACGATTCCTGCATTGTCCCGCGTGCCGTTCCGGTCGTCGAAGCCGCCGCCGCCATCGCCCTTTACGACGCAATATTAGAGAATACATAAGAAACAGCCTGCTCGTCTGAGCAGGCTGGTTCTTGTTGAGCAGTCAGTGGTCAGCAATCAGTGGCGTAGGGGACGGCGTCCTCGACATCCCGCAAACCGCACTCCCAACCACCGCCGTAGGGGAGGGGCTCGCTCCTCCCGCGTGTCATTGCGAGGGTGCTTGCACCCGTGGCAATCTGTCCGTATCGATACTGTATACAGTTGCCTCCGGCGGCTATCTTTTCTCTCTTGTCAGAGAAAAGATAGGAAAAGAGGGACAGTCAAGGGTGTCTTTCCACAAAGCCGACCCCCTTGACAATCCCCCCGATCCTTGTAACTCAAGCAATCAGTATTCCCTATAATTCCTTAAAAAAGCGGGTAGGTACGGCATCCGGCGGTATCCCATTGATTGAAACCGCTTCAATGAAAT
>JAZUDF010000049.1:0-5991 GCA_045639485.1 Faecousia sp. | reverse complement strand
CTCAGCCAGCTTTGCAGAAGCGAAGTCCTTGTCGATGACAGCAGGCGTGCCGTACAGTTTGCCGTCCTTGCGGATGACGGGGATACCGCCGCCGCCGACGGTGATGACAACATAACCGTTGTCGATCAGGGAGTTGACCATGTTCTTCTCGATGACATCTACGGGCTTGGGAGACGGAACGACCTGACGGTAGCCGCGGCCTGCGTCTTCGACCATGGTATAGCCTTTTTCCGCAGCGATGCGGTCAGCGGTTTCCTTGTCATAGAAAGCACCGATGGGCTTGGTGGGGTTCTGGAACGCGGGATCGTTTTCATCAACGAGCACCTGCGTGACGATTGTTGCGACGTCCTTCTTCATGCCGCGGGCTGCCAGTTCGTTGCCGATGGCGTTCTGCAGATGGTAGCCGATGTAGCCCTGGGACATAGCTCCGCATTCGGGGAACGGCATATCAGACTTGATTGCCTTTGCCTCGGCTGCAGTACCCATGCCGAGGTTGATCATGCCGACCTGCGGACCGTTGCCATGTGCGATGACGACTTCGTTGCCCTGCTCGATCAGGTCAACGATGGGCTTTGCGGTCTCGGTGACGAGGGCCAGCTGTTCATAAGGGGTGTTGCCCAGTGCGTTGCCGCCCAGAGCAATAACGATTCTTTTACCCATAATAAATACCTCTTGTCGTAGATTGTGCGGAAGCAGATGCTTCCGCACAAATCTGTTTATGTTTGATTAGAACTTCTTTCTCTTGGTTTCGGAAGCGTCGAGTGCCATCAGAGCATGTACGGGATCCTTGACCTGTGCCAGGAAGATCATAGCTGCGATGATATAGGGCTTGTAGGAAGCCTGCTTGTACAGCGGAACGAGGTAGCGGTCGAACACGGAGTTGTCAACTTCGCCTTCGGGGCAGCTCAGACCGGAGATGTCAGCGGGCAGGCAGTGCAGGTACAGAGCCTTGCCGTCGCGGGTGAGCTTCATCATTTCTTCGGAGCAGGTCCAATCCTTGTGCTCTGCGTTCTGCTTCAGCAGACGCTGTTCGAGTTCGTCGATGCCCTTCTGGTCGCCCTTGGTGTAGAGCTCGGAACGTTCTTCCATTGCCTTGAAGGGAGCCCAGGACTTAGGATAAACGATGTCAGCATCCTTGAATGCTTCTTCCATGGAGTTGGTCTTGGTGAACTTGGAACCGTACTTTTCGCAGTTCTTGCGAGCGACTTCTTCGACTTCGGGGAAGATGTCGTAGCCTTCCGGATGGGCCAGAGTGACGTCCATGCCGAAACGGGTGAACAGGCCGATAACGCCCTGCGGGACAGACAGCGGCTTGCCGTAGCTGGGAGAATAAGCCCAGGTCATAGCGACCTTCTTGCCTTTGAGGTTTTCCTTGCCGCCGAAGTAGTGGATGACATGGAGCATGTCAGCCATGCACTGGGTGGGATGGTCAACGTCGCACTGCAGGTTGACGAGGGTAGGTCTCTGCTCGAGAATACCGGTGCGGTAGCCGTCTTCCAGAGCGTCCATGAAGGTCTTCTGATATTCGTGGCCCTGATGGATGTACATATCATCGCGGATGCCGATGACGTCAGCCATGAAGGAGACCATGTTTGCAGTTTCGCGGACGGTTTCGCCGTGTGCGATCTGGGACTTCTTCTCATCGAGAACCTGTTCTTCGAGGCCGAGCAGGTTGCAGGCAGATGCGAAGGAGAAACGGGTACGGGTGGAGTTGTCGCGGAACAGGGAAATGCCGAGGCCGGAGGTGAAAACTCTGGTGGACTTGTTGTGCTCACGCAGGTCGCGCAGAGCATCAGCAACGGTAAAGACTGCGTCGATTTCGTCGTCAGTCTTGTCCCAGGTCCAGTAGAAGTCGGTCTTGTACATATTGTTGATACGCAGGGTTTCAAGATGTCTTGCAAGCTCAAATGCTTTGCTCATAGTTCTTTCTCCTTATAAAATTTTTATGTGGAAGGGACGGAATACCGCCCCTTGCGATTAACAGAGAGTAGGTCCTTCGCTTTGCTCAGGATGACACGTTTAAATTACTTGATGTCGTTGCCGGTCAGTTCCTGACGGAAGGAGGTAGCGGGGCCGTCCTTGTTCTCGGGCTTGTACAGGCCGGGAACTGCTGCGTACAGAGCTGCACAGACGACCAGGTCATGCTTCCAGGTGATTTCGTTGGGAGCGTGTGCCTGAGATTCTGCACCGGGGCCGAAGCCAACGCAGGGGATGCCGTAGCGGCCCTGGATGGAAACGCCGTTGGTGGAGAAAGTCCACTTGTCGGTCAGAGGACGGCCTTCACGCTTTGCACGAGCGGTGTCGTCAACCCACAGTCTGTCTTCGCCCCACAGGCCGTGGTGAGCGTCGATCAGAGCCTGAACGTGAGGAGCGGATTCCTTGTTGATCCAGGTGGGGAAGAAGCATTCGGTCTCGTAAACGTGGCCGTTCCATGCCGGACGGTCGTACATGTACATGGAAACCTTGACGTCCTTTGCATACTTCTTGCAAGCGGGCAGGTCTTCGATTTCCTTCAGGCAGGACTTGTAGGTCTCGCCTGCGGTCATGCGGCGGTCAATGGAAATTGCACAGGAGTCAGCAACTGCACAGCGACTGGGAGAGGTGTAGAAGATCTGGGAGGTGGTGCAGGTGCCGCGGCCAAGGAAGCGTGCATCTTCGTAGTGGTCGGGGTTGTACTTGGGATCAAGCATCTTGACGAGGCCCTTGATCTCCTTGTCGTCGCCTGCGTCGTTCTCGTTGAGGTCGCGGACGTTGAGAAGGATCTCTGCCATCTTGTGGATCGCGTTGTCGCCGCGTTCCGGAGCGGAGCCGTGGCAGGACACGCCGTGAACGTCGACACGGATTTCCATACGGCCTCTGTGACCGCGGTAGATGCCGCCGTCGGTGGGCTCGGTGGAAATGACGAATTCGATCTGCTCGCGTGCCTTTTCGGGGCCGCCGAAATATTCGTTGACGATGGACTGCCAGCACATGCCGTCGCAGTCTTCTTCCTGAACGGAGCCAACGACCATGATCTTGTAGCCGTCGGGGATGAGGTTCAGGTCCTTCATGATCTTTGCACCGTAGGTTGCGGAAGCCATGCCGCCTTCCTGGACGGAACCGCCGCGGCCGTAGATGATGGTGTCGGTTTCATAGCCCTTATAGGGATCTGCTTCCCAGTTTTCGATGTTGCCGATGCCGACGGTGTCGATGTGGGAGTCGATGGCGATGATCTTGTCGCCGTTGCCCATCCAACCGATGACGTTGCCGAGTGCGTCGAATTCGACCTTATCGTAACCGAGTTTGTTCATTTCTTCGGCGATGCGTTTGACAACGCCTTCTTCTTCGCAGGATTCGGACGGGATCGCGATCATGTCCCGCAGGAACTTGCTCATATCTGCCTGATAGCCTTCTGCTGCTTTTTTGATTGCTTCAAAATCCATGACTAATCCTCCATAAATATTGATAAAAGCCCAAACTCACACATTTTATTGTGTCTTACTATATTTTACCATAGTCTATACAGAAGTCAAACTTTTTTTGATAAAAATCTAAAAAATTTTTTGAAAATCTAAAAAATTTTTCGATGATTGCTATTGATTTTCATTTTGAATGTGTTATTATAGAAATAGTGTAAAATGCGGGAGGATGCGGAACGACTTTTTTGAGAGGAGATTGACCATGCTGACTGACTACGAACTCGATGCCCTTCGGAAGATCGCAAAGGGCGTAGCAACACAGTTTGGCAGCGGCTGCGAGGTCGTTGTTCACGAGATCTCTTCTGAAAGTGCACAGCACTCCGTGGTCGCGATCGAAAACGGTCACGTGACCGGCCGACACCTCGGCGACGGCCCTTCGCAGGTCGTTCTTGAACAGCTCGGTAAAACGATCGATCCGGAAAAAGCCGAAGACCATCTGTCCTACCTCACTCGCACCCCTGACGGCAAATTACTGAAGTCTTCCACGGTTTACATCCGTGACAGCGAAGGAAAAGTTGCGGCACTGTTCTGCATCAACTTTGACATCACTTCCCTGTCCATGGCAAACAACGTCATGAAGGAGATCGCGGCTGTCCGTGACAGCGGCGAGCATGAGCCGGAACGCATCAGTCCCAACGTCAACGATCTGCTGGACGATCTGATCGAACGGTCTGTCCATTTGGTCGGCAAGCCGGTGGAGCTGATGACAAAGGACGACAAGGTGAAAGCCATCCGATTCCTCAACAGCAGCGGTGCACTGCTCATCACCAAGTCCGGTGATAAAATCGCGAAACATTTTGGCATATCCAAGTTTACTCTATATTCTTATTTAGACCAAAAACAGGAGGAAAAAAGCAATGTCTAAAATTGATCTCAGCATCAACAAAGCCGGTCTGGAGCACAATATCCAGAAGGCAAAGGAAAACAACATCATCATCCCGACCTTCGCTCAGATGCAGAACCCCGATCTGATCCCCGAGAAGATCAAGGCCAAGCTCACCAACGTCGGTCTGTGGGACGTCAACCCCCTCAACCTGTTCCGTATCACCTGGAAGAACGAGCCCAAGGAATTCGGCGGCCTGTATCAGAAGGTCCCCAACTACATTGAGTTCCCCTCCGAGCTGACCGGTGTTCCCTGCCGTATCGTTGCAATGGCAGGCAAGTGGTTCCCCACCGGTTGCCACAAGGTCGGTGCTTCTTTCGGCTGCCTGGTTCCCCGTCTGGTGACCGGTCAGTTTGATGCTACCTATCATCACGCTGTATGGCCCTCCACCGGCAACTACTGCCGCGGCGGTGCTTTCAACTCCAAGCTGCTGGCTTGCGACTCCGTCGCAATCCTGCCCGCAGAAATGTCCAAGGAACGTTTTGACTGGCTGAAGTCCATTGCAGGCCAGGTCATCGCTACCCCCGGCTGCGAGTCCAACGTTAAGGAAATCTTCGACAAGACCTGGGAACTGAAGCAGGATCCCACCATGATGATCTTCAACCAGTTCGAAGAAATGGGCAACCCCGTATGGCACTACAACGTCACCGGCGAAGCTCTGTCCACCGTTTACGAATCCATCAAGCGTGACGGCGATCAGCTGTTCGGCTGTGCATTCACCTCCGGCTCTGCAGGCACCATGTCCGCAGGCGACTACATCAAGGACAAGTACCCCAGAGCAAAGGTCGCTGTCGGCGAAGCTCTGCAGTGCCCCACCATCGTGAACAACGGCTTCGGTGGCCACCGCATCGAAGGTATCGGCGACAAGCACATTCCTTGGATCCACAACGTTAAGAACACCGACATGGCAATCGCCATCGACGACGAAGACTCCCAGAGACTGCTCCGTCTGTTCAACAAGCCCGAAGGCCAGCAGTATCTGCGTGAAGAACTCGGCCTGTGCCCCGAACTGATCGAAAAGCTGACCTGGCTCGGCATCTCCGGCATTGCAAACGTTCTTTGCTGCATCAAGATGGCAAAGTTCTACGAGCTGACCGAGCATGACGTTGTCATGACCGTTCTGACCGACTCCGCTGTGATGTATCAGTCTCGTATCAACGAGCTCGACGAAAACCACGGTGCTTACAACATCAAGGAAGCTGCAATCGACCACAACCTGCATATGCTCGGCCTCAAGACCGACAACCTGATCGAGCTGACCTATGCTGTCCGCAAGAGAGTCCACAACCTGAAGTACTACACCTGGGTTGAACAGCAGGCTCGCGGGGTCAAGGATCTCAACGATCTGTGGTACGACACCAAGGGTACCTGGGACGCAGTTCACGCTCAGTATGCTGAGATGGACGCTCTCATCAACGAATTCAACGAGGCTACCGGCCTGCTGAAGAACCTGTAATATTTGGGTAATTGACCGCCTGCTTCTTCGGAAGCAGGCGGTTTTCGCATATGGGTGAATTATACTATCAAGTGCAACAGTTAAGAAAAAATAGAAGAAGTTCATACAGATCTCTGGTAGAATAAAGTTACCACACAATAAACCACACGGAGGAGACCTGTATGAACTACACACATCTTACCATAGAAGAACGC
>JAZUDF010000048.1:0-2317 GCA_045639485.1 Faecousia sp. | reverse complement strand
CAACGAGATCGGCGTATTTACCGCAGACAAAGCCACGATGCGGTGGGCAGTGCTTGCAGCTGCCGTCGTCGAGGTGCCGATCACGATCCTGAACACAAAATACGTCGGCACGAAAAAATGGCTCCGTGTTCCTTTGATGATCGATCTCATCCTGGTCTGTGCCATTCTTTCTGCTGCACTCGGCCACAATGTCACCCTTGCCATGGTCTTCCCCGTGGTCGTCAGCACGCGGTATTTTGATGAAAAGTACACCCGCAACGTTGCGATCATAACGGCAGTTTTGTTTGCGATCGCCACGTTTGTCAGTGGCTTTGTCGGCATTCTGAACCTCAACGTACTGCGGTATCAGGACGATACCGTTTTGCACGTCGTTCGCGGTGCAACGCTCCGCAGTGCGGTGAATGCTGCAGACGGGATCGATCGGGCAGGCTATATCAAGAGTCTGCTTTTGAACGATTTTCTTCCCCGCTGCCTCATTTTCCTTGCCCTTTCGGTTTCCTGCCGGTTTGTTGCGAGCCGCGGCAAGTACATGATCGAAGCGGAAGCAAACAACGCAAAAAAGACCTCCCGCATTGAAACGGAGCTTGATCTTGCAGCCAGGATCCAGACCAGCATGCTCCCCTGCCTGCTGCCCGCCTTCCCCGGCCACGAGAACATCGATCTGCGTGCCGTCTATCATCCGGCAAAGGAAGTCGGCGGCGACTTTTACGATTACTTTATCATTGACAAGACGCACGTCGGCATGGTCATCGCGGACGTGTCCGGCAAGGGTGTCGGTGCGGCACTGTTTATGACCATTTCCAAGACCGTGCTGAAAAACCAACTGCAGTTAGGTATCTCTCCCGAAGAGGCACTGAAAAATGCCAACCGCCAGTTATGTGAAGGCAACGACGCAGGCCTTTTTGTCACCTGCTGGGCAGGTGTCTACGACACGGAAAGCGGCGTGCTGACCTTTGTCAACGCAGGGCACAATCCTCCCGTGATCATGCGAAAGGGCGAGAAGCCCGCATTTATCAAGCAACGCAGCGGCTTTGTGCTTGCAGGCATCGAAAACTTCAATTATCAGCAGGAAACCCTGCATCTGTCGGTCGGTGACGAGCTGTTCTTCTACACGGACGGCGTGACGGAAGCGACCGATGCAGAATACAATCTGTTTGGTGAAGAACGGCTGCTTGCCTGCCTCGATACGTGCAGAGAGCGGAGCACCCAAGAGCAGTTGGATGCCCTCAAGGAAAACATCGACGCCTTTGTCGGCGGCATTGACCAGTTTGACGACATCACGGTCATGGCGATGCGTATCACCTGAACTGCATAAAATAGCAGCATGGCAAACGCCATGCTGCTTTTTCTTTACTTTTCCGCCGACTTGAAGAAATTTCGCAGCGGCAACACGTCCTCGAATCGGAAGCAGCGGTCGAGCAGTTTGGAACAGCGGGCAATGATCCAGCCGTTGACCAGAGCGTTGACGATGGTGCCCCAGTTCACGCCGACGAACTTCCACAAACCGAAGAACGCAAAGGACAGGGTCACGGCGACCAGACAGTTCGTCCAGTCGTAGCCGATCTTGAAGCGGTGGATCTCCACGCGGAACTTCGGGGCAAGCTCCATCACGAAGAGTTCAAAGACCTCCGGCGTGATGTAGGTGCGGAAGGTCAATGCGACACCGGACGCGGTGATAAAGAGGCTCAAAACGTAGTAGAGGATGCGGGCAGCCAAGGTCGGCTCCGGCAAAAGGCCGAGCAAAAGGCCGACACCGTCCACGATCAGGCCGAACAGAAACGCCGAGATGAACGAGAACAGATAGCTGAGCCGAAACCGCCGCAGGATGAGAATCATGCCGATCAGCAGCACCGTCTGGAACACGTACTGCGACATGCCGAAGGTAAAAAACGGGCAGATCGGCTCCAGTTTGACGGACAGCAGATACGGGATCGCAACGATCGTGGAAACGCCAAAGTCCGCAAGCACCTGCAGCTGTGCTCCGAGTGCCAGAAGGAGCATGCCGAGCAGCCAGCAAAGCTCCGTGGAAAGCAGCGGTTTTTTCTTCATTCCGTCAGTGCCTTTGCCGCGGCGAGGAAGAGGTTTTTGAGGGCTTCCTGCGTCTGTGCCTCGGTCAGTGCCTCGCCCGTTTCGTAGTTTTCACTGACCACTGCCGCAGATGCCGTCTGTAACTTCAGAATGGAGCTGACGACGTACATCGCACTCGTGCCGCCGTCGAACACGTCAACGCCGAGCTTTGCCCATGCACGCACGCGATCCATGCCGCCGGGTGCATAGGGACTTTCATGGTTGGCACAGTCGTGGCTGCGGAACACGG
>JAZUDF010000047.1:0-11858 GCA_045639485.1 Faecousia sp. | reverse complement strand
TTGTCGGTCACGCCGACCATCAGGCCCTTGTGATAGGCTCCGAGCACTGCGTCGTGGAACCAGTCGTCCTTATGAACGTCGATGAACGGCTCTTCTTCCCCGCCGACCGTGACGGTGATGGGGCCGATCACTTCGCCGGAGGGAAGCAGGATGCCGGTGATTTCGGCAGTGCCTTCGCCCTTGGCGATGAGTTTGCCGTTTTCAACGGCAACGACCTCGGGATCGGAGCTGTACAGCGTGACGTAGCCGCTGCCTGCAGGAACTGCCGTGACGGTGGCATCAACGCTGTCGCCGGCGTTCATCGTGAGCGTTTCGGGAAGCTCGCCGCCGTTCCACTGTACGTCAAGCACCTTTTCCGGTTTGATGTCGATGGCGGTATAGTGTGCGGTTTCTTCGCCGTGCGTGATCTCTGCCACGCAGGTAACGTAGCCGTACTGTTCAAACGCCTTGTCGGGCACGTTCACGGGAATGTCAAAGTGCTTTGTTTCGCCGGCTTTGATGCCGTCCATGGGAAGCTCTGCAAAGCACATCTCGTCAAGCGTGAGTCCGCAGGTGCTGCAGTAAGGGCCGGACTGTGTCAGGTTGAAGGTGTCCTCCTCGGTGGAGGCGGCATTACCGTTGTTGGTGACGTCGAAGGACATCCGGATGCCGGTCTTGTCCTGATAGGTCACAGGCTCCAGGATCTGGAGCTCGGAGGTCTTCTGCAGAGGCTCGCTTTCAAGCTCGTGCACGTTCGTCCACGTGCCGCCGAGTTCCTTCACAACGGCACGGACCGTCTCGCCCTCAAAGTCTTCGGGGACAGTCCAGCCAAAGACAAAGCGGTTGATCTGTGCCGGACGCATACGTTCATGAGAGGTGTAGGTCTCAAGGACGGTATCGCCCGCGTAAAGCGTGAGCTCATAGCCCTCGGCGAAGGTCAGACCGTTGTTGACAAGTGTGAGAGCGATGTCGACCGTTTGTCCCGGCTTCGGAGTGAGATCGGAGACGTCGAGCTCTGCAACTTCGACTGCACCGCACGGAACGAGCGTTGCCGCACGAAGCTCAAAATCGGAAATGATCAGCGGGTTTTCGGGATCCTCCGTGACTTCCTGCGTATAGGAATTGTAGACTGCGATGAGGTTGCCGTTCGTATCGAGTGCAAGGTACGGCGTGTCTGCGATCCTGCCGTCATAGGTAAGCCTGTAGGGATTCGACCAGTCGGTGCCGCAGCTCTCGGTCTCATCGCTGTGGATGATCGCCGTGGCATACAGCTCGACTGTGTCGGGTGCTTCCTCGGGCGTCTGCGACCAGATGACATAAACGTCCTTGTCGGTCACTGCCGTGCGGAAGCCCGACCACTGCAGATCTTCGGAGGGCTCCCTGCCGCCGGGCTTGACATAGGAGTAAAGCCTGCTGAGGTCGTCGGAGGGCTCGCCGTTTTCACCGACACGGTAGGTGTCGAGGATCGTGCCGTCATCCGCCGTGCCCTCACGGATGAGTTCACTCACGGACAGATAGGCGATATGCTTGCCATCACGCAGCCAGAAGAGCATGGTCTCGGCATTTTCACCAGTGCTTCTTGCAAACTGCGGGATCGTGTCGGAGACCGCGTCATCGGTCAGACGTACCGGCACGAAGAGTTTGTGGTCACGGAACCGGTAATACTGCACGAACAGTTCCTTATCTGCGGTCGTATCGTTCGAAGAGTCTGCATCGACCGTATATGCCAGTGCCAGAAGTCCGTTATAGGTCGCTGCGGTAAGGTCGGCGATATTTGCCGCACCAATGTCGAGATCTTCGATGGGTGCCACTAAGAATCGCTGGCCGTTCCAGTTGGCAAGCAGCTCATCGCGTTCTGCCTCGGTCGCGTATTCAGACGGGAAATAGTAGTCGAACAGCCATCTTGCACCCTTGCCGTCACCGGCATCGGCGTGCAGCTGATAGGCGATGATGCTGCCGTTGGAGTAGACGTTGAGCAGTTCTTCCGCCGTCTTGCTGACAACGGTGCCGTCAGGAGCATAGTCTTCCGCACTTGCCTTGGTGTAGTAGACGGCATATTCGCCGGAGTCCTGATCACACACGGCGACGGGTGCGGAGTCGTAGTATTCGTCATCGGTCAGCTGCGTGCACTCGGAAACGGTCATCGTTTCCGGATCGAGGATTGCACTGAACACGTCGAGCGAGCTCAGGAAATCAAGCGTGGTGCCGTCACGCTGCCAGTCGGTATCCGTGGAGATCCACGAAACAAGCACCTTGCCGTCTTTGGTTTCGCAAAGGCTCGGCTGGAAGTCTGCCCTGCCGTCAGGCTGCACGGTGATCGGATCGCTCCACTTGCCGCCATGGTAACGGGCAAGCTTCAAAACAGTGCGGTCGATGAGATCCTCCGTGTCAAGCTTGTCGATATAGGCAAGGATCACGTCGCCGTTTTTCAGGCTTATCAGCTTTGCTTCGGGATTTTCGTAGGGGTTGTCGACCAGCGTCTGTGTGGATGCTTCCGAGAAGGCGGAACGCGTGGCAGGTCTGCTGCCCTTCCAGACGGAGGTTTCCTCGTTGAGAGGCTCACGGAACGCCATTTCGCCCGCCTGAAGCGAGACGCCATTGTTCGTCTGATTCAGATAGTCTTTAAAGATGCCGAACCGCCACGGATCAAAGTAGCCGATAATGGGGATCGTCATCACAAAGGCATCGATCCAGCCGCCGATACCGAGCTGGATGATCGCACCGCATTCTGTGGAGACCGAGTCGCGTGCCGCAGGCTCCCAGAGTCCGACGACGATGAGTCTGCCGCCGACACGGATGCCGGCAACGCCGCACAAACCTGCACCGGCATAGACATTGCCGATGAGGCAGGCTCGGATCGAGCCGTCGAGTTGATCCCACTGTCCGAGGTTGACGTACCCGCTCGTTGCATCGGAAAGGCTGACCAGCGGTTTTTCCAGATTGTTGCGGTCAATGCCGCCGCCGAGGGTGCCGACAACGGAAAGGTCGATCTGGAAGCCGAGATAACCGGGCAGATTGAGCATCGGAATGACAAAGTAGTGGTTTTTCTGGACACCGATCTGTGCACCGAGATAGCCGCCCATGCCGGTCATATAGAAATCACTCTTGCCCACGCCGCCGTTCACGAGCTCCAGCCGCGTGAACTTGATATACATGCCGATAAGGATATCAAAACGCCAGCTGGTCGTGCCGAGGCTCTTGATGGTCCGTGTATCACCGTTGTTATAATCGTGATACATATCGTGTGCCGTATCCAGTGCGTTGCCGATGCCCTGCAGGTACTGCTCGACAAATCCGCCGTCGCCGGTGAACATGCCGCTGTACATCTGCTGGCCGTTGATCTGGCCCCAGGCGTAGCTCGTCGCGTGCGTCTTGTTGATCATATCGTAGAGCGTGACAGTGCTCAAACCGAAACGCAGCATGTATTCGCCGTCACGTTCTTCGATGGCAAGGTTCACGGGGCCAAGGTTGAAATCATAACCCGTTTCGCCGATGAACGGCAGCTCGTCGAGAATGTATTTCGGCATAAAGTCGATGTTCTGCGTGACAGGAACGTGCTCTAACGTGGTAGCTGCGAAGCTGTAGCCGGAGAAGACCTCGCCGTACTCGGTGAAGCCCTTGTCAACGACGGTATCCGGGTTGAGGATATTGCCCTCGGTGTCGTACTGCACGAGGGTGTCCGCAAGGCGGTCGGTCGTAAGCTTCAGATAGACGCGGTCGCCGCTGTACAGATCGCTGTGCGGGAGTGTGCAGGTGAAGCGTTCGTTTTCTTCCTCATATTCCGCGTGATACGTGGCTCGGATCTCGCCGTTTTCATCGCGGATGATGACCTTGACGTCCGTCAGACGTTCAACGGCATCCTGCGTGGAAGTCATGCCGTTCACCACGCAGCCTTGCTGATAAATGCTGCCGCCGTTGTCGGAAACGATCAGCATGGAGCCGGAGCCGTCTAAGATCAGCACGCCGTCGGTGGCATCTGTTTCGGCAAAGGAAATGGTGAGGTTGCCGATGACTGTGCCGTTTTCGGGGTTGAGGATCGCAGTGTCGGTCACAGTCTGCCGGGAAGCTACGACCTCACGCAGCACGGTCTGGCCGTTGACAGACAGCAGATACCGCACACTGTTGCCGCTCGGGCAGCGTGCTTTGAGTGTATAAGCACCGTTTTCATCGGTCCGGCAGCTCGATTCGCCGCAGATGGCGATGGCTCCTTCCACGTAGCCTGCAGTGCCGTCGACAAAACCTGTCTTGGCGTTGTAGCCGTTGCGGAGCAGGGTGCCCTGAACGGTGATATCGGAGTAGCCTGCCGGGCGGTGCACGGTGGTAAGGTAGATGATGTTTTTGTCTGCCGCATCGCGTGCGGTGTAGTAGAAGCACTCGCCGCTGTAATTGATCGCCTTGGGATCTTTGTCTTCCCGCCAGACGGGACAGTAGGTATTGTCTTTCCCGCGGGCAGAGAAGGAATAGATCTTTCCGTTCTGCACGTTGGGGATAACATACTGCAGATAGGTCACGCCGGCATAGTTGACGGTCTTGGGGTTCGTGTAGGTGAAGATGCCGTAGCTCTGATCGAACTGATCGATGGCGTCCTTTTCCACACGGACGGTGGCGGTATTGTATTTGTAGTTGAAGACCGGGGTGATCTCGTAATAGCCGTACTCGAGGCGGTGCTCATCCGTCTGCTGGAGCCAGAAATTGCCGTTGCTGTCGGGACGAACCGTGTATTCCATCCAGTTGATATCGCTCGCGTTCTTCTTGAAGCGGACGTTCACGCCGGTCAGCTCGACCTGCTCGGCGGAGATGGGATCGAGATCGCAGGTGATGCGGATCACGTCGCCGCGGTGGTACTTGTAGGTTTCGTCGCTTGCAGGACAGGCCTCACCGCTCAGACGCAGCGTGCCGTAATTGCCGTCCTCGGAATCTTTGACCAGAATTTCCGCAGCCTGATATTCAAAGTTCGGACGCAGGGTGACGGTGCCGTAGTTGGTATTTGCCTGCGTGATCAGGGGGTTGGTCTTCCACGTGACCGCACCGCTTTCGATCAGTGCATCGATCGTCTTTTCGTCCATCAGAAGTGCACTGTGGTTTCCGTTATCGGTCAGCTCGAAGGTCTGACTGCCGTCGGGCGTGGAAAGAGAGGTAAGGGTGCAGTAGGGTGTGCTGCCCTTCTGCGTGAGCCGCAGCGTGTCATTCAGATGGAACAAAAAATGATTCGGCGTTTCACTGTTCGCACCGATGATGCCCACCGTGGCGGCATCATAATCGGGTACACGGTCGCCCGTTTCCGTGAGGAACTGCGGTGCATTTGCACCGTCCGTGGCAAGATCCACTGCGTACCAACGGTAGATGGGAACGATCTCATAAATATTGGCAAGGTCACAGCTTGTGCAGTTGCCTTCGTTGATAAACCGCAGGAAGGTACGCTTGTCGTAAGCAGGCTGCGGAGCCAGCATGCTTTCATTGGTCACCTTTCCCTCGGGATAGTAGAACGTCATCTGCGTTTTTTCATAACCGTTCGTGCTGTTGTGCTGTGCCGTGAGGCCACTTCCCTGCCATTCAAAGTCGTCGTCCTTCGTGATGGCCTCCATCGTGCCCCAGCCGATGGAAAATTCGCTGCAGGAGCCCGTTTTGTCAAACGTCACGCGGGCACCGTTATAGTAGCGTTCGGGGTAATAGAACTGGTAAGTCACCTCGGTATAGCCCCAGTACGGCAGCCACAGGAAGGTGTAGTACTCCCATTGCATCTGGAAACTTTTGGTCTCGGCATTGTAGCCGAGGACACCGTCAAAGTTTCCGCTGTGGCGGGTGCCGGAGGGGTGCGTCAGATCCATCTTTGCGTTTTCGTTGACGTTGGCAGTACCTAAATTCCGCTCGACTGCGACCGTCTCGCCCGCCTTGAGTTCTACGTGCTTTGTGGGCGTTTCGACCTCGGCATTGACGACCGGCTCAAGCTCCAGCGTGAAATCGGCGTCTGCGGTCAGGTACTCCGTGTTGATTGGGATGGTGATCTGCGTGGTCGGTGCACCCATCGGGAACAGAACGTCTGTTTCGACCTTGGAGAAGTCTCTGCCCTCCACGGCAGTGCCGTCCTGTCTGGAGACAAGTCTGAGGTGGGTGATCTGGTTGATGCAGCCGGTACGCTCCACGTTTACAATGAGCGTATCGCCATCCTGCGTGACTTCGCCGAAGGAAACCTCGCACGGAGCGATCAGCTCGTCGTCAATGACCGTGACGGAGCAGGTATCTGCACTGCTGGTCTGTGCCCCGACGGGATCGACCAGTCGGATCGTAAAATAGCGATCACCGTCCGCGTCTTTATTGTCTTTCGGACGGATGGTCAGGAATTTTTCGGTTTCGCCTGCGGCAAAGTCCACAGCCATCGTCGTGCCGGGGAGAATATCGCCGAACAGGTCGGTCAGTTCAAGAAGCTGCTCTTCGGTCGTTTCGGTGGTGGTGATACGCTGCTGCGATGCTTCGACGCCGGTCTGCGTGGCACGTGCCTGCTCCAAAGGAGAGAGCGGTGCGTCAACCGTTTCGATGCCGGTCAGGTTGCGTACGATCGCATTTGCACGCACCATGGCTTCCGCCTGTACCTGCTGCAGTTCTTCATCGTCTGCACCGGCTTCCCCTTCGGTCATCTGCCGCTCAACGGTGTAGTCGCCGGAAAACAGATCGATGATCGCAACGGTATTTTCCGCAACGGGGATCTCTTTGCCGTCGACAAAAACAGTATAGTCCGTGCCGTAATGCGTAGAGAAGTCCTCCAGCTTCACGGTGACGGAAGCCGCTTTTTTGCAGTCGCCGCCGCGTCCGATGCGGATCTGATAGTCCGAGCCCGTGTCTTCGGAGAAGCTGACGTTTGTGCTCGCAATATAAAAATCGTTGTTCGAGAAGATCTCGTCATCATCGACGTCCTCTTCCACGCGGATGACCGTGCGTGCGAACACCTGTGCCGGCACAAGCGTGAACAGCAGACAGCCGATCAGAAGCAGGCAGATCAGTCTTCTGGTGTGTTTCATCATCGTTCCTCCGTTATACGTCTTCCCGCAATTCGTTGTCAATGGGGTTGACCGGGACGGTCGGTACGGTGATAAAGCCGCCCGCGACCTCCTGTAAGTTTTCATTTTGCACTTCGGTTTCCGGTGCAGTCTGATTTTTCTTTTCTTCCATGGTTATTTCCCCCGATCAGGTATCTTTTCACATTTAAATTTTATTCCAAAAATTAGGAAATTGCAATCTTTTTTCTGCTGTTGTTTTATACGAACGCACGGGCAAAACGGCTACTCTCCGGGCAGAAAAAACGCAGGTGCCGTAAAAGCACCTGCGTTTTTTATTCTGTGTAAAATTCATCCATCGTATCAAGGCACAGACAGCCGAGAGAATATCCGAAGACTGCACCGCAGTCGATGGCGATATGGCGGTTTCGCATCAGGATCCTTCCTGCATAAGCGGGGTGAATGAGTCCCGTCGGCGTGTGACCGGTGACAAGATAGCGATCGGGAAAATAGACGCGGTCATAGTCGATGTGCGTTTCTACAAAATCCGCGATCTCGTAGTCTTCAAACGGCTTGTCGGGCGAAAAATTACCGAGTCCCGCATGGGACAGGAAATACTGCCTGCCGCCTGCCGTCACTTCTTCATACAGGCGGAATTCGCCGAGATAGTCTTCGATTTTTTTGCGTTCTTCCGGGGAAAGTGCAAGATAGGCGCGCACCGTCGGCGTGCCGCCGTTGTATGCCAGCCAGTCGGCATACAGTGACTGTAGAACGCTTCCCTCCTCGCCTGTCATCGGCTTATTCAGCCGCTGCAGGACTGCGTAAAACGTCCAGTCGTGGTTGCCGAGCAGCGGGATGACGTTCGGGCGTGCCATCATGTCCTGCAGGATTTTGATGCCGTCCTCGCCCCGGTCGCAGACATCGCCGAGGATATAGAGCGTATCTTCATCGGAAAAACCGATCTTTTCCAGCATCGTCATGTACTTGTCATAGCAGCCGTGCAGGTCGGACATCACGTATGTCATGTTACACATCACCCTTCTTTCTTTTTGGCTCCCTGAATGAGCGGACGCTCAAATTCCACGGGTGCTGCCGTTTCCGGGCAGAAGGTCAGGTATTTGCCGCCGTAACCCTCCTGCGGCGTCCAGACACCGTACGGCTCCGTGCCGTAGGGCAGTGGCTCGTCTTTCGGCAGCAGCGTCCAGGTCTGCGTTCCGGGTTCCTCCGCAAAGTCGGTGCAGACCGGCGTATAAAACGCGTCAAATGAGGCACGAAACAGGTCGGAAAGCTGTGCAAACAGCCCCCCGTCGACCGTACAGACACAGTCACAAGGCCAGTGTTCCTTTCCGTCGATGTCCTCCGGCAGGTTCGGGGTCGCACCGAACAGATATGGGATCAGGCAGTTGTAAAACCCTTTCTCAATCTGGAATGTCCCGTCCTTCTTTGCGGCAAGGGCGGCAAGCTTCCCGAGAAACGCGGAGACTTCGATATCCTCCGCATCCCACGTTTTCCGGTCTGTCTCAAACTGCTGCCAAATCACCTCCGGCGGCGTGTCACCGAACCGCTCGCGCAGTTTCTTCTCCGCTTCCTTCCACAGGTTTCTGACGGTTTTTCCGTGTCGGAGTTCCCGCTCTATCTTATCGTTCATTTTTGTCCCCCTTACCGGAAGGTGCTTCGGCACCTTCCGGGGTCTGGTGTGTCAGCCCGCAAAGCCGATTCTGCGGGCAGCATTATTCTTCATCTGCGCGGGCAGCTCGATGTCCTCGGCGCAAATCGTGGTCAGAGCCTCGGTGGAAAGGTCATCAAAGCCCAAGGTCAGAAGGCGGCTTGCCTGCTTCATCCGCGCCTGCTCCAGCACATTGCGGACATAGCGTCCGTTGCCGAAGTCGGTCCGGCTGCGGGTGTAGTCAAACACCGTTCTGAGCTGCGCGACGGCATCGTCAGCAAGGTGCGTGCCCGCCTTGTCGGACATCTGCACGGCAATGCGGCACAGCTCGTCCGTGTCGTAGTCGGCAAAGGGTACATGGAACGCGATACGGGAGCGCAGGCCGGGGTTCTTCTGCAGAAATTCCTCCATCTTGTCGGGATAGCCCGCAAAGATGACCACCAGCTCCTCGCGGTGGTTCTCCATTTCCTGCACGATGGTATTGATGGCCTCATCGCCGTAAGAGCCGTTGCGGTCATCGACCAGCGAATACGCCTCGTCGATAAACAACACGCCGCCGAGTGCCGCACGGAATTTCTCCTGCACGGTCTTTGCCGTCCAGCCGACATATCTGCCGACCAAATCGCCGCGGCCGACCTCGACTAAGTGTCCTTTGGACAGAAGGCCGTTGTCCTTCATGATGCGGGCAAACAGGCGTGCCGCCGTGGTCTTTGCCGTGCCGGGATTGCCCGTGAAGACCATGTGCATCGCAGGGCGGCTCTGCCGCAGGCCGCGTTCTTTGTAAAGGTGCTGCATCTTGTAGTAGTCCAGTGCCCGCTGCATGACAGTCTTTGCTTCACGCAGACCAATCATCGCCTGCAGCTCGTCATAGGCACTGCCCTTCACTTCCTGCTTTGCAGCCTTCTTTGCAGCAGACCGGATGTCCTTGTACTGCGGGTAAACCGTCTGCTTGAGCTTTTCGTCATACCAGTAGCGGAACCGCTCGCGCAGCTCGGGTGCGAGATAGCTCTCACCGGGTAGGATTCCGTCATACAGCTTTTTGTCTGCACGCAGGCCGCAGCCCTTGGTCATCTCATACAAAAAGCTCTTTGCCGCATCGCCCGACAGGTATTCTTCCTGAAATTCCACCAGCGTCATGTTGCCGAGATGTTCCTGCATCAGGCGTTTGATTCTGGTCGCCTCTCTCGGCACGCAGAACACCGTCAGCACCTGATTACGGTAGCGTCTGGCTGCTTCGCAGGCTGCGATGACGGTCTGCTCGATGCCGTCCGCCTGGTCATCTTCTTCGTCAGACTCACGGTCGCACTGAAGGCGCAGCAGCAACGCCGAGCCGCTGCAGCAGCGGTACAGGGCATTGAGCGCATCGGCAGAAACACCTCTTTGCGGGTAGATGTTGGCGAAGTTGTACCGTCTGCCGGAAATTCTGCCGTTTGCGTGCAGGGCTTTGAGCAGCGTGCGGCAAAGGTCGCGGCGCATGTCGGTGTCATCGGTGCTCAGAAGATAGTGCACCGGATGTCCCTTGGGTGCGTTGGCACTCTTTGCGCCGGCAAAGATACGCTCCAGCTCGGGCAGAAAGCTGTTTGCCACGGAATAGCGCTTCGCTTCGGCAATCAGTTCCTCTTTTGAGTCGGTATCCTCCAGAAGGTTGTCGGAAATATCGAGGCCGCGGGCGCTTCGCCCCGTCAGCATGTCCAGGCCGAACTGCTCGAGCACCTCGTCATCGTCCGAAATCAGACTGCAGCGGTTTGCGTTGCGCAGCATGGAGCGAAGCTGACGGAATACGATTTCTTCCGTCCGGTATTCTTTGAAGCTCTGTTCGGTCAGTGCGAGAAATTTCTTCAGAAGGTTCTGGTTTATTTCACCCTGTTCGGTGATGATGCCTGCGGTCAGGCCGTTTTCGTTAAAGTCCGAAAAGAAAATGAAAATGTCATCCGGCAAGGTCGCGTTGAAGGCTTCTGCCAGCGACTGCATTCTTTCGGAAAAAGCGTAGTTGCGGCGTGCGTTACAGAATTCTTCTTCCGGTGTGTGGCTGTACTTTGCTTCAATCTTATAAAACTGCATACAAACACCTCCATTTCGTTTCTGCCGCCATGATAACACACGCGATGTCCCTATAGCGGTACATATCGGTGTGCTATACTGTGTGCGCAAGGAAAAATCCGCCGCGATCGGCGGTGTGATGACAGGATAACAGATCGGTTGTACCGAAGCGGGTACATCTCAATTTGATATACTGTGCGCGTAAGGAAACGAACACAGGAAAGGAGTTTTGAAATGTTAGTAGAAGCGATTTTCAGAAACACGAAGACCGAGGAGCTGACGAACGATTTTTCTCAGATGGAGGAATGGCTGTCCCGCGGTGAGGATGTCCGCATCCTATATAAAGATTATCGGAAGTTCTGTCCCGGCGAGATGATTTATGCCGGCAGGACCACCACATACTACTACGATGACGGCGGCGAGCTCACCCTGCTGTGTCCCCTTCACCGGCACACTGCCGACGGCAAGTGGCAGATGAAAGGAAATGCCGGCTGGGTCGACTGCGACCCCAACAAAATCTGCTGGGATGACCTGTGCGAGCTCAAAATATATCGTAAGGACAAATAAGTCCGAAAAAAACGGTATCATTTGATTTTTTTGCGTTTATAGTTGACTTTCAAAAAACCGGGGTGCTAAAATAAAGTTGCTGTCGTACAGCACGTCAACTGAATATCCGCCTGTTTTGTTTTTGCCCGCTTTGCGGTGTCTGATCAGGCATCCGGCCCTTCGGTACGGGTGCACTTCAAAGCAGGAGGGTTTTTCGATGGTAGATTACGAAGATTACTCTGCGGATTTCGACCTTGACGAACCGGACGACGACGAGCTGGATGAGCTTTACCGTCCGAGAAAGATGAACAGCCGAAAGGCACTTGCACCGCTGTTCCTCTTTCAAATCCTCAAAGACAGCACCTCCCCCGAGAAGCATCTGTCGCAGCAGGAGCTGATTGAGCGGATGCAGGAGTATCCGTACGAGCTGACGCTCGAGCGGAAGTCCGTCGGCCGCTCGCTCCATCTGCTTGCAGACTCGGGGCTCGGCATTCGCTGCACCCGTCAGGGTGCGTGGTATGACCCGGATGCTTGCTTCTGATGATTTTTTCGGAACAGACCGCTCTCCGGCACCCCCGGAGACGGTCCTGCATCTGCAGGGCTGTCTCTTTTTCCCGGACTCGGCAAGCCGGATG
>JAZUDF010000046.1:0-7557 GCA_045639485.1 Faecousia sp. | reverse complement strand
ATTTTTTGTGCGAAGCACCTTACAGGATGTCCTTCAGGTAACGGTCGCAGACGGTCTTGGCTTCGATGACGAGCTTGTCTTCATCCACGCCGAGCAGCTTGCCGTCTTCGGCGGTGACCTTACCGTTGACGATGGTGTAGTCCACGGGCTGACGGTAGCCGACCGTGCCGAGCACGTTCTTCGGATCGTAGCAGGCACCTGCAAGCTCGATCTTGCGGCTGTCGATGAGGAACATATCGGCACACTTGCCGACAGCAAGCTGACCGATGTCGTCACGGCCGAGCAGGCGTGCACTGCCGCGAGTCGCCATCTTCAGGCAATCGTAGCCGGACGGTGCTTTGTCGGAGGAGTTCAGACGGTGCAGCAGGAAGGAGATACGGAGTTCTTCGAGAAGGTTGGAGCCGTCCTGCGAAGCGGAGCCGTCCACTGCCAGGCCGACGGGGATGCCGAGGGCGAGCATTTCGGGCACTCTTGCGATGCCGGAGGAAAGCTTCATGTTGGAAACGGGGCAGTGAGCCACGCCCGTCCCGGTGCGGGCAAGGACGTGCAGCTCTTCGGTGTTGAAGTGGATGCCGTGTGCATACCACACGTCGGGGCCGACCCAGCCGAGGGATTCCATGTACTCCAGAGGACGCATATTGTAGCGTTCGAGCGTGTAGTTCTCTTCGTCCTTGGTCTCGCACAGATGGGTGTGCAGACGCACGCCGTACTGACGGGCGAGAATGGCACTCTGGCGGAGCAGCTCGTCGGAAACAGAGAACGGAGAGCAGGGTGCCAGAGCCACGGTACGCATGGAGCCGAAGGACTTGTCGTTCCACTTTTCGATCAGGCGGGCAGAGTCCTTCATAATTTCGTCTACGGTCTGCACGACGGTGTCGGGAGGCAGGCCGCCGTCCTTCTTGCTAAGGTCCATGCTGCCGCGGGAGGCCGCCATACGGATGCCGAGGGTATCGGCAGCACCGAACTGTGCTTCCAGCAGGTCGCCCGTGTTTGCGGGGAAGACGTAGTGATGGTCGAAGCAGGTGGTACAGCCGTTCTTCATCAGTTCGCCCATGCCGGTCAGGGAGCTTGCACGGATGACGTCGGTGTCAAGGTTCTTCCATACTTCGTACAGAGCCTTCAGCCAGTCGAACAGCTCGAGGTTCTGGACTGCGGGCAGGTTGCGGGAGAACTGCTGATACAGGTGGTGATGCGTGTTGATGAGGCCGGGATAGCACAGCTTGTGGCTGCCGTCGATCACGCGGTCTGCTGCTTTGTCGAGATTTTTGCCGATGGCCGTGATGCGGTTGTCTTCGATGTACAGGTCGGCATTCTCGAGCATGGTGTCGTTGTCATCGCAGGTCACGATGGCCTGCAGGTTTTTGATGAGCAGGGTTGACATAGTGTTGCTTCCTTTCGTTTGTATATTCTTTTTTGAATTTCTTATGTAATGGGCTGCGGGCGACCGCGAGGGTCGCCCCTACGCCGTTAAATGTTTCTCTGTTCGAGATCAATGAGGGCGGTTTTCGTGTCCACGTCCGTGAGTTCCGTTTGCTGTGCCTCGATCAGACGCAGACGGTCTTCGTGCCGACGGATGACGGTGTTGCCGCCGTGATCCTCCCGCAGCTGCAGCAGCTCGGCGAAAAATTCCTTCGGGAAGATGTTCGGGTTGCCGCGTTTGCCGTTGTGGGAAAGCCCCACGATGCAGTCAGGCTCCTGCTTCCAGCGGTCGACGACCGCCTGCACGGAGGACGCTTTGAGAAGCGGCTGATCGGACACCATGAACAAGATCGCGTCGCAATCTTTGAGCGTTTCGATGCCGAGTGCGATCGTGTGGCTGATGCCCCAGTCGGGATGCTCGTTTTTCGCCGTTTTGAAGCCGTGTGCCTTCGCTAAAATCTCGATGTCGGGATACTGCGTGACGACCACGGTGTCCGCTTCCTTCGGGACGGCATCGAGGGCACGCGAGATCAGAGACTTGCCCTCAAACTGTGCCGCAAGCTTGTTGGAGGCAAAACGCTCCGCGTTGCCCGCCGCCATCACGACACAGCCGATGTGATAGGTCATAAAACTCTCCTTTTGATTTTAGACTAACTACAGTATAACCGCAATCTGTGATTTTTGTCAATATTGCACAATGCAATTTGTGGAAACTGTTGTATTATTTGGAGAATAACGAATTTACTCTTTATCTAATAGCGATTCTGTGCTATACTTGTTTCGTAATATGCGGATTAAGGGCATTTTGTGCCTTTTCCCCCGCGAAAAAACGGAAACAATGATGAATCCGGCACGATTGCATTATCGTTTCCGAAACCAAATCAGGAGGTTTGATTTTTATGATCATCCATCATCCGCGGACGGCTGCGGAAGCAGTGGAACTGCGCCGCGCAAATCCCGATACCACGGTCTATTTTGCCGGCGGTACGGACGATCTGCGTCTGGGCGGTGCCGCAGACGGCAAAGATCTCATCGACATTAACGCACTCGGCTTTGACACCATCGAAAAGAAAGACGGCAAGCTGTACATCGGCGCCCGCGTGACGCTGCAGCAGCTGATCGACTGCGACCTCATTCCCTGCTTCATCAAGGAAGCGGCAAAATTCTGTGCCTCGTTTGCAAAGCGCAATTCCGCCACCGTCGGCGGCAACCTCGGCCTGCGCCGCGACGACGGCTATCTCGCCGCTGCCCTGTGTGCCGCTGAGGCAGAGCTTCTCTGCATGAGCGGCGAAGGCGAAAAGACGAAGAAGGTCTTTGACTACCTGAACTGCGAATGCAAGTGCCTCATTGAGTATATCATCCTCGATGCCGACCGCAAGGGTTGGGTAAAGCGTTTCGGCAACACCTCTTCGAGCCACGCAACGCTCATCGGTGCGGAAAGTAACGGCACCTACGCCCTCAGCGTCCACGGTGACGGCATTGCCTGCGGCAAGAGTTCCGATCTGTACGCATCCATGAAATTTACCGACGATCTGACCGGCGGTGCTGATTACAAAAAGTATCTTGCCAAGACCGTTTTTGAGCTGAGGAGGTAAGAACATGGAATATAAATGCAGAATCAACGGCGAAGAAGTTCGCCTTGTCGGTGAAGCTACCGAGCGTTTAAGAGACGTTCTTTACCGCACCGGTTATCTTTCCGTCCGTGACAGTGATGACGGCGAGGGCTTTGCAGGCTCCGACACCATCGTGTTCAACGGCGAACTGAAATACTCCAACCTCATTCTTCTGTATCAGGCTGAGGGTGCGGAAATCCGTACCGCAGAAGGTCTGCTTGACGGACGCGAGCTCAACTACGTACAGAAGGCCATGATCTCCGCAGGCATCGTTGCAAGTGCCTACAATGCACCCGCTGCCGCTCTGATCCTGACATGGCTGCTTGAAAAGAACCCCAATCCTTCCAAGGAAGAGATCAAGGAAGTTCTGACCAGTATCTTCATCCGTGATGCAGGCTACGAACACTATTATCTCGCTGTCAAGCTCGCCTGCGAGCTGCGCGACACCGGTGCTTATCAGTCCGAGATTGCTCCTTCCTTCCGTCCGAAGTTAGAAATCATCGGCAAGCCCGCCGACAAGATCGACGGTGCCTCCCTCGTCTCCGGTGAGCCCGTGTTCGTTGAGGACAAGGTTCCCGCAAACGCATGGGTGCTCCACGTGCTCAGAAGCCCGTTTGCAAGCGCGTACATCAAGTCCATCGACACCTCCGAAGCAGAAAAGCTCGACGGTGTTGCCGCGATCATCACCGCGGAAAACTGCCCGGACGTTTACTACATGCAGGCAGGCCAGGGCAACCCCGAACCGTCGCCCCATGACCGCCGTCTGTTCAACCGCAAGGTGCGTCACGTCGGTGACCGTGTTGCGGGTATCGTTGCAAGAACGAAGGAGATCGCCGACAAGGCAGCTTCTCTGATCAAAGTTGAATATGAGCCGACCGACGCGGTCTACACCGTAGAAGAAGCCATGGCGGAGGGTGCACCCCTCGTCCACAACGGCCCCGTGCAGTACAATGCCGGTGCTCCTGCCGATCTCGACGCGTTCAACGCCAAAGCAGGCGACGAAAGAGAAGGCAAGGTCATCTACCAGTTCCCGCTCGGTGCCAACATCCAGAAGAACATCGCTGCCTCCAACAAGGGCGGCATCGGCGATATGGAAAAGGGCTTCGCAGAAGCGGATGCGGTCGTTGACTGCACCTATCAGACAAGCCAGATCCAGCACACGCCGCTCGAGCCCCATGTCTGCTACGCACACATCGAGGGCGGCAGACTGGTGCTCAACTGCTCCACGCAGGTGCCCTACCACGTCAGAAGAATCGTCAGCTGGGTCTGCGGCATCCCCGAAAACAAGATCCACGTCATCAAAGAGCGTGTCGGCGGCGGCTACGGTGCAAAGCAGGATATTCTCGTCGAAGAAATCACCGGCTATGCCGCATGGCTCACCGGCAAGCCCGTTCACTACCGCAACACCCGTGAAGAAGAATTTATCGCAAACTCCACCCGCCATCCGATGCGCGTGCGCGTCAAGATGGGCGGCAAGAAGGACGGCACCATCACTGCCATCTTCCTGGAAGTCTGTGCAAACACCGGCCCGTTCGGCAACCACTGCCTGACCGTCCCGATGAACAGCTGCTCGAAGACCCTGCCGCTGTTCAAGGTCGACAACATGGGCTACGACCTTAAGGTCTTCTACACCAACACGCCTCCCGCAGGTGCTTATCAGGGCTACGGTACGCCCAAGGGCAACTACGGCATCATGATGGCAATGGCAGAGCTGGCTGACAAGCTCGGCATCGACTATAAGCTCATGGTCGAAAAGAACCACGTTGAAGAAGGCTACATGCTCGAGATCCTCAAAGGCCTCGGCGAAGGCCGTGAAGGCAACGTCGTTCCCGTCGGCTCCTGCGGTCTGGACGAAGCCATCGAAAAGGGCTGTGAAATGATCGACTGGGGCAAGAAGGAAGTTTCCGAAGATCCCGACTGGAAGATCGGCAAGGGCTTTGCCATGATCATGCAGGGCTCCGGCCTGCCCGGTCTTGGCCACGCAGAAGCGATCGCCAAGCTCGAGACCGACGGTACCGTCATTCTCAACTCCGGCGGTGCTGATCTCGGCACCGGCCTTGACACCATCTCCGCAAAGATCGTTGCGGAGATCCTGAAGCTCCCGATGGATCGCATCACCGTCGTTTCCGGCGATACCGACTCCTGTGCCTTCGATACCGGTGCTTACGCATCCTCCGGTACCTTCTTCTCCGGCAACGCTTCCGTTGTTGCAACGCAGAAGCTCAAGGACAAGATCCTTGCCGAGGCTGCCCTGCAGCTCGAAGAAGACGTCGCGGATCTCGACGTCCGTGCACCCGGCGAAGTTTACTCCAAGAAGTCCGGCAAGTCCATCAGCTACTATGAACTGACGCATACCGCTACCTCCGGCGGCGGCAGAGGCCAGATGATCGCCCACGGCAGCTTCGTCACCGCTGCCTCCTCCGTCCCCTACGGCGCACACTTTGCACAGGTCGCGGTCAACGTCAAGACCGGCGAGATCAAGGTGCAGAAGTTCTACGCACTGCAGGACGCAGGCACCCCCATCAACCCCGAATGTGCACTCACCCAGATGTACGGTGCAGTGATGAAGTCCATCGGCCACAGCCTGTACGAGGGCATGGTGCTCGACAAGGACGGCAAGTGCATCAACGCCAACCTCACCGACTACGGTACGCCGATGATCGGCGAAGCACCCGACGACTTCAAGTCCGTGCTGATCGACGTCGATGACAAGTACGGCCCGTTCGGTGCAAAGTCCATTTCCGAGATCGCCTGCAACGGTGCGGCTCCCGCCATCGGCATCGCAATTCACGATGCCTGCGGCGTGTGGCTGCGTAGCTGGCCGATGACGCCCGAGAAGATCCTCAAGGCGTTGGGCAAGATTTAACAAAAAAAACACGGAATACACCGAAAAATCTTTTTCGGTGTATTCCGTCCCTATGCAACAGATAATTCCGAATTCCGAATTCCGAATTCCGAATTTCTCCTGCGACAAATTTCATTTTCAGGAGGCTGATTCTATGAGCCATCAGGTCGGCAAAAGCGTCACGCGTGTGGACGCATTCGACAAGGCGACCGGCAGAGCCAAGTACACGGACGATCTGTGTGACCGCAGTGCTCTGATCGCACGTGTCGTTCGCTCCACCATCGCCCACGGCTTTGTCAAATCCGTGGACATCTCCGAGGCGGAAAAGGTGCCCGGCGTCGTCCGCATCTTTACCTGCTTCGACGTTCCCGATATCCAGTTCCCCACCGCAGGCCATCCGTGGTCTACCGAGCCCGCTCATCAGGACACTGCGGACCGCAAGCTTTTAAACCGGCACGTGCGTTACTACGGTGACGACGTGGCGGCAGTCGTGGCGGAAAACGAGATCGCGGCAGCACAGGCTGCAAGGCTTGTCAAGGTCGAATATGAAGAACTCCCCTTCGTGCTCGACGTGCAGAAGGCCATGGAGCCGGACGCACCGCAGATCCACGAAGAATTCCCCGGCAACGTGTTAAAGCACACCACCAACATCCGCGGCGATTATGCCGAGGCGATCAAGGAGCCCGGCCTCATCTGCGTGGACAAGTGGTACAACACCGCTGCCGTGCAGCACTGCCACATCGAGAACCACATCGCCTGTGCTTACGAAGACGCAGGCAAGATCGTTGTCGTGTCCTCCACCCAGATCCCGCACATCGTCCGCCGTACCGTCGGTCAGGCACTGGGCGTTGACTGGGGCAAGATCCGCATCATCAAGCCGTACATCGGCGGCGGCTTCGGCAATAAGCAGGACACTTTGTACGAGCCTCTGGCTGCATGGCTCTGCATGCAGGTCGGCGGCAGACTCGTCAAACTCGACATTCCCCGTGAGGACACCTTCATCTCCAACCGTATCCGTCATGCAGAACGCTTCCACTTCATTTCGTGGCTGCGTCCCGACGGCACGTTGGTCGCAAGAAAGGTAGACCTCTATTCCAACCAGGGTGCTTATGCATCCCACGGTCACTCCATCGCTGCCAAGGGCCTCAACGCCTTCCCGCAGCTGTATCCCTGCCCCAACTTTGAGGGCAATGCCTACACGGTCTATACCAACCGCTCCACCGCAGGTGCGATGCGTGGCTACGGCATGCCGCAGGCCTCCTACGCGATCGAATGTCACGTGGAGGACATTGCAAAGGCACTCGGTGTCGACTCCCTCGAATACCGCCGCAAGCATCTGATGCCCGTCGGCTTCGTGGACGGCTTCTCCAAGAACGAGCTGTACTACGATTCCTTCAACCAGTGCTTCGACAAGGCGGAAGCCTACATGGACTACAACCGCAAGCACGCGGAATACGAAGGCCAGACCGGCGATATCCGCCGCGGCATCGGCATGGCGACCTACTGGTACAACACCGCCGTATGGCCCATCTCCCTCGAGCATTCCTCCTGCCGCATGGTGCTCAATCAGGACGGCTCTGTGCAGGTACAGGTCGGTGAGACCGAGATCGGTCAGGGCGCTGACACCGCATATGCACAGATGACGGCTGAAATTCTCGGTCTGAAAGTCGGAGGCCAAGC
>JAZUDF010000045.1:0-27998 GCA_045639485.1 Faecousia sp. | reverse complement strand
CGTTTTCAGTGTGTCAAATTCCGACTTATCGAGCGTGTCAGTAAAAAACCCGGAGCGAGGCGTTTGCCCTGCTCCGGGTTTTTGTGTGCCGAAAGTTAATTCGCCTTTTCGTAATCGACGATCCGTGCGGAAAGCGTTCCGCTTGTTTCGCAGTACATCAGAACGTAGGAGCTGCCGTCGTGGCCGCCCGGCTTGAGATTGTCACAGTACACGGACTTGGTGAATTTCTGATTGCCGTACTTGTCTTTGTAGATGAGCTGGATCTCAACGTGCTTATAGGTGCATTTTCCGGTGTTTTCGACCGTCCAGCTGGCAATGCCGTCCGCGGCGATCTTGCAGGAGATCTTCAGTGCCTGATTGGGATTTTCCGATTCGCACGCCTCGTCGTTGACCTGTCCCCAGTGCTCCTGGCAGTAGTGTGCGGTATCGTACCACCACATAATGCCGTATTCCAGACAGCCGGGATACTGGCAGGTGTGCTTTTCACAGTATTCTCCGCCCTCCACCGGTGTCCGGTCGCAGCCGTCGTATTTGCAGGTTTTCTGGCAGGCACATAGGGACAGCAGTGCAAAGGCCGCCAGAAGGATCGCAAGCAGTTTTTTCATTTTCGGGGTTCCTCCGTGATCAATTTATTCCACTATCGGTAACTGTATTTTATCAGATCACGGAAGAAAGTGCAACGGCAAGTTCTGAATTTGCTCCCCACGGTTGAAAATCATCGGAAAATGCGGTAAAATAAGATAAAATGGAGAGTATCGGGCAAACTGAAACGAAGGGAGAAAACGGCGATGTTTCCAAACGGATATGAAGTGCGGATGAAACGCCTGCTCGGCGAAGAATACGAAGAATTTTCGGCATCCTATGACCGGCCGCGGAACGTCGGACTGCGGATAAATCCCCTGAAAACCGAAACGCCGCCGCAGCTTCCGTTCGGGCTTTCGCCCGTCAGTTGGGCGGAAAACGGTTTCTATTACGATCCCGTACAGCGTCCCGGCCTGCATCCGTGGCACGAGGCGGGACTGTACTACCTGCAGGAGCCGAGTGCAATGGCACCGGCACAGCTGCT
Source organism: Faecousia sp. (assembly GCA_045639485.1). Lineage (GTDB taxonomy): Bacteria > Bacillota > Clostridia > Oscillospirales > Oscillospiraceae > JAFRPC01. The sequence continues at coordinate 26,932 of JAZUDF010000045.1, read as the reverse complement.
TTCCCCGCAGCCGGGCGAGCGGGTGCTCGATCTGTGTGCCGCACCCGGCGGCAAAACCACGCAGCTTGCCGCCCTGATGCACAATGAAGGCCTGCTTGTCTGCAACGAGATCAATCCCAAACGGGCACAGATCCTGTCCCGCAACGTCGAACGCATGGGGATCTCCTGTGCCGTTGTGCTGAACGAACATCCTGCAAAGCTGGCAGAGCGGTTCGAGGGCTATTTTGATAAAATTCTGGTCGACGCACCCTGCTCCGGCGAGGGCATGTTCCGCAAGGAAGAGGCGGCGGTGACGGACTGGAGCGAAGAAACGGTTTCGATGTGTGCCAACCGGCAGAGGGAAATCCTGAACTCCGCCGTGCAGATGCTCAAACCGGGCGGCAGGCTGGTCTATTCCACCTGCACCTTCTCACCCGAGGAAAACGAGGGCAGCATCCAATCACTTCTGACGGAGCATCCGGAATTTGAAATAGAAGAAGTCGACTGCCCGTATTTCTCCGCCGGCAGACCGGAGTGGATCGAAAACGGCACGCCTGCTCTTTCGCATACCTGCAGGCTGTGGCCGCATAAGCTCGCGGGGGAGGGACATTTTGCCGCCGCTTTGCGGAAAAAAGACGGCACTTGTGCGGAACAACCGCCGGAACCCGCCGTCAAACTACCGGAAGAATGGGAAACCTTTGCAAAAGCCTGCCGCATCAATTTGCCGCAGGGAACGCCGGTGCTGTTCGGCGAAACGCTGTACCTTGCACCTGCCGAAACCCCGCGTCTTCGCGGCCTGAAGGTGCTGCGAGCGGGACTGGAGCTCGGGCAGGTACGCAAAGGACGGTTCGAGCCTGCACACGCCTTGGCACTGTGGCTCAAAACCTGCCCGCAGCTGCTCGATCTCGATGTGCAAAGCGACAGCCTTGCAAAGTACCTTCGCGGTGAAACGGTCGCCTGCACGGCAGACGGCTGGACGCTCGTGTGTGTCGGCGGACTGTCCGTCGGCTGGGGCAAAGCGTCAAACGGCATCCTGAAGAACCACTACCCGAAAGGTCTTCGCAGAGTGTAAAATGTCTTTACTTTTCCGGCATTTTGTGCTATAATCTCTAAAATGCGAAATTTTGGCAAACCCATCTTCGACAAAATCTGACATTTGTGAGGCTCTCATGATTAAGTATATGATCCATGGCGGCACCCCCTTAAACGGCACAGTCACGATCAGCGGTGCGAAGAACGCCGCCGTCGGCATTCTGCCCGCGACGCTGCTTGTCAGCGGTGTCTGCCGTGTGGAAAACGTTCCCGACATTTCCGATGTCCGTCTGCTGCTTGAAATCCTCTCCGAGATGGGAGCAAGCATCCGCAGACTCGCACCCGGCACAGTGGAGATCGACTGCTCGCACGTCCGCGATTCCGTGGCACCGATCGAGCTTGTCCGCCGCATCCGTGCTTCCTACTACCTCATCGGAGCACAGCTCGGACGCTTCGGTCATGCCAAGGTGGCACTGCCCGGCGGCTGCAACTTCGGTGCAAGACCGATCGATCAGCACATCAAGGTCTTTGAAGCCATCGGTGCGGAGGTCGAACTGAAAAACGGCTACGTCTGTGCGGTGGCACCGGAAGGCGGCCTCGTCGGCAGCCGTGTCAACCTCGACGTCGTTTCCGTCGGTGCAACGATGAACATCATGATCGGTGCGGTGCTGGCAAACGGCACCACGGTCATTGAAAACGCGGCAAAAGAGCCGCATATCGTCGACCTTGCAAACTTCCTCAACTCCATGGGTGCAAAGGTTTCCGGTGCCGGCACGGACATCATCAAGATCCGTGGCGTCAAGGCACTGCACGGCGGCACCTACACCATCATCCCCGACCAGATCGAAGCGGGCACCTACATGGCGGCGGCTGCGGCAGTCGGCGGTGACGTGCTGGTGCAGAACGTCATTCCCAAGCACATGGAGTGCATCTCCGCAAAGCTGCGTGAGATGGGGGCAAAGGTCACGGAGTATGACGATGCCATCCGTGTTGTCCGCACGGGCAATCTTCGCCGTGCCAACGTCAAGACGATGCCGTATCCCGGTTTCCCGACGGATATGCAGTCGCAGATCGCGGTCTGCATGGTGCTGGCAAAGGGCACGAGCATCATCACCGAGAGCATCTACGATACCCGCTTCCGCTACTGTGCGGAGCTCAACCGCATGGGTGCCTCCATTCAGGTGGACACCAAGGTCGCGGTCATCGACGGCGTGGAAAAACTCCACGGCTGCTCGGTCAAAGCGTGTGACCTGCGTGCCGGTGCGGCGATGGTCATCGCGGGACTGGCTGCAAGTGATGTGACCGTCGTGGAAGACGCTCACTTCATTGAACGCGGCTATGAGAATATGATCGAAAAACTTCGCGGACTCGGTGCACAGATCAAGCGTATCGAGACACCCGATCAGCCTGCGGCACAGTCCGCAGGATAACAGGGCTTTACACGCCTGCAACAGAGAGATAAGAGGTACTGTCGTGAAACTGTTTGGCAACACAAAGCAAAGTAAATACGGCAAGAATGCACAGCGGCCTCTTCCCGCACAGACGGACGCAGACGAAAAACTGCCTGCCGAAGCACCCGAACGGGAAGAACTTCCGCAGCTGCAGCGTCCTGCACAGAAGGCTGCTCCGCAGAAAAAGACTGCCGTCACCGAGACTGCAGCGGAGAAGTACACCAAAAAGCGTTCGATTTTCGACTACGCTGACCTGGAGCCTGATGAACGCAGACAGCGTATGCAGGAAGACTACCGCAGCACGCCGGTGAAGGAGCGGAAGAAGAGCAAACACAAAAAACGCGTCCGCAGACTGATCGCACTTCTCATCGTGCTTGCGATCCTGCTGTCAATGTATCTGTTCTTCTGCTACTCCAAGATCCCCGCTGTGGCAAAGTTCCGTAAGGCCTGCATCGACTTCTCCATGGAAACGATGCATTTCCAGTGGGTAGCACTGACCTTCATGCCGCGGGACGTCATGGACGAGTGGCGTGCGGATAAACGTGCGGCACAGGAGGCACAGATCGGTCAGAACAGCACGGAGCCGCCCACGGAGCTCACCGAGGCGGAAACCGAACCCGTTGAAACGGTTTCCCCGGAGGAACTGGAACGCGAGACGTTCTACGAAACGTTCTGGGAGCTTGACCGCGACTCTGCGGAGGATTATTTCCGTCAGCACCCCGAAGTGCTGGAAAACGGCTATGCCGGCATCGACATCAACGAAGCGGGCCTCAATGATGACGGCACCACGATCTACACCACGATGGGTGAGCAGGTACTTGCCATCGACGCTGCCAACGAAGTGCTTCTGGTACGTGTCTGGTGCGGCAACTCCCGCGGTGTGCTTGCCATCGCCAAGGATCCCGCCATGCTCCATCTGTATCCCTCTGCCGGCATCGGCGGCTACGGACAGCACGCAGGCGAGATCGCAGGAAACAACAACGGTCTGCTTGCCATGACCGGAAGCGGCTTTATCGATGAAGGCGGCAACGGCAACGGCGGTCAGATCGCCGGCTATTGCAAGTGTGACGGCGTGGAATACGGCTATCACAGAGGCTGGGGCATCAAGCGTATCGAGCTCAAGGAGAACAACTGGCTCTACATCAACGATGCACCGAATGCCTGCGGCGACGACGTAACGGATGCCGTGGAATTCGAGCCTGCACTGGTCGTCAATGGCCAGCAGCTTCCCATCAACGACTACACGGCGAATAACCCGCGTGCCTGCATCGGCCAGTCGAAAACGGGCGAGATCCTGATGATCGTCGTGGAAGGCAGATATGCCGACTCTCCCGGCTGCAGTGCGGCACTGTGTGCCGAAAAGATGATGGAGCACGACTGCATGACGGCGATGAACCTCGACGGCGGCACCTCCGCGATCATGTGGTATGACGGCGAGTACGTCACCCGCTGCTCCAACACGAGAACGCCGCAGGGACGCTACCTGCCGAACGCGTGGGTATACACCTACAAAGTAGATTGATAACCGCAAGGGACTGCACCGCAGTCCCTTGTTTTTTGTGAGCCTTTCGCACACTCGTAGGGGACGGGTTCCCCGTCCCGCCCGCAGATCAAAAAATCTTCAAAAAACCTATTGACAACCGCAATTCCCTGTTGTATAATCCCCATGCAAAAGAAAGCAGGCAGGCAGCACCCGCCTCACCTCCAGCGGTTTAGCAAAGAGGTTAACATCGTAATATTCACAGACGCTGTCTGTGGGTTGTGATTGACGGGTGCCATGCGTGCATCCGTTTTTTTGATTTTTTAGGAGGTGTTTTCCATCGCTAAAATGACACATCAGCTCAATGAGGAAATTCAGGACAAAGAGCTTCGCGTGATCGGTGAAGACGGTACACAGTTGGGCATTATGTCCGCTGAGGCAGCTTTGGCACTGGCAGAGGAGCAGGATCTCGACCTCGTCAAGATCTCCCCGAATGCAGTTCCCCCGGTCTGCAAGATCATGGACTACGGCAAGTTCCGCTTTGACCAGATGAAAAAGGAAAAAGAAGCAAAGAAGAACCAGCACGTCGTCGAAATCAAAGAAGTCCGCATGTCTCCCGGCATCGACACCAACGATTTCAATACCAAAGTCCGCAGTGCACAGAAGTTCCTCAAAGAAGGCAACCGTGTCAAGGTCAGCGTCCGCTTCCGCGGCCGTGAGATGGCACACACCAATCTCGGTGAAGAGCTGCTTGTGAAATTCGGCGAGGATTGCAGCGAAGTCGCGACCGTCGATAAAAACCCCAAGCTCGAGGGCAGATTCATGTCCATGTTCCTGTCCCCCAAGGATCAGTCGAAAAAAAAGTGAAAGCTTTTTGAAAATACGGAAGGAGAACCAAATTATGCCGAAACTGAAAACCCACAGCGGTGCAAAGAAGAGATTCAATCTCACCAAGACCGGTAAGGTCAAGAGAGCACACGCATTCAAGAGCCATATCCTCAACAAGAAGGACACGAAGCGTTGCCGTCGTCTGAGAAGCACGACTTACGCTGACTGCACCAACCAGGAAACCATCAAAAAGATGATTCCTTACAAGTAATCGGAACGGAGGATATAGACAATGGCAAGAGTTAAAGGCGCAATGATGACGCGCAAGAGAAGAAATAAAGTTCTGAAGCTCGCAAAGTCCTACTGGGGCAGCAAGTCCACCCACTTCAAGATGGCCAAGCAGGCTGTCAAGAAGTCCGGCGTTTATGCTTACACTGACCGCCGCCTGAAGAAGAGACACTTCCCTCGCCTGTGGATCACCCGTATCTCCGCAGCAGTCAAGCCCTACGGCATCAACTACAGCCGCTTCATGGACGGTCTGAAGAAGTCCGGCATCGAAATGAACCGCAAGGCTCTGTCCGAGCTGGCAATCGCAGACGCAAAGGCATTCGAAGCTCTCGTTGAGACCGCCAAGAAGGCACTTTGATTTGCATCTGATCTTTGAAAGCACATAAAAAGAAGGCAATCCGTTTGGATCGCCTTCTTTTTCTTTTCCGCCGCATCCGTAGGGAAGGGGCACACTCAGGGTGGGCTTGAATTGCTGCCAAATCAAAGATTTGGGCAATTCACAGCCTGCTCCTCCCGCTAAATCAGAATTTGCAGTTGTCAGTGGTCAGTGCTCAGTAATCAGATTTTGCAATGCACTCCTTGGTATGTCATTGCGAGACCAGTCAGCAGACTGGCCGTGGCAATCTGTCCCTTTCAGTTTTGCACCGTATTTCCAACCAACGCCGTAAAGGACGGGATTCCTGTCCCGCCTGAAAAAACGCCGAGACTGCGTCTTGCAGCCTCGGCGTTTGCTGTTCACTCATTTTGCCGCAGTGGCTTCCTTGCGGGAGAACAGCGATCTGATCTTCCCCGCCACGGGGCGGATGTAGCAAAGCGTGATGCACACATACGCGAGCACGGCGTAGTGCACGATGTAGACGAGCCAGCCGTGGTTTTTGTTCAGGTACGGCAGACCTTCCACGGGCGGGTTGACCACGTACATGAAGTTGATGGCGTGCTCATAGTCGTTCACCCAGCCGTTGAGGTAGATGGCAAGGAAAAACGTCGCGAGAAGCATCAGACACGCCGCAGTATAGTCGCGGAACTCCGGTTTGAACTCCTCGGACAGATACAGATAGATCGCAAAGACGATGATGGACGTGTGATAGAGGAAATACTGCACGGTGATGACCGGCATGTTGAGGGAGGACGACGTGGGCAGCATCAGTGCCGCAAAGCCGCCGATCAGGCAGGTCGGGAGCATGAAGGAATACAGCGTCCGTTTCACGCGATCGCTCTTGGAAAGCACGAGAATGACCATGAAGATCAGCTGGATCGAGCAAAGATGGAACGGCAGATCGGTTTTCGGGAGATACCCGCCGTATTCTGTCTCGTTTGCAACGATATACGAGCAGAGCTTCAAAGTTTCGGAAATGATGCCGATCACAAGAAGGACCTTGGTCACCGCACCGAGGGACGGCTTCTTTTTGACGAGAAAGAGGATCGTGCAGACAGCGTATGCCGCACAGAACGCTAAAATGATAAGATGCTTTGTGCCGAACAAGGAATTCACCTGATTTCTTTTTCTTTCAGCTCCTGCAGTACCTCCGAAACGAGCCGTCCTTCCGGCGTTTCGACATCACCCTGCAAGGCGTCGGGCGTCAAGCCGGTCGTCTGCAGCAGACACCGCAGGGAGTCGGCGAGAATATTCCGTGTTTCCTGCACGGCGGTACGCACGGCAAAGTCCTGTGCCTTCGTCACGGTGTCGCGGTCACAGCCGAGCGTGCCGCAGATGAGATCTGCCTCCCGCGACAGAGCGGCGGGATCGGTATCGAGCGAAACGGACAGACCGTTCTGTGCAAGACCTGTCTCCCACGCATCCGAGGTTTTTTCATTGACCTTGACGTTTGCAAGCAGTTCCAACGTCAGCCGCAGCGTCAGACTGCGGATGCGGCGGAAGCTGCCGGCAACACCGGGAGCCATTGCCTCGACAAAATCGGTCACCGCCTGATTGCGGCGAGCATAAAGCACGGTGAAGGAGCAGAACACGGCATCGTCGATGCGGCTGCAGCCGGCTAACGCGGAGCGAAGGGCGACCGGAGCACCGCCGAAACGGTTTTCGACCTCCTCGGCTTCCTGACGCAGACGCGTATGCTCCTGACGGTAGAGGATGTAGTTTTTCGCAGTCCTGACGTGACCGGAGGTCATCAGCACCTGCTCCACGATATCCTGCACGTGCTCGAGTGTCGGTGCGGGATTGCCCTCCAGATCGAGCAGGGTGTAGACCTCCAAAGCCAGATCGGTGGAAAGACGGTCAACGTCCTTGGGCTCTTCGGAGGCGATAAATGCCTTTTTGATTGCGTTGATGATCTTCTGAATGTCGAACGGAACGATCGTGCCGTCGCGTTTCTTCATCACGGAAATTCCCATAAAAACACTCCCTTCAGCGGATGATCTTTGTGGATTTCAGGTAACGCTCTTCTTCGGAAAAAACACAGCCGCAGTATTTCTGCATATAGAAGCCGAGTTCCTTTGCACGTTCCTGCCCTTGTCTGAACAGCGGGCGGAAATCGCGGTAGGCAAAGGCGATATGGTATTCGTCCGCCGCACGCTCGGCGACCTCCTTCATCAGCTCATGCTGCTGATAGGGAGAGATGAACAGGCTGGAAGTGAATGCGTCGAAGCCCTGATCCTTTGCGGTCTTTGCGGCCTCAAACAGCCGCATCTCATAGCATTTGATGCACCGATGATCGATATCGTCTGCCACGGCTCTGACAAAGGGACGCAGACCGTAGTCATTTTTCTCGATCAGCGGCAAAGAAATGGTGACGGCGTAGTCACGCAGACAGTTGCGTCTGGCACGGTATTCGGTGAACGGGTGGATGTTGGGATTGTACCAGAATCCCGTGACGTCCTGCCCTTCCTGCCGCAGCGTATCGATGCACATGTTCGCACAGGGTGCACAGCAGATATGCAGTAGCGTTTTCATAAAAAACGGCGGTCCTTTCCGACAGATTTTTCCTGTTACCATTATAACACAGCCGAATGAAATCTGCAATTTCATTCCGATAAAAAAAGTATGTGAGAACAGTGACAAAGGTTACATTCCCGACGCAGCAGGGGAGCGGGACAACGCACTTGCGTCCCCATGCGGGATAATTGCCGCAGAAAACTGTCGAACTGCACAAACAAAGCACAAAAAATCGGGCAACCTGTCCAAAGTTCAAAGTGTAACTGGAAAAGCGGTACCGTGTGTGATACTATTACTATGTATATTTGTCACCGTAAAATCGGTACAAGGAGGTTCCTTATGAAACAGACCTTGAAAAAGCGGCTGCCGGCGATCCTGCTGGCTGTCGTGATGCTTCTGTCCCTGCTGCCTCTGGCATCCATGGCACTGGAAGCATCGTCCATGATCGTCGCCTGGGAGTATAACGACTATACTGCCAGCACCGTTGAGGTCCCCGCGACCTTCGGCTCGGGCTCGCTGTCCCATTCCTCCGGTGATGCGATCTCCGGCGGCGATACCGGCTTCTTTGACCACGCCAAGTGGTCGACAAGCGAATACTGGCTGCTTTCCGGCATCAACACCGCCGGCAAGAGCAACCTGACGCTGTCTCTGCGTACCAAGGGTACGGCGACCGGCCCGAAGAACTGGGTGGTCGAGTATTCCACAGATGCCGGCGACAACTGGAAAGAAGCCGGCGGCTATCAGATCACGGACGCAACGACGACCTTCACGCCGTCGGTCAAGCTGCCTGACGATGCCATCACTGAAAACCTGCTCATCCGCCTGCGTCCGAAGGACAACGAGGCAGTCAAGAGCACGGAAGATGCACCTGCAAACTTCGCAGGCACCGGCAAAAACAAGGTCGCTTTCATCCGCCTTGCCGCCACGGAAGCGGGCTTCCGGACGTTGGCACGTGTTGACTTCACTGCAGAGGCCTATCCTGAAAACTTCCCGACCTCCGCCACCGAGGGCTGGGGCTACCTCAACACCACCGCCTCCGGCAAGGTAGAGCTCGTCAGTGCAAAGGACGACAAGCTCATCGGCATGAAGGTCACCAAATGGGGCGTCGGCCACAACTGGTGCATGATCTTCAACACCTCCGACACCACCGATCTGACGCTTGAAGCAGACGTTCTCTCCTCCGGCACCGGCCCTGCCGACTGGGCAGTCGAATATTCCACCGACCTCGGCGAGACCTGGGTGTGGGTGCAGGGCTACCATCTGGCAAACTCCACCACCAAGCTGCAGCACCAGACGATCCATCTGCCGGATGATGCACAGTCTGCCAACCTGCTCGTCCGCTTCAAGGTCGACAGCGATACCGCCGTCAACGGCGGCAGCATCAACAAGACGCAGGGTGCGAGCCGTATCAACCACGTCACGCTGACCGGTTATGTCGGCGATAAGCATGAAGCAGATCCCGCCAATCCCTCCTGGCCTGTCGGCTACGGCGATACATCCGCCGATGCCATTCCCGCCGATGCCTTCGTCGGCTGGAACTTTGAAGAGGCCAAGAGCCTGCCCGCAGGTGCGGTCAAGGGTTGGGGCTATCTTGCAAACTCCATCACGACCGGCCCGTCCTACACCGGCGGTGCACTGACCGTCAAGGGCTGGGAGGTCGGTGCCTACTGGCTGCTGGTCGCCAATACCTCCGGCTACACCGACACCAGGATCACGTTAAAGCTCGGCTCGTCCGCGACCGGCCCGCGTGACATGTCTTTGGAATACTCCACGGACAAGGGTGCGACCTGGACGCGTGTGGGCGAGCAGTTCAAGCTCACCTCCGCACTGGAAAACTACACCTTCGATCTTCCCGACGAATCCGCCTCGGCGAACACGCTGCTGCGTGTCGTCGTCACGGGTGACCAGTCCGTCAAGGCGACGGATGCAACGCCCGCGACCATTGCTTCCGGCGGCAACAGCAAGATCAACATGGTCTACATGACCGGCAAGCTCACGGGCACGCATCTGGCGGATCCCGCACAACCGACTTATCCTGCAGACTACAAGCCCAAGCAGGAAGAGGTCGATACCGGCTTTGTCAACGCGGACATCAAGGGCGACATGATCGTCGGCTGGAAGTTTGAAGACGCAGCCACGATGCCCGCAAAGCCGACTGAAACCGGTTGGGGCTCTCTGTCTCACATCACGAGTGCCTACTGCTCCTACGTTTCCAAGGCACTCAACCAGACCGGCTGGACGACCGGTGCCTACTGGCAGGTCATTGCCAACACCTCCGGCTGCACGGATATGTCCTTCCAGATGAAGACGGGTTCTTCCTCCACCGGCCCGAAGAATATTTCTCTCCGCTATTCCGTCGACCTCGGCGAGACCTGGGTGGAATTTGCCACGCTGTCCATCTCCGAGACCGTGAAAAACTATGTTGTCGACCTGCCCGATGCGGCAGCGTGCGAGAACCTGGTCATCCGCATCGTCGTTGCCGATGACGAGTCCATCAAGGGCGACGTCATCAAAAACGGCGGCAGCAACAAGCTCAACAACGTCGCCATCTACGGCATCACGGGTGCAGGCCGCGTCGGCGATCCCGTGGAGGTGAAATACCCCGCTGACTGGTCGTGGCCGCAGGCTTATGACTTTGACAGCATCTACGTCCCCGAAAATGACGACTCCGCCACGGTGATCGGCTTTACAAAGGTCGAAGAAGACCGCCGTGTGATCGCCTCCTGGGGCGGCAACGCCAACTACGCCGGCGACCTGTTCGTCTACGGCGACCTCATCACCGCCAACGACCGTCTCGACGGTCAGGCGATCATGAGCGTGGTGGTCGGCAACGAGAACATCACCCCCGGCTTCTCCACCTCCTCCACCAACTCCACCAACTACTACCTCGGCAGCAAGAGCCCCTGCATGGGCTCCGGCGAGGTTCCGCAGGATCTTGACGAAGACGGCGAGCCCGATACCACCACGGACGAAGAAGGCAACACCGTGCCGATCATGCTCCCGACGGACGACTACATCCAGATGAAGGTCTCCACGGCAAAGTACACCGACCTTGCCATGTCCTTCCGTCTGCGTGTCTCCAACGCAGGCCCGAGCGGCTTTACGATGAAGTACTCCACCGACGGTGAGAACTTCACGAACTTCGGCACCGGCCATTATTCCTACGCCTACACCGGCTACGGCTACGGCGGTGCGACCTACGACGTCTCCGGCGAAGGCGACATCGTCGGCGGCTACATCCCGATGGATGTCGGCGGCAGCTACGTGAGCGTAGAAATGGACGTGCCCACCGGCTGTGAAAACGTGCAGGATCTCTACATCAGACTCTATGCCGACCGCACCCGTCAGACGCCCACCGTCAACGCGGCAGGTGAGACCGTCACCACCGTCAGCAAGCAGTCCTCCGTGCGTATCGATACCGTGGAGCTGACCGGCTGCCCGATGGTGCATAAGGAAATTTCCGACTGGGTACGCTGCGACGCACCCACGAGCCTGCCCGCAGGCTCTGCACTCACCTTCGAGTGCTCCACGCCCGGTGCGACGATCTACTACTCCTTCGATTACGGCCAGACCGTGCAGGTCTACGATCCCGCAAACCCGCCCATCCTGACCGAGTTCCCGACGCTCGTCAAGGTCTGGTCTGACTCTGACGATACCGACTTTGACTCCGTCAAGACCTACTACTACTTCACGCAGGCACAGGTCAGTCCCGTCAAGGCAAGCCCGAACGGCGGTGCTGTGGTTGCGGGCACGGAGATCAAGTTCACCTGCCCGACGGAAGGTGCCACGGTTCTGTACTCCACCGACTTCGGCGTGACGTGGCAGACCTACGATCCTGCAAACAAACCCGTTCTGACGGAAGAGCTGCTGGCCTCCGACTGCACGGTGATGGCGATGGCAACGAAGGAAGGCTGCATCAACAGCCCCGTTTCCGTTCTCATCTACACACTGCGTCAGAATGAGACCTACAATCTCTACTTCGGCCAGCTCCACTCCCACACCAACCTGTCCGACGGTGCAGGCTCCTGCGAAGAGGCGTTCTATCACGCCGCCAACGAGGTCGACAACCTCGACTTCCTCGCGGTTACCGACCACTCCAACGCCTTCGACAACGACCTGCAGGCCTCCATCCAGGATGGCTCCATGTCCTCCAAGTGGGTGCTCGGTCACGAGCTTGCCGACAAGTACACCACGGAAGATTTCGTCGGTCTGTACGGCTACGAAATGACCTGGTCGAACGGTCTCGGTCACATGAACACCTACAACACCGCAGGCTTCCAGTCAAGAACGCAGACCGAGTTTGCGTCCTACGCAACGGCCCTCAACAACTACTACACCGCACTCAAGGGCGATGCAAACTCTTTGAGCCAGTTCAACCACCCCGGCACGACCTTCGGCAATTTCCAGGACTATGCTTACTACGATGAAACGATCGACGAGATCGTCACCATCATCGAGGTCGGCAACGGCGAAGGCACGATCGGCTCTTCCGGTTACTTCCCGTCCTACGAGGAATACACACGTGCACTGGATCTCGGCTGGCACGTCGCACCCACCAACAACCAGGACAACCACAAGGGCAACTGGGGCGATTCCAACACGGCTCGATCCGTTGTCATGGCAGACAGCCTGACGAGAAACAACATCTATGACGCTATCCGTAACCGCCGCGTGTACGCCACCGAGGACAACGACTTCTCCATCTACTACACGCTGGATAATTACGAAATGGGTGCCATCCTCACCGAGGACGACGTCTCCGACACCATCACCCTGAAGGCGGTCATCTCCGATCCGACCGACTCCGGCAACGTCAAGGTCGACGTCATCGTCAACGGCGGCATCGTCGCGGCGACCAAGAGCACGCCCGTCCGTGATTCCGTCGTGGAATTCGAGATGCAGCCCAACTACTCCTACTACTACCTGCGTCTGACGCAGGCAGACGGCAACATCGCCGTCACCGCACCCGTCTGGATCGGTGACGTGGAAGCCATCGGCGTCAAGGAACTTCGCACCGATGCAGACATCGCACTGCAGGGCGAAGAGATGAACATCACGATGGACTTCTACAACGACGAAGAAAGCCCGCTGTACGTTGACTCCATCGAATTTACCGTAAACGGCGAGGTCATCTGCACTGTTGATCTTGCATCGACCGGTCTGGACGTCATCGAAGGCCCGTCCACCGCGTCCTTCACCTTCCCGTTCACCTACGACGGCATCGGTGCAATGTCGATGGAGGTCATCGTCAAGGGCACCTACGAGGGCGTTGAAAAGCAGTACAACGGCGTGCTGCAGATGGACTTCCTGCCGGAAGCAATGATCGCAAACGTCATCATCGACGGCACACACTACAACGACTACGTCACCGGCTACTATTCCGGCAACATGACGAAGGTCGTGCAGCTCGGCCTCAACAACTTCGCACGCGTCCGTGTGGAAACCGAAGAGATCACGGACAAGATGCTCGAGGACTGTGACCTTCTCATCATCACGTCTCCTGCAAAGCGTACGATGTCCGGCTACAAGACGAGCCACTTCTCCGATGCGTTCATCCGCACCGTTGCGGACTATGTACACAACGGCGGCTCCGTGATCCTCTGCGGCAACGCGGACTACAACGACTCCACCTCCTGCCAGACGCATACGGAAATGAACAAACTCCTCACTGCGATGGGTGCGACTGTCACCCTGCGTTCCGATGAGGTGGCAGAACTCAACGACAACGACACCCTCAACTACGGCCCGACGCTGTACGGCTACGCAGCCGACTCCGAATGGCTGTCAGGTGCGGATCCCGAGCTCGGCTTCTCGATCTACTCTGCCTGCTCCGTTGACATGAGCAAGAACGCGGAAAACGGCTTCGTCTACAAGGCAGAGCCGCTGATCTGGGGCAATCCCGAGACCTTCTCCGTGGATACCAAGACCGACACCGGCTACGCCATCAACAGCGATGAGATCGAATACGTCCAGAAGGCAGGCAACGTCACCGAGGTCGTGGTGCAGGACACCAAGGCAGGCGGCCACATCTTCCTTGCCGGCGGAGTGTTCATGTCCGGCTTCGACATGGAGACCGTCGAGCACGACATGATGCTCAATGCAACGCTCATGCAGAACATTCTCGAAGGCACGGGCGTGCAGCTTCCCGTCACCCCGATCCGTGAAATGCGGCAGGGCGACATGGGCGAGGTCTTCTGCATCGAAGGCTGGGTTACCAACGGTACCGACAACGAAAACACCACCTTCTTCGACACCATCTACGTGCAGGACGAAACCGGCGGCGTGACGGTCTATCCGTACTCCGTTGACGGCCTTGCGATCGGCACAAAGGTGCAGATCATCGGCTACAAGGACGCTTATCAGGACGACGTGGAGATCCAGGTGCTCAAGTGCACGGTTCTCGACAATGAGCCGAAGAACGTCATCGAGCCGAAGGAGCTTACCTGCATCGAGGCCATGGACTATTCGGTCTACGGCGGCAGCCTGCTGCGTACACGCGGCACCATCGTCGACGTGCAGTATCAGGGCGACACCGTCACACAGATCAAGGTCAGGGACAACACCGGCATCGCCACGATCTTCATCGACGGCTACATCTACTCCGGCACCACCGGCAAGAATGAGCTTGCCGAGTTCTGTGAAGTAGGCCGCGGCGTGAGTGCGGTCGGTATGTGCTTCATGCACCCCGAAGCAGGCTCGGATGTTTCCACCTGCTGCTTCCGCGTGAGAAACTGTGACGAGATCATCCCCGATCCTGCGTGGAACGGCGACGTCGAATGCGAACACAACTACGAGAGCGAGGTCACCAGGGAAGCCACCTGCTTCGAAGAAGGCATCATCACCTACACCTGCACCAAGTGCGGCGACACCTACACCGAGACGATCGCGATCAACTGCCCGTCTTTGAAGTTCGCCGACCTTGACATCACCAAGTGGTATCACGAAGCGGTCGACTACATGCTGAACGAAGGCCTGATGTCCGGTACTACGACCGAGGCACCGCTGCTGTTCAGCCCGAACGGCACCACGACGCGTGCAATGCTCGTCAACATCCTGTGGAGAGCAGCGGGCAGCCCGGCACCGACCGGCAGCAACCCGTTCACCGACGTGCCTGACGGCAAGTGGTACACCGACTCCGTCCTCTGGGCGTATGAAAACAACGTTGTTGCCGGCTACGGCAACGGCAAGTTCGGCCCGAACGACAATGTCACGAGAGAGCAGATCGCCCTCATCCTCTTCAACTACGCAAACAACCGCGGCGAAGACGTCTCCGCGAGAGCAGACCTCGGCACCTTCCCTGATGCGGCGAAGGTCGCAGGCTGGTCGAGAGAAGCAGTTGAATGGGCAGTGGCAGTCGGCTTCATCTCCGGCAGAGCATCCGGCGGCCAGACGCTGCTGGCACCGCAGGCAAATGCAAGCCGTGCGGAGATCGCCTCCATGCTCCAGAGATTTTTCAGCAGATAACCGAAACAAAAACACCGCGGGTTTCCCGCGGTGTTTTTTTAATGGTCAGCGGTCAGTGATCAGTGGCCGGGCTTTCTGTGTCATCCTGAGGAGCGTAGCAACGAAGGATCTGCTTTCAATCAACACCGCAGGGAACGGTCTCGACCGTTCCGTATATCTGTAAATTCCAATATTCCCGTCTTTTTATGCAAAAAATACAAAGTTATTTCCAAATATGCATAAAATATCCATCTTTTCTGAAAAACTTTTGAATAATCATAAAAAAAGAATTGCAAACAGCATAGATGTGCGTTAGAATAGATGAAATCCTTATAGGGTAAAAAGCACCCCTATCACTATTTCGTAGATTACCCGGAGCATCCCCTTCGGTTATCTAAATAGGAAACAATGATAAAACCGGCAAGAGCTGACAGTGAGAGGTTTTGCCGCAGGCGAAGGTTTGGAAATCATGGTAATACTTTGTGTATTGTCTGATTTTCAAACTGCACGGATGCGGCAAAAGAATTGCTGTTCAGCCGCAGACGGTTTTGTCAGCGTTTCCTAAATCTAAACAAGGAGAAAAAAGCAAATGAAGAACACAAGACGCTTGCTGGCAGTTCTGCTGGTACTGGCGATGGTTCTGACCTGCCTGCCGCTGACGATTTTTGCAGCGGGCAAGACCAGAGCTGCCGGTGCAGAACCCGCAGCAGCGGAAAAGGCACTTGGCTTCAAGAGTGCTTCCTTCCGCACAAGCAACAGTTATCGTTATGCTGATGACGAGCTCGTCCGTGCCATCATCGTGATGGAAGGCAAGCCCGCAGGCGAGGCTTCCGAAGCCCGTGCCATCGTCAAGACGAGACTGGCTGCACAGCACAACGCACTCCGCAAGTCCATGAGCGGTCTGAAGTACACCGAACTGTTTGAGTATGACTCTCTGCTCAACGGTATGGCTGTCGAAACCGCTTACGGCAACCTGGATGCCATCTCCGAAATGGAAGGTGTCAAGGCAGTTTATATTGCAAACCATTATGATCTGCCTGTTTACGACGTCAAGATGGAATCCTCCAACGAAATGACCGGTCTGGCCCTTGCCCATCAGTATGGCATTATGGGCAGCGGCACCGTCATTGCGATCCTCGACACCGGCATGACCGCCGGCCACGAAGCATTCGCAGTTTATGACGGCATGCTCCGGTCCGCAGCCATTTCCAAGGACGACGCCGATGCCTTTATCGCAGGTAAGGGCTACGGTGCATACGTTTCCGACAAGATCCCCTTCTCCTATGACTATGCTGACGACGACGACGACGCCGAAGACCGTACCAACGGCCACGGCCCTCACGTCTCCGGCATCGCAGCAGGCTATGCAGAAGCAGAAGACGGTGCCATCACCTTCATGGGTGGTGCTCCCGATGCACAGCTGCTCGAGATGAAGATCTTCATGGATGACGAGCCGGGCACCGACTCCACCATCTACTTCGCAGCTCTGGAAGACGCTTTTGAACTGGGTGCTGATGTCATCAACATGTCCATCGGTGCACAGAACGGCTTCACCTATGATCCCGAGCTCGAAAACGAAGTCTACGGCAACATGTACGAGATCCTCGAAAACAACGGTGTTGTCTGCTCCATCTCCGCAGGCAACGAGTACTCCATGGCTTACATGGCTTCCAACTGGGCAGGCGACGGCTATGTCACCGCTGACTATGCTGACTACGGCACCGTCGGTTCTCCGTCCACCTACGACGGCAACATGTCCATCGCTTCCCTCGAGAATGCTTCATTCCCCGCAAACGTCCTGAGAGTCGGCGACCTTGAGATCGCTTACTACGACTCCGATGAAGGCAGCCAGTTCTTCAACGCAATGGTCGGCAAGGAATTCAACTTTGTTGACTGCGGCTTCGGCTATCCCGAAGACTTTGAGAACGTTGACGTTGCAGGCAAGATCGCTCTGATCTCCCGCGGCGACATCACCTTCCAGGAAAAGGTTGACAACGCAGCAGCTGCAGGTGCAGTAGCAGCCCTCGTTTACAACAACGCCGCCGGCGTTATCTACATGTCCATCGATCCGTACGCAATTCCTGCTGCATCTCTGACGCAGGAAGACGGCCTTGCACTTCTGGCTCTGCTTGAAGGCGGCGAGACCAAGGGCATCCGTGTCGGCAGAGAGATCCGCGACACCTCCAAGCCCGCAAAGCGTGACGACACCGAGTACATCTACGGCTACTATGCAGAGCTGCCCGAAGACGGCGATCCCGTTGTTCTTTACAGCAAGAAGGACGGCGTCATCATGGCTTACTCCGCAGAATCCGAAGATGACGGCTACTACATCACCGCATGGAACCAGAATACCGAAGCAGCTACCGTCAGCGGCGACAAGCTGACTGCTGACTGGATGGACGCAGGCATTCTGTACGCACTCGATATGGGCGACGGCACCTGGGCATTCGTTGACGAGTACGAATACGACTACAACGATTCCATGTACTGCCTGTACAACGACGGCACCTATGTCGGCACCATCGGCGATCCCGACTATGACGGCGACTACCTCTTCTACGAACTGGTTGCATCCGGCGACGGCTGGCTGTTCAAGAACGTCGGCTCCGAGCTGTACCTGATGATCAAGAACGGCATGTTCTATGACACCGCGGACGCTTCCAAGGCAACTGTCCTGTCCTTCTACGTCATTTCCGACGAAGATCCCGATGATCCTCCCATTGATCCTCCTGTCGGCGAAGGCAGAGCATTTGAGTGGACCTTCGAAGTTTCCGAAGGCGAGTTCGTCCTTGTCAACGCAGCGAGCGATATGGCAATGTCCAACGACGTCATCACCGGCAGCAACGGCAAGAACTACCGTGCAGGCGAAGAAGTTACTCCTGTGAGCGGTATCGTTACCACCGACAATGAAGACCTCGTCTGGACGCTCGAAGCGACCGACGGCGGCTACTACATCAAGAACGCAGCAGGCGAGACTCTGTCCTGCTCGACCGGCGGTCTTGACTTCGGCGACACCGACAATGTCTGGGCGATCGAAGCCAACGACGACGGCACCTTCTACATCTCCAGCACCACCGCAAAGGGCACCAGCGGCGATCCGAAGAGCATTGAATGGTACGAACAGTACAGCGAATTCTCTGTCTACTACATCAATGACTCCAACGGCGATCTGTTCGCATTTGACCTGTACAAGGCATCCGACGAACCCATCGTTCCTCCCGCACCTCCCATTGATCCCGATGCTCCCGTCATGACCTTCCCCGAAGAAAAGGTCAGTGTTACCAACGTTGACGGTTGGCTGATGTCTGACTACAGCTGCTGGGGCTGCACCCCGAGCCTGACGCTGAAGCCCACCATCACCGGTGTCGGCGGCGACGTCAACTCCGTCCTCAACAACAGCACCGACGGCTACACCATCTACTCCGGCACCTCCATGGCGGCACCCAACGTGTCCGGCTTCATGGCAGTTCTGCTCGGCTACCTGATGAACGCCGAAGACCTGACCAAGGTCGAGCGTGCTGAAAAGGCTGAAGCGATCGCAGAGAGCACCGCATGGGTTCTCGAAGATGCTGACGGCTACATCTACAGCCCGAGAAAGCAGGGTTCCGGTCTCATTGATATCATCAATGCCCTCAACACCTGGGCATACATCACCGAGCCTATCCAGAACCTGTACGACAACGTTGACGGCGAATGGGAATTCACCTTCACTGTTAAGAACGACGCCGGCTATGCGATTGACTACACTGTGACTCCGCTCGCAATGTACGACTATCCCATCTCCGCTGACTGGAGCGAGGAAGAAGACGGCTCCGATATCCGTTACTACAACACCCTGACTTCTGACTATCTGACCGAAGACGATGCTGTCATCGACTGCCCCGAGACCGTTACCGTTCCCGCAGGCGGCACTGCTGATGTCACCGTCAAGATCACGCTGACTGCAGAAACCAAGGCATTCTTCGATGAGATCTACCCGAACGGCAACTTCATCGAAGGCTACGTCTTCCTGACTCCCACCGAGGACTTCGAAGAAGAATCCGAGATCCACGCAACCTTCATGGGCTTCTACGGCGACTGGACCAAGGCACCTGTCATGGAACAGCACGACTGGAGAGAGGTCGTCGAGATCGACACCTGGCTGCAGACCACCGAAGCCGATGACGAAGGCAACACCTACTACGACTACGGCTACACCTACTTTGATGTTGCTGACTTCGAAGTCAACACCGACATCAACCTGGCGTATGTCCTGAACTACGCATATCTTGAGTACTACGGCCAGCTCTACGGCGGCTACGCAGGCGACAACCTGTTTGCTTATGCTGACGGCTTCAACGAAAAGCACATTGCGATTTCCGAAGGCCCGGACGGCATCTGCGACACCCTGTACATGATGCCCATGAACGTCCGTAACGCACGCCACATGATCATGGTCGTCTCCAATGCAGAGACCGGCGAAGTCTACTACGTGGACGACACCGAATATCTGCCGAAGGCAATCTATGACACTGACTACGGTTACTGGTCCAACACCGGTATGTTCATGTGGGACGGCACCGATGCTGACGGCAACGTCCTTCCCTCCAACACCGTTGTTGATGTCAACTACTACTGCAATATCGCTTACGGCGAAGATCTCCTCGGTGCGATCGCATACGAAGATCTCAAGGCTGAAGGTGCTGACTACCTCGAATGGAACTTCAAGTGCACCGTCGATAACGACGCACCCGAATTCTCCTGCGAGTACGATGCAGACACCCAGACTCTGACCGTCACCGCAACCGATAACCAGTACCTCGCAGTCATCGACCTGTATCTGGGCGACGAACTCATTGACGAAGCAGTCTTCAACGAAGACGAAGCAGGCAAGACCTGCGTTGCAGTCTTTGAGAACGTTCCCGCTGATGCGATCTATGAACTCGACGTTGCCGACTACGCTTCCAACATTGTTGCAGAAGACGTGATCCTCGGCGACGTGGAAACCGCAACTGTCAAGTTCGTCTTCCCCGAAGGCTTTGAACTCGACTGCGACGAAGAGGTCTTTGTTCCTGTTGGCTCCACCATCACCATGCCGTACCTGTACGGTGAAGTTGACGGTGCTTACTTCGCAGCATGGATCATGACCGCTCTGGAAGCACCCATCACCGGCGATGACCTCGACAGTGATGAATATGCATGGATCTGGGACGAACTGTACTTCGACGAAGACGAATTCGTTGTCGAAGGCGACGTGACCTTCTACGCTCTGATGGAGCGTCCCGCAGACATCGCTGACCCGCACGACGAGCTGGCACTGAGCCTGTACGACCTGACCGACTGGTCCGGCGTCTGGGCATTCAACGGCTATGACTGGGCAGCAGGCGACTACGACTCCTCCGACTACATGATGACCTCCGACCTGGGTGCATTCTATCTCGACTTCGACAACGAAGACGAATGGATCGAATACGGCTACCTCGGCGACGGCTATCTGTACGGTGCACCCGACGATCAGCTCTTCACGATCGAAACGATCGGCGTTGACGACTACGGCTACACCATCAACACCATCCAGAACGCTGACGGCAAGTACCTTGCCATCACGCCCGATGGCGAACTGACGCTGGTTGACGAAGCATCCGACGATTATGCACTGTGGAACATCTGGCTCGATGGCGATCTTTACATCAATGTCGTCTGGAACTGCGGCGATGACTACGTCCTGCTGTTCAACGAAGAGACCGGCGAATTCGGTGCAGTTTACGCTGAAGACGCAATCGTTGACGAGCCTTACAACCTGTACATGTTCGGCCCGAGTGCAACCGGTTACGAATACTTCACCGCTGACGAAGAAAAGCCCACCGAAAACTGCCCCTGCTGGGACTACGACGACGTAGACCGCGACAAGTGGTATCACTCCGCAGTTGACTTCGTGATCGAAAACGATTACATGGGCTCCACCAGCACCG
Organism: Faecousia sp.; assembly: GCA_045639485.1. Classification (GTDB taxonomy): domain Bacteria; phylum Bacillota; class Clostridia; order Oscillospirales; family Oscillospiraceae; genus JAFRPC01. The sequence continues at coordinate 5,590 of JAZUDF010000045.1, read as the reverse complement.
AAGAACTCCACTTCGAGCCGAATGCAACGGTTACCCGTGCAATGGTCGCTTCCATCCTGTACCGTATCTGCGGTTCCAAGGATGTCGAATACACCGGCAGATTTGCTGACGTTGCAGCCGACAAGTGGTACACCGATGCCATCGAATGGTGTGCACAGAACGGTCTTGCTTCCGGCAAGGGCGACGGCTCCAAGTTCGATCCCAACGGCAACGTTACCCGTCAGGAACTGGCAGTGTTCATGTTCAACCTCGCCAAGTACCTCGGCCGTGACGTTTCCGGCAAGGCTGACCTGAGCAGCTTCAACGACGCTTCCTCCGTGCCCAACTGGTCCAAGGACTATCTGGCATGGGCAGTTGACGCCGGCATCATCTCCGGTCAGGCAACGCTCGACGGCAAGCTCTTCCTCAACCCGACCGCAGGTGCACTGCGTTGCGAACTCGCATCCATCATCATGCGTTTCTTCGAGAAGTAAGAGTTTTCCCGAAAACATCCGGTAAGACCTGCGGCTTGACCGCAGTGTCTGCCGAATAACAATCAACCGCACACCCAATCGGGTGTGTGGTTTTTGTTTTGAATTATGAATTCGGAATTAGGAATTATTTTTCGCAGGGGATGGGCTTGCTCCTCCCGCCAAAGCCTCCCCTTGTCAGGGGAGGTGTCAAAGCCGCCGGCTTTGACGGAGGGGCAGTCAGTACCGCACCGCACCCGTAGGGGACGGTGTCCCCGACGTCCCGTCGCACCGCACCCCCAACCACCGCCCGAAAGCCTTCCTTGTGACGGTCTGATACAGCCCGAAACTCCTCTACCGCGTTTCGTGCAAATTCTTCCGCCGCCTTGTGGTATTCTATACCGTGCCGGCTGCCGCACTTGTGTCTGCACGCGTGGAAATACACAAGATGTTGTGTGTCCGAGAAAATGTCCAAAATTCTGCAAAAAGTTTTTGTTACACATGTTTACATAATACGACCAATACTTTTTACATGAAAAAATGGAGGTTTTTCCGCAAAAATCAGCCGGATTTTCGACGATTGCAAGTTGAAAGTGAAAAAAATACTTGCAAAACTGAAAACAGTGTGCTAAAATGGTTACAAAATGAAAACAAAATGCAGAGTTTTTACATTCGACTCGTAACAAAACAATCGCAAATTTGAACGGAGGAATTCTATGAAGCGAAGACTGATTTCGATCCTGCTTTGTGCAGCTCTGCTGATTGCAGTCATTCCCTGCATTGCTGCCTCTGCCTATGATGAGATCAACTACAGCAGAATTGTTCAGGATATGGTCAACTACTTCAAGGGGAAGGAGGGCGACTACGGCACGGTCAGCCGCTGCGACAGCAACGGAGCCTGCTCCATCGGCATTCTGCAGTGGAACGGTGTGCGTGCCCTGCGTTTGCTCAAGCGTGTTGTTTCCCTCAGCCCGAACGATGCGAAAAGCATCCTCGGCTCCACGCTCTACAATGAGATCGTCAATTCTTCGGAAAGTGCCTGGAAAAAGCGTTCTCTGACGAGCGATGAAGGCACCCGCATTTCCCGTGTGCTCGATACGACCTACGGCCACAAGGCACAGGACGATACGGCATACGAGGATATCAGCGGCTATTGCGACCACGGCTACCGTCTCGGCATCCGTACCGATCCCGCCCTTGAATATTTCTGCGACATCGAAAACCAGTACGGCTCCGGCGGCTGCGAATCCGTCGTGCGGAAGGCGAAGGACTGGCTCGGTGTTTCCACCATCACCTCGCTCGACCAGTTCCACAGAGCACTGGCGGGCTACGGCCATCCCTACATGACACGCCGTAACTCCACCTACAACTACATCAAAGGCCTCGGCTATGACACGACCGGTGCCATGGTGACGCTGCCCGGCAGCGGCAACTATACCGATCCTGCGGATATCTGCGTCGGCTGCCCGGGCGAAATGTTCTACGATATGCCGGGCAAGACGAACTGGGCACATCAGGGCATCGAATACGTCCTTGTGACCGGCCTGTTCTGCGGCACGTCGGCAACCACCTTTGAGCCGAACGTCCCCATGAGCCGTGCCATGCTCGTGCAGGTACTCTACAATCTCGACTGCGGCAGTCCCGTACGCCGCGGGGAAGACGCACCCTCCGGCAGCTTTACGGACGTAAAGGCCGGTGCGTGGTATGAAAAGGCCATCTTATGGGCAGCAGGCAGGGACATCGTCAGCGGTGTCGGCGAAGGCCTGTTCGATCCGGACGGCGTCGTGACGCGTGAGCAGATCGCCGTGATTTTGTACCGTTATGCCGAATACATGGGCTACGCGACCGATGCGACCGCTGAGCTGTCCGGCTATCAGGATGCAGACAGTGTTTCCGATTATGCAAAGGCGGCAGTGTGCTGGGCAGTCGCAGAGGGACTGATCTCCGGCGAAAAGAACAACGGCAAAATGCGTCTGAACCCGCAGGGAGCGGCAACGCGTGCCCAGGTCGCCAGCATCATCATGCGTTACGCAACCAAATTTGTATATACAGAATAAAGTTACAAAACAAACGGTCTGTGCCGATTTCGGCACAGACCGTTTTTCGTATGTGAAGAGTGCGTGAAGTCTTTGTAAAAATCCGGAAAAGTGTTTGGCTGAATTACACAAAAGGAAGATAAATGATTTTTGCAAAATGACGAAAAAGAAAGAGCCGCCACGGAAAACACGATTTAATTATAGAAATTTACTCGCTTTTATGTTAGTATCAAGGTAACTCTATAAGTGCGTCTGTGCCCTTTTTTAGGGAAACCGCGAAAAGAGCAGCGGACGCAGGACTTATAAAGAATTCAAAAGGAGGATGACACATGAAAAAGCATCTTTCGAGAAGCATTGCACTGCTGCTGGCAGTTGTGATGATTCTCAGCGTGCTGCCGGCAGTTGCCTTTGCCACCGATAAGGGCGAAGGTGCGTCCCTGATGAAGGGCATGCCTGCAGACGGCTCCTATGGCGTGATCTATTGCTGCGGTGAAGGCTTCAGCAACGTCATGGGCTATGACATCACCGGCGGCAATGCCGCAGTGTGTGGCGTTGAGCTGACGGAAGATGGCGAAGCCATCAAGTCCCTGCCCAACGGCACCGCAATCATCAAGTTCGTGAAAAACTCCGATGGTACCTACTACTTTATGTTAGGCAACCAGTACCTTGTCATCAAGGATCTGGACTCCAGCAACAAAGAAAAGCTCGCACTCTGCGACACCGCAGAGAAGGGTGCAAAGTGGACCATCAAGGCTGACCAGGCAGGCATGTCCGGTGCCTACAACATCATGAACGCCGAGTACAAGTGGAACGGCAAGTCTGATGTTTACCTGGAACAGTACAACAACCAGAAGTACTGCGGCTACTCCTATTCCTCCGGCGACTCCGCAAAGTACTTCCAGTTCAAGTTCTTTGAGACCTCCGCAGATGAGGACGGCCGTGTCGGTGTCCTGCAGGATGCAGGTGCACTGCCCGAAGCAGGCAAGTCCTATGTCATCTACTGTGCAGCTTCCGGCATGAACGGCGGCGTCTTCGGCCAGCAGACCGATGAGACCGCAGCAAAGCAGGATCTGACCTGTGCAGAAGCCACCATGAAGGGCGGCGAGCTGGCATACGAAGATATCGGTGACGGCGGCCTGATCTTCACGGTCAGCAAGGAAGGCAACTACTTCATCTTCAAGACCGGCGACAAGTGGCTCGGCATGTCCGAGAACTACAAGGACGAATCCACCGGTAAGACCGTCAACGACGAATGTCTGATCCTCGTTGACACCAAGAACGAATACTGCAAGTGGGAACTGTCCGCCATCGACGGCGGCTGGCTGATGAAGAACAAGGAAGCCCAGTGGAAGGGCAACCCCGTTTACGTTGAGTTCTTCAACGATCTGTTCGCAGGCTACTCCTACGACAGCAGCAACCCCGCGATCTTCGCAATGCAGTTCATCGCCATGGAAGACAAGTACGGCTGCGGCTATGTTGTCAACCCCTCCATCGTCTTTGAAGACATTGCACCTGCAGCCGGCACCGACTGCGTGGTGAAGTTCACCCTCAACGACCTGAACGATCAGGTCAAGACCACCGCTACCTACTGGTTCGACACCGCTTCCGGCTCCAAGAAGACCGCAGAAGTGACCTACAACCAGAAGATCGGTTCCTTCACGATCCCCGCAGCTGACATCATCGGCCACACCAAGCTGTACATCGACGTTGCCGTCGAAGACAGCATGGGCCTGAAGTTCAACGGCACCCTCACCGAGGATATCGTTGACCAGCCGATCATCGAGAGCGTTTCCCCGGCAGCCAATGCGGCGACCGGCGACGACAAGCGTCCGACCATCGAGGTCAGCTTCCTCAATGCAAAGACCAACCCCACCGTCACCATGAAGCTCGACAACGCAGTTGTCAACGCTACGGTTTCCGGTGAGAAGGCAACCTACAAGCCCACCAAGGATCTTGCAGACGGCAAGCACGTTGTCAACGTTGTCATCAAGCGTACCGACGGCAAGACCGCTGAAAAGACCTGGGCATTCTTCATCGGCGAAGGCGGTGCAACGCTCTACTTCGGCCAGATCCACTCCCACACCGCAGAGTACTCCGACGGTGCAGGTACCCTGGAGCAGGCTTATGAGCATGCTTACGAAGCGGACGATGTCGACTTCCTGATCGTCACCGACCACTCCAACTACTTCGATACCACGAAGAAGAACTCCACCGCTTCCTACTACGATCTGTCCACGCTGGCAGCCAGCCCGGACGGCACCACCACCAAGTGGGAAGAAGCCAGAGCTACTGCTGCTGCGTACAACGAAAAGTACAACGGCGAGCTCATCTGCGCATACGGTTACGAGATGACCTGGTCCGGCGGCCCCGGCCACACCAACTCCTTCAACACCTACGGTACCGTTTCCCGTAACAACACCTCCCTGAACAACAAGACCAACTATTCCGGTATGCTTCTGTACAACGATCTGATGGTCTATGCAAATCAGGGCAAGGATATCAACGGCGAGGCTCTGTACAACGAGGACGGCACACCCATCACCGAGGGCGTCCGCACCAAGTACATCGAGTCCGCACCCGTCATTTCCCAGTTCAACCACCCCGGCACCACCTTCGGCACCTTCGGCGATTTCACCGGCTGCACCGCTCTGCGTGACAGCGTTCTGAACCTCGTCGAGGTCGGCAACGGCGAAGGCAAGGTCGGCGGCTCCAGCTACTGGCCCTCCATCGAACAGTACGACAAGTGCCTTTCCATGGGCTGGCACGTTGCCCCCACAAACAACCAGGATAACCACAAGGGCAACTGGGGCGACTCCAACTCCTGCCGTGATGTCATCCTCACCGACGACTTCACCGAGGAAGGCATCTACAAGGCACTGTCCGAGCGCCGCTGCTACTCCACCGAAGACCAGAACTTTGAGATCTACTACACCCTGACTGCAAACGGCACCGAATATACGATGGGTCAGATCGCCGCCATCTCCAAGGAATGGTTCACCTTCGGGGATTCCTTCTGTCTGGACATCGCGGACGGAGCCGATGAAGTCACCGCCCTGGCGGTGGTGCTGGCTATCGATGCGGTCATGGACAGCCAGGAAGTCGGAT
>JAZUDF010000044.1:0-2856 GCA_045639485.1 Faecousia sp. | reverse complement strand
GACCTCGACAGAAACGGTACAGTATTTTTCGTACCATGCCATGACCGTTGTAGCAGCGGGCGGCATTTCAAAGGTGTAGCCGTTTTCGCCACGCTCCAGTTCAACTTCCGGATACAGATCCGAATACATTGTAACCTTGGTCAGCACCCAGCCTTCATTGGCCTGTGCATTGACCGTGACGTTGGTGTTGGGCTTGATGTTTCCGCTATTGTCTGCCGTGATCGTGCCGCCTTCGGGCGGGACAGCGATCAGCGTCAGAGAATAGGCAGGAACCTTCTTATATGTGACATAAATGTCCATGTCTCTGCCGAGCGGCATCTTCGCCGAATACTCGCCGGGTGAATAGGCATTGATCTTTCTTACTTCCTCGCCGTCGACCTCATATACCTCTACGGGGTTCGTGTTCGGGGCAAATCTGTCGTCAACGCGGATGGAAGAGATATAATAGCCCTCCTTACACTCGACCGTATAGGTGAAGGTGGTGTCGCCGCGTGCAGTCTTGGGAGCAATAATTCGGTTGGCAGGTTCCTCTACCGTTTCACCGTCTCTATCCAAGGTGTTCGTCCACGTGTAGATATCGTATTCCTCGGTCAGAAGGTCGATGCGAACAACAGGGATCCTCCCGCGGACTACAAAGTCAAAGCTTGCTTCGCTTCCCGGCAGTCCGGTGCGGTCTGCGATCTCTTCGGTCGTGCCGTCATCGAAGGAAACGCTGACGTTGTCGACCGTATAGCCCTCGTCTGCCCAAACATCGACAGTGACGGTCTCACCGAAGCAGAACTGCGTGCCATAGTATCCAAAGCTGCCGTTCACAGTGCATATGCAGCCTGCGTCGGTACGCTCACCGTTACAGTAGATCTCGATCTTAACGTCCGTGGGCTCTGCGGACTGCGGCAGCGTGCAGACGTCAGTGTGATAGTCTCCGTTGTCTTTCCGCAGGACGACAAAGGCTTCATCAAAGATGAGGTCTTCGGGAATCTCAAGCGTCATACTGTTCTTGCCGGACGCGGCTGCAGACTCGGAGTCGATCCAGACGATCTCGCCGTCTCTTTCGGCCCATGCAGTCACGTATCGGTTTGCTGCAGCCTCTTCAGACTCATATTCGACATTGATCAGATAGTCAACGCGATAGCAAGTGAGTGTCGTATCGGCCATGTAATTCGGATCATAGACCGTCAGCTTCCATTCGTCGACGCTGTCAGAACGGATACCGGTAAGATCGGCATAAGTCAGGTCTCTGTCGGCCGGAGTGTAAAATACGATGTCCTTGTTGTTGACGTTGATGCTTTCACGGGTGATGATCGCTCCCGAAGGCTTCTTGAGCTGCAGCTGCTGCAGAGCGTTGACCATACCGCGACGGCCCATGGTACCGACATTGCGGACATACCACGCTTCTTCTGTATCGGAATTCGGTGCAGAAGCAAAGATTGCCGGCGTCAGGCCGAGGTCTGCGAGTTTCTGGTAATCATATGCAGACGGGTAGAACGTCAGTGCATTTTCTTCACTGCTTTCACTGAAGCTCACAAGATTGACATAGTCGGCGGGATCCAAAAGGTCGGTCTTCAGCACGCCGTACGTCATATAACCGCTGACTTTCAGATTTTCAAGCGTTGTCAGATCCTTCCGCATCAGTGCAAGCACGTTGTCCGTACTGAGATTCGTATTTAGTTCCTCGGTGCCGCTATTGTCACGCACCTCCGACACGCCAGTCGTGGGTCTGCCGACGATCGTCCATGCGAAGTTGTCGCTGCCGTTTTCGCCATAGTAAAGCGTGTCGCCCGCGAAGTCATCCTGCTCATGCGTGCCGTTGAAAGCAATCAGATTACCTTGCGAAGCTTTCAAATTTGCACGCAAGCCGTACAACCCGGATTTTACACAGAAGGTCACGGTTTTGTCTGTGCTGTTTGCAGTCCAGACGAAGCCATTCGCGATCGTTGCCGTTACGCCGCGGGGTGCATACCAGCTGCTGCTGACAGCATCGCAGCCGGAAACGGTGATATTCGACAGGTCAGCAACGACCGTTTCGCCGGGAAGATAATCGTTCCGGCTGAAGTTCACACTGCCGCTCAGTTTCTGCTCGTAGATCAGAAGCGGTTCGGAAGCACGAACATAGCTGCCATAACCGTAAGCATAAACACGATGTTCATTGACAACGTAGACTCTGTCACCGTAGTCAAAAGAAGCAGAATCAAGTTCAATCGGGATCCTCGAATTTTCCGGATAGTTTACCGTATCTGCAACCCGTCCGTACTTCTTGACATTGCCTGCACTGTCTGTAACGAGCAAGGACAGATAGGACACGCCTCCGCCCATCGCGATCCATTTGGCACCCGAAATCTCGATGGTCGGGTTCCCGTCAGGAGACTCCAACGTCTCGGATTTGGAAAGATGAATATCGGGATCCTGTACAGCAAGTACCCAATCGCCGTTGTTTTCGTCATAGGCAGGGACTTGCTGCAGCACGAAAGAACTGACGGGCTCCGTGCTGATCGCACCCTGCTGATACATATAGACGACGTGGTCACGCCGCAGGTTGAAGCCGAGGGCTGCACCAACGTCGTTGATATCGTATGAATAGTTGACAGTCGCGATAATATCGGTGTCGCCCACGACCGGGTAGGATACGGTTTCGATCTGGTCTGAAAGCATCATGGTGTAGTTTTCCTGAACGGAAGAACGCAACAGCGTGGGACCAAGTTTCGAACGGGTAACCTCGGGCATTGCAAGATATTCTCCTGCAGACATCAAGAAGAATCGCTGGCCGTTTACAGCATCGGGCTTTGCTATGGTGGTGGAATGATTCAGTGTCCAGACATATCCCGCAGCGTCATTTGTCCAGGTATAAGCAACTGCATC
>JAZUDF010000043.1:0-3601 GCA_045639485.1 Faecousia sp. | reverse complement strand
AGAGCATGCTCGTGCACCCGAAGCGGCACCCGATGAAGGTGACGATCACGATGGGTGGCAACCGCGACGGCATCATTCAGGGCGTGAAGGCGGACGTGACTGCCGACACCGGTGCTTATGCCTCGCTCGGTGCCCCCGTTTTAGAGCGTGCCTGCACGCACGCGGCAGGGCCCTACAACTATCAGAATTTTGAAATTACCGGCAGAGCCTACTATACCAACAATCCGCCCGCAGGTGCTTTCCGCGGGTTCGGCGTGACACAAAGCTGCTTTGCAATGGAAATGACGCTGACGAAGATGGCACACGAGCTCGGCATTTCGCCGTGGGAGATCCGCTACCGCAACGCGATCCGTCCCGGTCAGGTGATGCCGAACGGACAGATCGCACCGCCGAACACCGGTCTGGTCGAAACGCTTGAAGCGGTGAAGGACGTGTGTGAAAGCAATCCGTACGTCGGCATTGCCTGTGCGATGAAGAACGCGGGCGTGGGTGTCGGCATTGCGGACTACGGCAGGTGCATCCTTGCAGTGAAGGACGGAAAGATCCACATCCGCAGCGGTGCTTCCTGCATCGGGCAGGGACTCGGCACGGTGCTGACACAGATCGTCGGCACGATGCTGCACTGCAGGGCAGACGACATCGTTTATGAAGCGGCAAACACCGTCAATGCACCCGACGCGGGCACGACCTCCGGCTCGCGGCAGACGCTCGTGACCGGTGAAGCCTGCCGCCGTGCCTGCCAGAAGCTGCTGCTTGCAGCAGGTGCGAAGGTCACGGTATCGGATTACAAAGGCATTGCCTATACGCCTGAATTTGCAGGCTGTCCCGGTGAGAGCCGCGAAGGCACCGTCGGCACGGCAGGCAGTGAGGCGGCAGACTGGAGAAAGCTCGAAGGGCGGGAATTCTACGGCGAATATCTTGCAAAGACAGACGCACTCGGTGCAGACAAGGAAAATCCCGTCAGCCACGTTTCCTACGGCTATGCGACGCAGGTGTGCGTGCTGAATGAGGACGGCACGATCAAGGAAATCGTTGCCGCTCACGATGTCGGCAAGGCGATCAACCCGCTCAACTGCGAAGGGCAGATCGAAGGCGGCGTGGTGATGGCACTCGGCTTTACGCTGACGGAGCACTATCCCCTTTATGACTGCGTTCCCAGTGCGAAGTTCGGCACACTCGGACTGCTGCGTGCCGATCAGGTACCGGACATCCGGCCGATTCTGATTGAAAAGCCGGGGCAGGATATGGCGTGCGGTGCGATCGGCATCGGCGAGATCACGACCATTCCAACCGCACCTGCGGTGGCGGGTGCCTACTTTGCACGCGACGGTCAGATGCGTACGAGCCTGCCGTTGATGAACACACCATACGAGCGTGCGAAAATGCCGCGTTACTGGTGGTAAGATAAAAAAGCTCCGGTTCAGAATGAACCGGAGCTTTTTATCGGTCAGTGGCGGGAGAGGAAGGCTTCAAAGTTTGCGTGCAGGACGCCTTCCAGAACATCATCGGGCAGTCCCAACTGCAGGATACTCTCCAATTCGGTTTTCGGATCCCACATCGGGTAGTCCGTGCCGAAGAAAATGTGCGTGGGATCAAAGGCGGAAAACGCCTTTTTTGCAGTTTCGGGGCCTGAAAAGCCGATGGTGGAGCTGGTGTCCATAAAAATATTGTCCCGACGCATGATGTGCCGTGCAAGTTCCCATTCCGACCACCCTGCAAAGTGGGCACAGATGAAATCCATGCGGGGAAAAAGCTCTGCAAGGTGCAAAAGCTTGTCCGGATTGGAATAGTGATAGCGGTTGTCACCCGTATGGGAAATGAGGTACATTCCCTTGGCCTGCATGATCTCATACAGCGGCAGCATACGGGGATCGTCTACCGCGAAGCCCTGAATGTCGGGGTGCAGCTTGATACCGCGGATGCCGTAAGAGAGCATGCGGTCGCAGGCTCCTTCAAAATCCGGATAATCGATATGCATGGTGCCAGCTCCGAGAAATTCCGGATGTTCGGCACACTCGCGGGCGATGAAATTGATGATGGAGTCGACCTGTCCTGCTGCCGTGGCACAGGAGAATACTAACAGTTTTGTGATGCCGGCGTCTTTCGCACACGTCAGCAGTTCTTCCGACGTACCGCCGTGCGAGAGCATCCGCTCCAGCGTCGGACGGGTGGGCGTCTGTGCCGTGGCGTAAAATCTGCCGGTCGCCTCCGCTGCCGCTTGTGCGATCTTGGCGGGGAAAATATGGGCATGGGTGTCAATGATCGTCATAGTTGCCTCCCGGCTCTGTTTCTTTTGTTTTTCATTATATCACGTCCGTCAATCACCCGTGATTGACATCGCGGCAATTGGATTATATAATGTATGCTGTAATAATGTAGGCTATTTGTGAAAGTATCGGAAATTCGGAGGAAATAAAATGAAACGCAACTACATGCCGGTTCTGGCACTCCTTTCCGCGATCTTTGGTGCGATCGCACTTGCAGGTCTGCGGTATTATCAGCTGATGTTCTGCATGGATGAAAACGGTCTGCTCGCCCGCGACAGCAGCATCGCGTGGATCTTTTTGGCAGTCATCGCCGTTCTCATCCTTGTCCTTGTTCTGACCATCGTACGGCTTGACAGATCCGCAGGCGTAGAACAGGACTGCCACCGCAATATTTTCTGGCATCTTTGCTCCGCTGCCGCTGCTGCAGGTCTGATGGCAGGCTGCGGCTACTACGCACTGAAGATCTCCGTCAGCGACACGCTGAAGCTCGTGCTGTTCTCTGTCGGCGTGATCTGCGGTGCACTGCTGATCATCAGCGACGCACTGCGTATCATGGGCAAGTCCTCCAACTTCATGCTGCTGCTTCTGCCCTGTCTGTTTCTGGCAGGCAGACTGATCTTTGATTTCAAGCAGTGGAGTTACGACCCCATTGTGATCGATTTCTGCTTCAAGCTTCTTGCATCCATCACTGCAATGATCGCCTGCTTCAATCTCGCAGGCTTCCCCATCGGTATCGGTAAAAAACGTGCAACGATCTTCTTCTGCCTGCTTGCCTTTGCATTCGCCGCGATGCTCATTCCCGATTACCTGTTGGGCTGTAACTGCTCGATCTCGGATCTGGTGATCTACCTTTCCATGGGGCTGTGGTGCCTGATCAACGGTCTGATGCTGCTCTTTCCCCGTTCCGATGACGTGCGGGAATCAAGATGAAGAAAAAAACAACGGTACACTACTACAAGACCGGAAGCTTTCGGGTATTGGAGCAGACGCTTGACCGGATGTCCGCAGAAGGCTGGCAGGCGGGAAAGCCCGGACGGCTGCTGCAGCGTTACGACTTTGACGGCAGCGTGCAGTACGTCCACCGTTTCAGCGTCTGCAAGGCAGAAGCCGGCAGTGCGAAGCAGATCACCTTTCTTGCCGAGCAGCAGCGTGCAGGCTGGGAGCCTGCCGCACGGCACGGTGACTGGATCCTGTTCCGGAAAAATGCCGCCGATGCCGAGGAGGACGAAGCACTCCCCTGCGGTTATGATCCGATCGAAACGCTCTTTGCAAAAAAGATCAAGTCCCGCGAAACATTCCGTATGTGGATGATCGTGCTCGCCTCGCTTCTGATG
>JAZUDF010000042.1:0-2090 GCA_045639485.1 Faecousia sp. | reverse complement strand
TTCAAAAGATGCCTTCTTTTGGACGTACCGACCGCTTTCTTCCTGCAAAGCATTTTCTGAATGGCGGTTTTGATCCAGGCAGGGGAGTTCTTCGTTTCTTCCAGAAGAAGACGGAACTCAGAAGGCTTCAGTTTTTCGCGGATCTTGCCGAGTATATCTTCGGAAAGCCGGGGCTTGCCATAAGCTTTGAAAACCTGCACAAGCAGCGAAGCCTTTTCGGACATGGTGCCGAGAGCCTTTTCGGATGCATGCTGGAAAATGATTTTGATACCTGCAATGTCATAGTCGCGGTAGGTTCCGTTCGTAATGTAGGTCCATACGCCGGGACGGTCTTTCTGCAGACCGAAAAGATGCAATGCAGTATCGCCGCTCGGTGCGACACGCCACGTGTTGCTGCGAGCGAGTGCGTGTGCGATCTTGTCGGGGTGGGGAAGATCGTTGATGCCGTCAGGCTTCCAGAACACACCGCGTGTGATGCGTACGATGAGTCCGTCGTCTGCAAGGCGTGTCAGTGTTTTTGAAACGGTTTTCGGACTGGCGATCTCTTCAAAGTCGGCAATACAAAACACGTCGCCGCACGTCATTGCTTCAATTCGGTGTCTGATTTTTCTGTGACAGCTGCCGAGCAAAAACTACGCCTCCTTCCCAACAGTTCGGGGATAAAAATCATCCTGTGTACAACATCAAAAATATATACTTTTTTCGACAAAAAGTCAATACAAAATACGACACCGTTCGACAATTGAAAATCGATCGAAACAGACCGCATTTTTGCGTTCGATTTGTTTTTGGTTGACTTTTTTGAAAAGTTCTGCTTATAATACAATAATATAAGGAAAAGGAGGCGGCATCCGTATGACAGAGCGAATCACAAGCAAGACCAATTCCTATATGCAGCACGTGCGGAAACTGCGGACAGACCGCTCCTACCGCTACGAACACCGTGAGTATATTGCAGACGGCGTGAAGCTTCTTTCGGAAGCACTTCGCTGGAACGTGCTGATCAGTGCCGTCATTTCCTGCGAAGATGTCAGCCTGCCGCCGCTTCCGGAGCAGACACGGCATATCCTTGTGCCGGAGGCTCTGATGCGTGATCTGTCCCGCATGGACACGCCGCAGGGTGTCATCACGGTCTGCCGGATGCCGGACGTTCAGCCGCTCGGCCTTCAAAAAGGCAGTCTGATCCTTGACGGCATTCAGGATCCCGGCAATCTCGGTACGATCCTGCGGACAGCCGACGCACTCGACGTTCCCGTGATCCTTTCAGACGGCTGTGCTGATCCGTTCGGTGAAAAGACCGTCCGTGCCACCATGGGCGTTCCGTTCCGCACGGCGATCTGTCAGGCGTCCAAAGAGGAGATTGTCGCCGCCTGCAAACATTCGCAGATTCCGCTGATCGTCACGGCACTGACTGACCGTGCCAGAGATCTGCGAGAGCTTCCGCTGCAGGATGCCGCCATCGTGATCGGCAGCGAGGGCAAAGGTGCATGTGAAGACTATCTCGCCGCTGCTGACGCGGAAGCAGTCATTCCGATGTCTGAACGCTGTGAGTCACTGAATGCTGCTGTCGCGTCTGCCATCGTTATGTGGCAGATGAAACGTTGAGGAATTGTACATGATCGAATATTGGGTATGGTTATCCATCAGAAAGAATGTCGGAGCACGTTCCGCTGTCGCTCTGTTAGAAGCGTTCGGCACGCCGGAAGAGGTGTTTCGTGCAGACCGCTCGCAGCTTCTTGCAAGCGGCTGCGTCACACCTGCCATGCTGTCGTCCCTGCTGGATAAGAGCCTGAAGGAAGCAAATCACATCCTTTCGGACTGTATTGCAAAGAACATTCGGATTCTGACGCTCCACGAGGAAAACTATCCTGCAAGCCTGCGTGCCATTGCAGATCCGCCGCTTCTTCTTTATATGCTCGGTGAACTTCCGGAAATCGAAGAACGTCCGGTCATTGGCATCGTCGGTGCAAGAGCAGCCTCGGCATACGCCCTTTCCGTTGCCGACCGCATGGGCTATTCACTGCATGCAGGCGGCTGTACGATCGTATCCGGCATGGCAAAGGGGATCGACGGCGTAGCGATGCGAGGTG
>JAZUDF010000041.1:0-4951 GCA_045639485.1 Faecousia sp. | reverse complement strand
GATGGCGTCCCGAGAGATGCGGAGCAGGTTCTTCGGACACGCGGCAATGCAAAGACCGCAGCCCTTGCAGTTGTCGGTTCTGAATGTGATTTTTGCCATAACGAACTCATCCTTTCAGGTTTCGTGGTTATAAAATTTCTTCAGTGTCAGCGGGAACAGGTTCGGAACCTTTCCTTCGAGCATCGGACAAAGAGAAGCCTCCGCCGTGGTCATCACGAGCGGCAGCCCGGCCAGCTCCGCGGTCTTTTCTGCGTAGTCCGTCGAAGCGAGCACGGTTTCCGGAGTGGTTTCCCGTCCGAGATTGGAGTTGTTGATGATGCCGGTAAAGGGCAGCCTGCAGGCGGCTTCGATCTCCTGCAGCACTTCCAGTGTCGAGGCGGCATCGGGCGTGAGCGGGCGGTAGCGGTTGATGACCATGAACATCTCATAGTCATTCTCCTCCAGAATCGCAGGCACGATCCTGCCGAGAGCCAGTGCACCGCGTTCATCGCCGCCGATGTCAAGGATCGCACGCACGCTCTTATCATCGGTCAGTGCGTAAAGATCCTGCGGCAGGGCAGGGAAGTCAACGTTGCTGTTTGCAAATTCGGAGCAGATCAGACGGACGCCCGCCGTGTCCAATTCCGTGCTGCTGTCTTTGGCACGAAAGTAGGGATTGACGATATCGAGGTCGGCGAGTGCGACCTTCTCGCTCTGCTTTTTCAGATCGAGTGCCATATTGACGGCGATGTTCGTCTTTCCGCTGCCGTAGTGTCCGCAAAGGAGCGTCAGGCGTTTATACTGCATTGTGCCACCTCACAGCAGGTTCCGCTGGATCTTGCCGGACGTCGTCTTGGGCAGACTGTCACGGAAGACTACGATACGCGGGTACTTGTAAGGTGCGGTGTGCTTCTTGACGTAATCCTGAATTTCCTTTTTGAGCTCTTCCGAGGGCGTCGTGCCGTCGATGAGCACGATGCTCGCCTTGACGACCTGACCGCGTACCTCGTCGGGTGCTGCGGAGACGCCGCATTCCAGAACGTACGGAAGCTCCATGATGACGCTTTCGATTTCAAACGGCCCGATGCGGTAGCCGGAGGACTTGATGACGTCGTCCACACGGCCGACGTACCAGTAGTAGCCGTCCTCGTCGCGGTAGGCGGTGTCGCCGGTGTGATACCAGCCGTCGCACCACGTCTCGGCGGTCTTTTCAGGATCGTTGTAATATTCCACAGCCAGACCGCAGGGCAGACCGTGACGGATGTTGACGACGATCTCACCGACCTCACCTGCGACCACGGAGTTGCCGTTCGTGTCGATGATGTCCACGTCGTAGATCGGTGCGGGCTTGCCCATGGAGCCGATCTTGTGCGGTGCACCGAGGAGGTTGCCGATGATCATCGTGCTTTCGGACTGGCCGAAGCCTTCAAGGATCTGCAGTCCCGTGGACTTTTCAAACTGGCGGTAGACCTCGGGGTTGAGTGCTTCGCCTGCCGTCGTCATGTGCTTGACGGAGGAAAGATCGTAGCCGGAAATATCCTGCTTGATCATGAGCCTGAGCATCGTGGGAGGTGCACAGAAGGTCGTGATCTGATACTTGGCAAACATCGGCAGGATGTCTGCAGCGTCAAAGCGGTCAAAGTCGTAAACGAAGGTCGCACCCTCGCACATCCACTGACCGGAGAGCTTGCCCCACATGGCTTTCGCCCAACCGGTGTCGGAAATGGTGAAATGCAGACCGTCAGGCTCGACACAGTGCCAGTATTTGGCGGTGTGGAAATGACCGAGTGCGTATTTGTAGTTGTGTGCTGCGATCTTGGGATAGCCGGAGGTACCGGAGGTGAAGAACATGAGCATCAGGTCGTTTCCGCCGGGTGCATCCTCCGTACGCTCATAGTGGGAAGAGTACATGGTATATTCTTCGTCGAAGGTACGCCAGCCGTCGCGTTTGCCGTTGACGATCAGCTTGTTGACAAGCTGCGGGCATTTTGCTGCGGCACGTTCCGCTTCGGCAGCGGTCTGACCGTCTGCCGTGCAGATGATGGTCGAGATACCGGCCTTGTTGAAGCGGTATTCAAAGTCATGTTCAAGCAGCTGGTTGACCGCGGGGATGGCGATTGCACCGAGCTTGTTGAGACCGAGCATCGCAAACCAGTACTGGTAGTGACGCTTTAAAACGAGCATGACTCTGTCGCCCTTCTTGATGCCGAGGGACTTGAAGTAGTTGGCACACATCGCGGAGCCGCGAGCCATATCGCGGAAGGTGAAGCGGCGTTCCTGCTTGTCCTTGGAAACGTGCACCATCGCGAGCTTGTCGGGCTTCTTCTCTGCCAGCTCGTCCACAAGGTCGAAGGCAAAGTTGAAATGCTCGGTGTTTTTGAAGGTGATGGAGGTCGGCGTGCCGTTTTCGTTTTCCACCACGTCGACGTACTTGTGATAGACACGCTCTTCCGTGTCCTTGCCGGAGCGTTTCTGCGTGGCGACTTCCTTCGGCGGTGTCAGCTCGGGGATCGGCTCGCCCGTCGGATTGAGGACGATGGCGTAGAACTCGCAGTTCTCACCGTTCACGGCGATCATGCCGTGCGGGGTGCCGGAGTCGTAGTAGATGCTGTCGCCGGGGCCGAGAACTTCTCTGTGGTTGCCGACCTGCACCATGAGGCTGCCCTTGATGACGATGTCGCATTCCTGACCTGCGTGGGTGGTCAGCTCGATCTCACGACGCTGTGCCTCCTCGCTGAACTCGCTGCACACGTACAGCGGCTCTGCGATACGGTTGAGGAAGGAGGCGGCGAGGTTGTAATAGACCATGCCGTGTGCGTGGTCGATCTGCTGGCCGTTGCCGTTTCTGGTGACAACGTAGGATTTCAGCGTCGGGCTGATACCTTCGATGATGTCGGTGACGTCAACGCCGAAGACCTGTGCACAGCGATAGATAAATGCAAAGTTGAGGTCAACTTCGCCCCGTTCGCAGGCGAGATATTCTTCGACCGTCACATCGGTCTTCTTTGCCATTTCTTCGGCAGTAAAACGCGTGATCTCGCGAAGCTCGCGGATACGCTGTGCCATTTCCTGGATTTTTAAATCCAAGCCTGTCATTTGGCTCATAATCGGAGTTTCCTTTCTGCAAGCTTAAAGCAGATTACGCTGGATCTTGCCGTTGACGGTCTTCGGCAAGCTCTTGCGGAATTCGATGATACGCGGATATTTGTAAGGTGCGGTGTGCTTTTTGACGTAATCCTGAATTTCTTTCTTCAGTTCGTCCGAAGGCTCCTTGCCCTTGACGAGTACGATGCTGGCCTTGACGACCTGACCGCGAACCTCGTCGGGAACGGCGGAGACGCCGCACTCCAGAACGTAAGGCAGCTCCATCAGGACGCTTTCAATTTCAAACGGCCCGATGCGGTAGCCGGAGGACTTGATGACGTCATCGACTCTGCCGACGTACCAGTAGTAGCCGTCCTCATCCCGCCATGCCGTGTCGCCGGTGTGATACACGCCGTCGTGCCAGGCTTCGTTTGTTTTTTCTTCGTCCTCATAGTAGCCTGCAAACAGACCGCAGGGGACTTTCTTGTCGGTGCGGACGATGATCTCGCCCGTTTCACCGACGGGAACGGAGTTGCCGTCTGCGTCTACCAGATCGATGTCGTACAGCGGCGTGGGCTTGCCCATGGAGCCGAGCTTGTGTGCATTGCCCCGCAGATTGGCGATGGCAAGCGTCAGCTCTGTCTGGCCGAAGCCCTCCATGATCTGCAGGCCGGTTGCTTTTTCGAACAGTCTGTAAACCTCGGGGTTGAGTGCTTCGCCCGCTGTGGTCATGTGACGCACGGAGGACAGATCGTACTTGGAGATGTCCTCGCGGATCATCATGCGAAGCATCGTGGGAGGTGCACAGAAGGTCGTGATCTTGTATTTGGCGAACATCGGCAGGATGTCTGCCGCGTCAAAGCGGTCAAAGTCGTAGGTGAAGGCCGCACCCTCGCACAGCCACTGACCGTAGAGCTTGCCCCACAGTGCCTTGCCCCAGCCGGTGTCGGAGATGGTAAAGTGCAGGCCGTTTTCGGCAACACCGTGCCAGTACTTGGCGGTGATGTAGTGACCGAGCGGGTATTTGTAGGTATGGACTGCCGCTTTGGGATAACCCGTCGTGCCGGAGGTAAAGAACATCAGCATCGGATCATCGCCGCAGGCGGTGTATTCACTGCGGTAGAAGTGAGCGGAATACAACTGGTATTCCTCGTCAAAGTCATGCCAGCCCTCGCGAGAGCCGCCCACAATGAGCTTGTGCTGCAGACTCGGGCATTCGGCAGCTGCCAGATCGACCTGCTCTGCGACGTTGCCGTCGCCGGTGCAGACGATCGCACTCACCTGTGCGGCATTGAAGCGGTAGGAGAAGTCGTGTGCCTGCAGCTGACAGGTCGCGGGGATCGCGATCGCACCGAGCTTGTGCAGGCCCAGGATGGCGAACCAGAATTCGTAATGCCGCTTGAGTACGAGCATCACGCGGTCGCCCTTCTTGATGCCGAGGGACTTAAAGTAGTTCGCACACTGGTTCGAGCCGCGTTTCATATCGTTGAAGGTGAAGCGGCGTTCCGTCTTGTCCTTTGCGATGTGGAGCATCGCGAGCTTGTCGGGTTCCCGCTTTGCGATGGCATCGACGATATCGAAGGCAAAGTTGAAGGTGTCTTCGTTTGCAAACTCGATCGCCTGCGGAGCACCGTTCTCGTCCTCGGCAACAGACACGAAACTGTCGGAAACAAGCTTCCGCTCGTCGTTTCTTGTGGGGAAGAAGGTGTCACGCAGCACGGGCTCCGCCACGTTCTCACCGGGCAGGACAACGGCGACAAAGTAACAGTCGGCACTGTCAACGGCGATCATGCCGTGGGGAGTGGAAGAGTTGTAGTAAATGCTGTCGCCCTCACCGAGGTATTCGATGTTGTCACCGATCTGTACCTTCAGGTGGCCGCTCATGATA
>JAZUDF010000040.1:0-2017 GCA_045639485.1 Faecousia sp. | reverse complement strand
CACCGATCTGTACCTTCAGGTGGCCGCTCATGATAAAGTCGAACTCCTGACCGGAGTGCTTTGTCAGATGGATGGGCTTGTTCTGCAGCTCACTGTTGTATTCGTAACGTACCCAATAGGGCTCTGCGATCTTTTGCCGGAACATCGGTGCGAGGTTCTGGATGCGGATGCCGTCTTCCTTTGCGGTTTCCTGACCTTGCCCTTTGCGGGTGACGGTGTAGGACGAAAGGTGGGCACTCTGACCTTCCAGAATATCGCTGATGCCGATGCCGAAGACAATGGAGCACTTATGGATGAACGAAAACGGGAAATCGGTGAGACCGGCCTCGTAGCTTCGGTATTCCTCAACCGTGACCTCGGTCTTTTCGGCCATTTCGACCTCACTCAGCCCGATGATCTCACGCATTTCACGGATTCGTAATGCAACCTCTTTTAACTTATCGGTGGATGAATTTGCCATGTTTATTCCTCCGGTATTCCAAAAAGCACCCGTCCCAAAGAAACTTTGAGACGGGTGAAAATCACTCGCGGTACCACTCAAATTGCAGTTACAAAAACTGCCACTCTTGGAATCAAACAATTCCTATGCCTTGACGCAGCAATCACGGGTATGCCTACCGTCGTTTTCTGACCTCGACACACCGGCTCGGAAGTGACAGGCACCTGCAACTGCGTTTCCGGTTTTCACCGACCACCGGATCTCTGTGAGCGTCTTTGCAGACCGTCTTCGTCATCGCCTTTGATCTGAAAACCGGCCGAATTTTCGACCGATTCCTTAAATTTTAATTATAGTATCATACGGCATTTTGAATGTCAACAAATTTCACGCCGAAAATACACCTTTTCCTGAAAGAATATACGCAAAATCCGCCGCTATGCATGAAAAGCGTGCAAAATTTGCGGAAAATAATGCATAACTGTATATTTTTTGCTCATTCCGCCGTTTCCAGCAGAAAACTGACGGGACGGAAGCCGTCGTTGCAGGAGATCATGGCGGACTTCGGGTTCCTCATCCACCCGTCATAAAAGTTACCGCCGCCTTCTGCGAGCACGCGGACAAAGGGCTTGACGCTGTCCCATGCACTGTCGCAGAAGCCCTCGGGACAGCGGCCGTCGACCGACAGAAAACTGTCGCCGACTTTGATGTCGCAGGTGTGCTCGATCGGGTTTTCGTACTGTGCCATCAGGTCGGGATATTCCGTCCTGCGGACGGCAGTGATCTTGACGTTCATAAAGCGATCCTCCATAGAAAAAAACAGCCTTCGTCGGAAGGCTGTTTTCATTATCATCTTTCCTGATAATCACGTTCGATCCACGTCAGATCGTCAGTGATGGGGCGGGACTTGGTGTTGCCTTCGTCAGCCTCGGAAGAAGCGGTCAGGATGTCCTTTGCCTGGAACTGCATATATTTGATCGTGGGAACTTCAAAAGCTTTCATTTGAAATACTCCTTTTTCAAATCTTTCACACAACTTAATCATTCTATCACGCTTCTGACATAATTGCAAGTGTCGGTTTCAGCTTTTCAAAATATTCATCGTGTGCCTCGCGGTATTCACGGTTGAACGCTTCGTCGTGACCGGCATGGAGCAGGGACATGTAGTCGTGTACCTGATGCTTCAGCTCGGGCTGCGTTCTTGCAACCGTTGCCACGCCGATGTTGGAGCAGATATCGGAGATACGCTCCACGTCCGAGAGCATGTTCAGAAATTCCGTGCCGGCAAAGATGGAGCATTTGCCCTCACGCAGACGGTCAAGATGGTTGTCCTTCAGGGCGTTCACCATGTCGTCCACCACTTCTTCGAGCGGCTCGATGTGGCGTGCGGCGACCTCGTCGCGTTTGTAAAATGCCTGATAGCCGTGCTCCAAAATGCGGTTGAGCAGCTCACGCACCACGGTCAGTTCGGAAAGTGCTTCTTCAGAGAACGCGGTCGAGCGGTCATGGAGAGCCGTGCCGACCTCCGCGATGTTCATCGCGTGGTCGCCGAGACGTTCAAATTCGGTCACGACGGAGCAGT
>JAZUDF010000039.1:0-15175 GCA_045639485.1 Faecousia sp. | reverse complement strand
GTCACATGGACGGCTGCCGCATCGGCTTTGATGCAGGTGGCTCCGACCGCAAGGTCTCTGCTGTCATCGACGGCAAGACCGTCTATTCCGAAGAAGTGATCTGGCACCCCAAGACGGTGGAAGATCCGCAGTATCATTACGACGAGATCGTTGCCGCCTTCAAGACCGCAGCCTCCAAAATGCCGCGTGTCGACGGCATCGGTGTTTCTACCGCAGGCGTGCTCATCGGCAATGCACCGATGGTTTCGTCTTTGTTCATCAAAGTTCCGCGTGAAAAAGAGGTCCGTAAGCTCGTTCATACCATCTTTGACCGTGCCGCGACCGAGATCGGCGACGGCAACGTTCCCATCGTTGTCGCCAACGACGGCGACGTGACCGCTCTTGCAGGTGCGATGGGCCTGGAAGCCACCGCTGTCATGGGTGTTGCCATGGGTACGTCCGAGGCAGCAGGCTACGTTGACCGCAAGGGAAACGTGCTCGGCTGGTTCAATGAGCTTGCATTTGCTCCCGTTGACCTCAACGAAAACGCGATGATGGACGAATGGAGCTATGATATCGGCGTCGGCTGCAAGTATTTCTCGCAGGATGCCGTCATCAAGCTGGCACCCGCTGCAGGCATAGAACTTTCTGACGGCCTCACGCCCGCTGAAAAGCTCAAGGCTGTGCAGGAACTCATGGAGCAGGACGATCCCAGAGCCGTGAAGATCTTTGAATCCATCGGCTGCTATCTTGCTCATACGATGGATCTTTACAGCCGTTTCTATGACGTAGAACACATGATCGTGCTCGGCAGAGTGATGTCCGGCAAGGGCGGCGACACGATCCTTGCCGAATGCAACCGCATCATGGCAGAGGAATATCCCGCATTGGCTCAGAAGATGACCGTCATGCTGCCGGATGAAAAGACACGCCGTGTCGGTCAGTCCGTGGCTGCGGCAAGCTTACCGGAGGCAAGAGCATGAACTATAAAAATGCCTATATCTTTACGGAAGACTTCCGCTTTGTGAAAGGCGGCTTCTCCGTAGAAGACGGAAAATTCGCCAACGTTCTCAAAGAGCAGGAAGACGCCGTTGATCTTGACGGTGCTTACGTGATCCCCGGCCTTATCGACGTGCATACGCACGGCAGCATGGGCAGGGATTTCTCCGACGGTGACACGGAAGGCGATCTTCAGATGGCGAAGTATTATGCCCGTGAGGGCGTGACCTCGTTTGCACCCGCTACGATGACGCTTCCTTATGACGTTATCGCAAAGGCTCTTGCAGCCGGCCGCGTGCTGCGTGATGCCAAAGCAGGGCAGTACGGCGTGATTTCCCGCCTGCTCGGTGCACAGATGGAAGGCCCGTTCTTCTCCGAAAAGAAAAAGGGTGCACAGAACGGTGCTTACCTGCGTCTGCCCGATTTTGCAGCCTTTGAAAAACTGCAGAAAGACTCTGACGGCATGATCCTCATTGCTGACCTTGCACCGGAACTCGAAGGTGCTGCAGACTTTGCCGCAAAGGCAAAAGCCTATTGCACGGTTTCCATTGCCCATACCGATGCGTCCTATGAAGATGCAAAGGCCGCGATCGATGCCGGTGTCACGCATCTGACGCACCTTTACAATGCGATGCCGCCCATCCACCACCGGAAACCCGGTGTCATCGGTGCAGCGTCTGAAAACGAAGCAGTGACCGCAGAAATCATCTGTGACGGCATTCACGTGCATCCTTCTTCTGTCCGCATGGCGTTTAAGCTGTTCGGTGCCGACCGTATCTGCCTCATTTCCGATTCTCTCCGCTGCTGCGGTATGCCGGACGGAGAATATGAGCTCGGCGGCCAGCAGGTCTTTTTGAAGGACAACGTCGCTCGTCTGGAGGACGGTACGATCGCCGGCTCTGCGACCAACCTTTATGAATGTATGCGGAAAGCAGTTTCTTTCGGTATTTCGAAGGAAGATGCCGTCCGTGCTGCCACCTTCAATCCGGCAAGAGAGCTGCACGCTCTTGACCGTGTCGGCTCGATCGCTGACGGAAAACTCGCAGACTTTGTGATCTGCAATGAAACGCTTGCCCGCAAAGCCGTCTATATCGGCGGTCAGATTGCAGAATAAACAACAGATCACCTCGCCATACTAACGGCGAGGTGATTTTTTTGGATAACGATAAAATGCTGAATGAGATCCGCAAGGGAACGGATATGGGGATTGTCGGGATCGACTGCGTGATCGATGCTGTCACGGATCAGAATGTTCGAAATGTGCTCGATGAACAGCGTCGGGAATATCAGCAGATCTACAACGAGGCAGACAGACTGCTCGATGCCTGCGGGGCAAAAAAACAGAATCTCAGTCCGCTTGCCCGGTACGGAGCGATCATGGCTTCCAAAATGAAGCAGACGATCGACGGCTCCTCTGCACGCGTGGCGGAAATGATGATCGAAGGGAACACCAAAGGCCTGATCAAAAGCTACAGATGCCGGCGGCAGTTGCATCCGGATAACCCCGAAACCGGTAGCCTTGCGGAAAAATTGCTTCAGACCGAAGTGCATAATATTGAGCAGATGAAACAATTTCTCTGAAAAATGTCAAATTGAGCCATATTTCTTGCGAAAACATTGCAAACAGCATAACTTCAAGCTATAATAAAGCCGCCGGATTTCAGGCGGTTTTATTTTGAATTGGAGTATTTGCGATGGACAGAAAAAAAGAAAAAACCTATCGTTTGCTTGTTTCAACGATAGCCATACTGTTGATTGCACTGCTGATCTGGCTTGTGTCGTTTCTGATGATCGCAACGAATGACCTTCTGACGGATAACCCGCTCATGGGACACAATGCAGGATGTATCGATATGCTTGACGGCTGGACGTACGAAGACGGCAGTACGGCCGAGCGTTTCCACCATCAGAACGCTGCACTTCTCCTGCCGGATGCAAAGGGTAATACCTTACTTACTTATACCTTGCCGCATGAGATTCCCGATACCTACCGTCTGTTTTTCCGATCGGACTGCCACAGTGTCGTGCTTTCCTGCAACGGTGAAACGCTGTTTCAATATGAGGCAACGATCCGTTATACCGCCGAAACAGATATGTTCCGCGAATTCAGTATTTCGCTGCCGAATCTGCAGGAAGGTGACGTGCTTGAACTGCATCTTCACGCGGAGAACCTGGAAAAGCTGAGCCTCCAGTTCCCGTGCTGCGGTGAGGAGAATGCAGTAAAGCTGCATATCTTCGGCTGCTGCAGCGAAGCATTTATCGTTGCACTGATCGCCATCTCGACTGTGATAGTCGGCCTTTTTGTTTATTTTTATCATCTCTGGCACGGAAAAAACCATTCGGAACTTCTGTGTATCGTTCTGTTTGCGGCAGTTTCTTTTTTCTGGATCAGTTCGGATACCGGCCTGGCAATTCTGTTTTTGCCGTACAATCTGACCTTGTATTTTATGAACTATTCGCTGCCGCTGATGCTTCTTGTGATTTTTTTCCTTCTCGTGCAGACAGCGGTCGGAAAGAAATTAAAGGGCTTTTTTGCCGTCTCGCTGATCTGCCTGGTGACGTTACTTGTTGGATTTGTGCTTCATTTTGTCGGCATCATGTCACTTCGCCGGCAGTTGCCTTACGCTACTTTCGTAATGCTTTTTGCCGGGATCATAAGCTCTGTGATATTGATCCGTTCGTTGCCGCAAAACATGATCTATTTTTCAATTTCTTCTGTGCTGCTTACGCTAATCACTGCTGCAACGGCCTTCCTTTATTACCGCCTGCAAATGATCCAGAGCACCATATTGTTCCGCTATGCTTTAGTGCTGTTTTCCGTGGTTATGCTTGTCATTCTCCTTCGCGGCATCCACAATCTCGATCAGCAGGCAAAGCAATCGGAACAGCTGCAGCGTGAAAAGGAAGCGGCAGAAGCAAAAATGCTGCTCACGCAGATCAATTCTCACTTTTTCTATAACACGATCAACACCATTCGCGGTCTGATCAAGTACGATCCCGACAGTGCCTATAAAATGACCGGAGACTTCGGCAAATACGTCCGATACCGTGTCAACAGTTCGTCCAACGACAAGCATCTTTCCACGTTTAAAGAAGAACTGCGTGCCATCCGTGCCTATGCCGACATCTGCACGATCCGACTCAACGGCAAACTGGATATGCAGTATGACATTGAATCGGACGAATTCTACATCCCCACGCTGACCGTAGAGCCGTTTGTGGAAAATGCGATCCACCACGGCATCTATCACGGCACGGGAGAAGGCAGCGTCCGAATCTGTGCAAAGAAGCTTGATGGCTTCTGGGAAGTGACGGTCACCGATGACGGCTGCGGCTTTGATCCGTCAGCTCGAGATAACTCAAAAAGTATCGGCATATCCAATATCCGCACGCGGCTTTCCCAGTATCCCGGCAGCGATCTTATGATCGAAAGCAAGCCCGGAAACGGCACCCGCGTCACCATTCGCTATCCTGATACGATCGGAGGACAAGATGATGAAGCTGATCCTTGTTGACGATAGCCTGATCGAACTGAATTTATTTGCGACCGAGTGTGCGGTATTGGAGAACGCCGAAATCGTCGGTATGTTCAGCAAAGGACAGGATGCACTTGCATTCTGTGAGCAGAACCGGAATGTGGAATGTGCACTGCTCGATATTGATATGCCGGGTATGAACGGCATCGAACTGTCTGTCGCACTGCGGCAGCTTCGAAAAGACATTATTATCATATTTGTCACGGGCCACACCGAATTTGCTGCCGAAGCGATCCGTCAGAAGGCGGACTATATTCTGTTTAAGCCCTTTGACCGTGAGGACGTGATTGATGCTCTTGAGCGGGCACAGCTCATGCATCTGCGTCAGCGGAAACCTGTTTACGCAACGCTGTTTGACAGCTTTGACGTTGTGGCAAATCAACGGCATATCAAGTTTCGCTCTGCCAAGGCAAAGGAGCTGTTTGCACTTCTGATCTGCAAAGAAGGCAGGGAAGTGTCCATCCATGAGATCGTTGACTGTCTTTGGAACGGCGACGACATGGCAGACGTGCGTTCTGTGGGCTACCGCAAGGCGATCAAAAATCTTGCAGACACCCTGCAGGAATACGGCATTGAAGGCCTGCTTGAACGTTCCCGCGGCTATTGCCGCATCGATCCGTCAAACATTGAAACCGACTACTACCGCTTTCTGCGGGGTGAAGAAGGTGCAATGTCCCTGTATCAGGGCAGATTTTTGTCCGAGTACGCCTGGGCAGAGGAATACGTATACCGCCTCGAAGAAATCAAAAACGCAGCAGGCAACTGACTTCTTATTTCCTCTCTGAAAAGGAGCAATTCATGAGAAAATTCGCATTTTTTGACGCAAAGCCCTATGATATTCCGCCGTTTGAAGCTGCTGCAGGCGACGATATTTCCTTCACGTTTTTAGAGACCAAGCTCAATGAGCATACCGCAAAGCTCACAGCCGGCTGTGACGGTGTCTGCGTGTTCGTAAACGATACCGTAAACAGCACTGTGATCGACGCTCTGCATGAGCAGGGGATCAAGCTGATCGCACTGCGGTGTGCCGGCTATAATAACGTTGACGTACGGCATGCATTCGGAAAGATCCACGTTGTCCGGGTGCCTGCTTATTCACCGTATGCAGTTGCGGAACACGCGATGGCGTTGCTTCTGACGAGCATCCGCCGTATTCATAAGGCGTATAACCGCACACGTGAATTTAACTTCAGCCTCAACGGCCTGACGGGGTTTGACCTGCACGGAAAAACAGTCGGCATTGTAGGCACCGGCAAGATCGGCCGTGTGTTCATGGATATCTGCAAAGGCTTCGGCATGAAGATCCTTGCCTATGATAAGTTTCCTGCCGCAGATGCCCCGTGCGAATACGTCCCGTTGGAGCAGCTGTATCGCGAAAGTGATATCATTTCGTTCCATTGTCCGCTCACGGAGGAGACCTTCCACATGGTCGATGAAGCGGCAGTTTCCGCTATGAAAAAGGGCGTTGTACTGATCAACACCTCCCGTGGGGCACTGATCGACGCCGAAGCACTGCTTGCAGGCATCAAGGCACGGAAGATCGGTGCTGCGTGTCTTGACGTCTATGAAGAAGAATCCGATCTGTTTTTCGAGGATTTCTCCGGGCATATCATGGAGGATGACGTGCTTGCAAGACTCATTTCCATGCCGAACGTCATCGTCACCTCGCATCAGGCATTTCTGACGAACGAGGCCCTTTCCAATATTGCTCAGACGACAGTCGATAATATCCGCGAATTTTTCGAGACCGGCTGCTGCGGCAATGAGCTTTGCTATCACTGCGGCAAAACAGACGACTGCCGGCAGCACCGACTGAAAAAATGTTTCTGATGCAGCAGGGAAGACGTTACGGTCATTCTTGCAAACGCAATAAAATGTGGTATAATAAAGAAAAATGCTGAATGGAGGCATTCTGATGAAAGATAAACTCAACATGACAATGCTGTGCGACTTCTATGAACTCACCATGGCAAACGGCTATTTTCTGACCGGAAAGAGAGATACGGTCACGTATTTCGACGTCTTTTTCCGCAACGTTCCCGACAAGGGCGGCTTTGCCATCGCGGCAGGCCTCGAGCAGGTGGTGGAATACATCCAGTCCCTGCATTTTGATGAGGAAGATATTGAATTTTTGCGTTCAAAGAACACGTTCTCCGAAGACTTTCTTGATTATCTTCGTAATTTCAAATTTACCGGTGATATCTGGGCAATGCCGGAAGGCACGCCCATTTTCCCGAATGAGCCTATCATGACGGTTCGTGCACCCGCGATGGAAGCACAGTTTATCGAAACCTACGTTCTTCTTGTTCTGAACCATCAGAGCCTCATTGCTACCAAAGCCAACCGTATCGTCCGTGCTGCACAGGGCAGAACGGTTTTGGAATTCGGCTCCCGCCGTGCACAGGGTGCCTTCGGTGCCATCTACGGTGCAAGAGCGGCTTACATCGGCGGCTGTCACGGCACAGCCTGCACCATTTCCGATCAGATGTTCGGCGTGGTCGCCGGCGGCACGATGGCACACTCCTGGGTGCAGATGTTCGACACACAGTACGAAGCATTTAAAAAATACTGTGAGATCTATCCGAACAATGCAACCTTGCTCGTCGACACCTATAACGTCCTGAAGAGCGGCATTCCCGATGCCATCCGTGCCTTCAACGAGGTGCTCAAGCCCAAGGGCATCACGACCTGCGGCATCCGTATCGACTCGGGCGATATGACCTACCTTACCAAGAAAGCCCGTCAGATGCTCGACGAAGCAGGCTGGACCGGGTGTAAGATCTGCGTTTCCAATTCTCTGGACGAGTACATCATTCAGGATATCCTGCGGCAGGGTGCCTGCATCGATACCTTCGGTGTCGGTGAACGCATGATCACCGCCCGCAGCGAACCCGTATTCGGCGGCGTCTATAAGCTCTGTGCCGTAGAAGACGAAGAAGGCACCGTACATCCCAAGATTAAGATCAGTGAAAACGTCGGCAAGATCACCAACCCGCATTTCAAGAAGGTCTACCGTTTCTTCGGCAACGACACAGGCAAGGCAATCGCTGACTATATGTGCGTGTATGATGAAAGTGTTGACGACAGCGGCGATCTGGAGATCTTCGCACCCGATGCCGTCTGGAAGCGTAAGACCGTCTACGATTTCAATGCCAGAGAACTTCTCGTTCCCATTTTCAAAAACGGCAAACTGGTTTACGATCTTCCGTCCATTCAGGAGATCCGCGACTACTGTCTGTCGCAGGTAGATGCTCTGTGGGACGAGGTCAAGCGTTTTGAAAATCCGCACGACTACTACGTCGACCTTTCTCAGAAGCTTTGGGACATCAAGCAGGACATGCTGAAAAACGCCAATCACTGAGGTATTTCTATGAAAGCAATCATTACCGTCAACGCTGCCGATACCGTCGGCATCATCGCCTTTATCAGTGCCTATCTTGCAGAGCACAACGTCAATATCCTTGACATCAGCCAGACCATCATCAAGGATTTCTTTGTCATGATCATGCTTGTGGATTTCTCCAAGAGTGACGTCGCCTTTGACGAGCTGCGTACGAAACTTGTTTCCCTTGGTGAAGACCGGAACGTTGCCATTCACGTCCAGCGTGAGGATATCTTCCAGGCTATGCACCGTGTCTGAGGTGAACGATGAATTTAATCAATACGCAGGATATCCTGCAAACCATTGAAATGATTGAGTCACAGCACCTCGACATCCGCACGATCACCATGGGCATTTCGCTTTTGGACTGCATCGATCCGGACGTGGAACGCTGCTGCGAGAAGATCTATCAGAAGATCACGCTGCTTGCCAAAGACCTGGTCAAAACGGGCGAAGACATCGAGCATGAATACGGTATTCCCGTTGTCAATAAACGGATCTCCGTCACACCGATCTCTCTGATCGGCGGAAGCTACGATAAAGATGGCTATCTGCAGCTCGCTCTGACGCTCGACAGAGCGGCAAAAGCCGTGGGCGTGAATTTTGTCGGCGGTTACACCGCACTCGTCCAGAAGGGCATGACAAAGGGTGACAGAGCCTTTTTCGAGAGTATTCCGGAAGCCCTTGCCGCGACGGACCGTGTCTGCTGCAGCATTAACGTCGGTTCCACGAAAGCCGGCATCAATATGGATGCCGTCGCACAGATGGGTGAGATCATCAAAAAGACAGCAGACCTGACGAAAGTCAACAGCGGCATCGGCTGTGCAAAGCTTGTTGTCTTTGCAAACGCTGTGGAGGACAATCCTTTTATGGCAGGTGCGTTCCACGGTGTCGGTGAGGCGGAATGCGTCATCAACGTCGGCGTTTCCGGCCCCGGCGTTGTTGCACATGCACTCAAATCCTGCAAAGGTGCTTCCTTTGACGACGTTGCGGAAACCATCAAGAAGACGGCATTCCGTATCACACGTATGGGACAGCTTGTCGCCCGGGAGGCAAGCAGCCGACTCGGTGCTTCCTTCGGCATCGTCGATCTGTCACTCGCTCCGACACCTGCAAGGGGAGACAGTGTTGCAGAGATCCTCGAACTCATGGGCCTGGAACGCTGCGGCACACACGGCACCACGGCTGCACTTGCACTGCTCAATGACGCGGTCAAAAAAGGCGGCGTCATGGCGTCGTCCCACGTCGGCGGTCTGTCCGGTGCATTCATTCCCGTTTCTGAAGATGCCGGAATGATCGCCTCGGCAGAAGCAGGCTGTTTGCAGATCGACAAATTAGAGGCCATGACCTGTGTGTGCTCGGTCGGTCTTGACATGATCGCCGTTCCCGGTAATACGCCCGCATCCACGCTGTCTGCCATCATCGCTGACGAATGTGCCATCGGCATGATCAACAACAAGACGACTGCCGATCGCATCATTCCCGTCCCCGGTGCAAAGGTCGGCGACCGTGCCGAATTCGGCGGTCTGCTCGGCAGTGCACCCGTTATGGCAGTCCATGCGGAAAGTGCCGCTGAGTTCATTGCTCGCGGCGGACGGATTCCCGCACCGATCCACAGCCTCAGAAACTGATCATTCACTGCCGCAGTTCGCTGCGGCAGTTTTTCTTAAAAATTCCGAATATCTTGTAGATTTGTACGGAAAAATGATTGCATATTGTTTTTTGTCATGTTAAAATAGGAAAAAAGATCAAAGGAGGGTTGTCTGTGGATTACAACAATGACAGCCAGATTTCCGTCGAGGAAAGAAGACGCCGCCGCATCGAACGCAGAAAGAAAGAACAGCAGCAGGCTCGGATCAAGTTTTTGATCGCCTGTGCCGTCGTCGTTCTTGCACTGATCCTCATTATTGTCGGTTGCTCCAAGGGCTGTGCCCGCAATAACGTGCCTGAAACGACCGAAGTCACCACGGAACCCGCAACCACGGTGCCGACGGAACCGAAACCTGTTTTCACCTATAAAGCAAGCGACTGGAAACTGATCCTCGTCAATGAAGAAAACCCGATTTCCGAGGACTACGACGTCAAGCTCACCACGCTCAAGAGCAAAGCTAAGGTCAGCAGCCAGCTTATGGACGACCTGCAGGACATGATGGATGACTGCCGTGCGGCAGGCTATGATCCGCTTGTCATCAGTGCCTACGTTTCTTATTCCGACCAGAAAAAAGCGTACGACACGAAGGTGAGCAGCCTCATGGGCATCGGCTATCGCAAGGACAGTGCGGAAACCGAAGCACTCAAGACCGTTGCCAAGCCCGGCACTTCCGAATATCAGACCGGTCTTGCACTGGACATCGTTCCCGAATCTTCCAAGGAAAAAGATGCCGAAGCACTTGCAGGCAATGAAACGATGCAGTGGCTGCGTGAAAACAGCTGGAAATACGGTTTTGTGGAACGCTACACCGAAGCTCAGGCCGAACGCATGAACGTGACCTATGAACCGTGGCATTACCGTTATGTCGGCAAGGATGCAGCAAAAGATATGTACGAGCAGGATCTTTGCCTGGAAGAACTCCTTGTCCTTTTAGAAGAACCCGAATAAGATGATCGTGAACTACCCGCGGCTGTTTTGCCGCTGCGGGTTTTTTCTGTCTGCATATCTTCCGGATCGCCGACATATCTTTTGGTGGGTGATGCAGTTGGACGAACAGTTAGTACAGGCGTTGCAGATCTGTCCGCCTGCGATCAGAGAAAGCACCAAGCAGCTTGCACAGCGGGCAAACCTTTTTGTAGAGGAGATCAGGCTGCGGGCAGGGAAATGTGCGTCGATCTTTGCAAACGGACGGGAGTGGAAGCTGACACAGCAGTCAGGCAGTCTCACGGTTTCGCAGGAAACCGTCGCACAGGTGATCGCCTGTGCAATGGACTATTCTCTCTACGCTGCACAGGAACAGCTCGTACGCGGCTACTGTACGGTACGCGGCGGTCACCGCATCGGCATCTGCGGGGAATGTATATGTCCTGAAAATAAGATCACAGCGTTTCAGCATTTTTCCTCCGTAAATATCCGTGTGGCACACGCTTTGAACGGAAGTGCGGACACCGTTGTTGACCTCATCTGGAAAAAGCCTGCATCGGTGCTGATCATCGGGCCGCCCGGCAGCGGAAAAACGACAGTTTTGCGTGACCTTGTCCGTCAGCTTTCGGACAGGTTGCGGCAAACAGTGAGCCTGGTCGATGAGCGTTTTGAACTTGCATCCTCCTATCACGGCATGCCGCAGTTTGAAATCGGCAGTGCAACCGACGTGCTTTCCGGCGTGCCGAAAGAGGCAGCCGTCAGTCTGCTTGTACGCACCATGCGTCCGCAATGGATCGCTCTTGACGAGATCACAGAGCCGTCGGATGTCCGCACTGTTTCCGAGGCATCCTACTGCGGCGTGAAATTTGCCGCGACCGCACACGCGGATTCACTGGAAGACCTCACGTCACGTCCGGTCTATCGCAGCTTGATTGACGCGGGGATATTCACACACTTTGTCAGGATCGGTCCTGACAGAACTCTTTTTTCGGAAAGGATTGATCGCACGTGTATCTACGCCTGATCGGTGCCGGGATCCTGTGTCTCGGCTCGGTGTACGTCGGCTTTTCCGCCGCAGGCTCGGTGCGGAAAACCGTAAAAGATCTGCAGCAGCTGAAACTCGCACTGGAAATGATGCGGTGTGAGGTGTCCTATGCCCGCACGCCGATCGGATCGGTCTGCGAGATCATTGCAAGATCCTGCTCGGGCAATGTTCAGCAGTTTTTTAACCTTGCCCGTGAAAATTATGCAAATCAGAACACGTCTCCGGAGCAGTGGGTATCGGAAGCAGTCAGCCGATATTTTCGCAGATTACCGCTCAACGTGCAGGATGCTGTAACGGAACTGTTATCAACGTTCGGCAGATTCGGTGTCCCGGAGCAGCTGCGGCTGATCGATATGACGGCAGAAAAAACGGAAGCTGAAATCCAGGCGGCCAATGCCGACCGTGCACAGCGTTGTAAATGCTATCGGACACTCGGCATCTGTACGGGGCTTGCCGTTGCGGTTTTAGTGCTCTGATGGATATTGATCTGATTTTTAAAATTGCCGCCGTCGGTATCATTGTGACGATCCTCAATCAGGTGCTCGTCCGCTCCGGCAGAGAGGAGCAGGCAACCATGACAACGCTTGCAGGGCTTGTGGTCGTTCTGATGATCGTTGTGCAGAAGATCTCCGCCCTGTTTGATCTTGTAAAAAATCTCTTTCAATTCTGATGACGGAATACTTGAAGCTGGCGGCAGTCGCCCTGATCACAGCCGTTCTCGTGCTGACAGTCCGCCAGTACAGTGCGGCAATCGCTGCCGTTCTTGCTGTTGCAGGGTGTTGCCTTTGTGCATTTTATATCTGTGAATCTGTATCACCAATCCTTGCATTTCTTTCGGAAACGGCGACTGCAGCCGGCATTGAAACCGCAATGTTTTCACCGCTTCTGAAAACAGTCGGCATCGGATTTCTGACACAGTTTTCTGCAGACGTCTGCACAGACGCAGGACAAACCACACTTGCCAAAGCCGCACAGACAGGCGGAACGGTGCTGTGCATCTGCATCTCGCTTCCGCTGTTTCGTGCGGTTCTTTCACTTGTTCAGACGCTCACCGGAGGATAAATGCTGCGAAAACTATTCCTTTGCCTGCTGATTGCCGCCTTGCTGCCGGTTTCCGCCTTTGCATCAGGCACCGAACAGACCGTAACAGAGGGGATCGATCCGGAAGAAGGTCTGCCGACAGAGGCTTTGGAGTCCATCGGCAATTACGACGATTTTTCTGCTGCTTCCTTCACCGAAGCATTGTTTCGCCTGCTCGGAGACACGCTGTCCGGTCTCGGCGGCAGTCTGAAAGAAGGTATCCTCTGCAGCGGTGCGATCCTTGCAGCCGTCCTGCTTTGCGGCATCACGGAAACGGCGGAGCATGCTGCCGACATGAGCAGGATCGTCGGTGCACTTGCGATCACTGCCATCTGTACGGGCAGTCTGACTTCAATGGTAAATCTCGGTACGAAGACTGTTCGGCAGATCAATGATTACGGCCTTCTT
This sequence comes from Faecousia sp., assembly GCA_045639485.1. Lineage (GTDB taxonomy): Bacteria > Bacillota > Clostridia > Oscillospirales > Oscillospiraceae > JAFRPC01. The sequence goes on along the minus strand of JAZUDF010000039.1, from coordinate 2,171 downwards.
TTGCTGCCCGGAATGTCTGCACTTGCTGTTGCATCCGGCGGATCCGGCAAAGGAACGGCAGTCTTTTTCGTATCGTCTTTGTTTTTCAAATTTCTGATGAGCATGGTAGGCTTTCTGATCATTCCCGGAATTGCTTTTCTTGCGGCGATCTCTGCAGCAGAAGCAGCACTTGCCAATGAAAAACTTACGAAGCTCCGTCAGTTTCTGCAGTGGTTATTGACCGGAACGCTCAAATGTGTGCTGTACGTGTTCACAGGCTTTCTCACGCTGACCGGTATCATCTCCGGCACCTGCGATTCCGTTCGTCTGAAAGCGGCCAAGCTTGCCCTATCCGGTGCAGTTCCCGTGGTTGGAGGTATCCTTTCGGATGCATCTGAAACGCTTCTGACGTCCGCGGCCGTACTTCGTAATTCCGTCGGTACCTACGGCCTGCTTGCAGTACTGGCACTTTGTCTTTATCCTTTTACAAAGGTTCTTTTGCAGTATTTGCTTCTCAAGGCAACCACTGCAGTTTCCGGTCTGCTCGGTCAGAAGCAACACGTGACGTTACTGGATAATCTGTCTTCCGCTATGGGACTGACCGCAGGCACGGTCGGGACCTTTGCCGTGATGATGCTGATCTCACTGACGCTCTTTATCAATCTATCCGGGTGATCTCATGCAAACTTATCTGTTTCGTATCATCTGCGGTGCGGTGCTCTCTGCGATCGTGCAATCCTTTCCGCTTCGAGGCTCGATCCGCAAACTCGTCACGCTGGCATGCGGCTGCCTGATGGTGCTGCTGACGGTTACGCCGCTGCTGCATCTGGAGTTTGACCGTCTGACTGCACAGATACCGTCAGAATTTTCGATCCCGATGCCGGAACTGTCAGACAAAAACGATGAGTTGCTGCAGCAGATGATCTGCGAGCAGACGGAAGACCTGATCGAACAGACCGCACAGAAAAACGGCATCGTCTGCAAAGCCTTGGTCACCTTGCGGTATGACAGTAAAATTGGCAGCTACGTGCCGTACAGCGTGCGACTGAACGTTTCGCAAAGCACCGGCACACTCGACACGCTCAAAGCATTTTTGAGGGAAGATCTTGCAATACCGGAGGAACGGCAGACATGGATCCTGAACTGAAAAAGCAGCTGCAGTCCTATCGGAAAAAAGGCACAGCGTTTCTGAAACAATGGCGTATTCCGCTGCTTGTGCTTGCGGTCGGACTTTTCCTTGTTCTGTTTCCGTTCGGCGGAAAAAAGGAAGAGCCGCAGCAGCCGAAAGCGGAAACCGAAGCAGCGATCCTGCAGCAGGAGTCCTACGTAGAACAGACAGAGCGGCGGTTATGTGAGATCCTCTCCGCCATTGACGGTGCGGGCAGGGTAGAAGTGATGCTGACGGTTCAGGGGAGTGATATCACCTACTTCCAGACGGACACGGATACGTCGTCTTCTCAGAATGCCGACGGAACAAGTTCCTCGACACAGTACAAAACCGTCATTTTGTCCGGCAGCGGAGAATATGATAAAGCAGCAGTTACCAAAACAGAATATCCGGCGTTCCGCGGTGCACTCATCGTCAGTGAAGGAGCGGATAACGATGCGGTGCGGCTTGCTCTTGTCAACGCCGTTTCCTCACTGCTCGGGCTGGGGACGGACAAAATATCTGTTGTGAAAATGAAATGATGGAGGGCTTATTTATGAAAAAGTGGAAACGAAATGCGATCGTCGCGGCAGTTTTGATGCTCGTGTGTACGGGCGTTTATCTCAACTGGCTTTATACGGATACGGGGGCTGTAGAGCTCACGTCGACGTTGAGCGAGGAAAAACTGATGGATGATACCATGCTCGTCATGGCGTCCACGCCGTCGCTTGATGCTGCAGCGTCGGCAGACAGCGGGGCAGAGCAAAACAGTGCGGATTACTTTGCCCGCATGCGGCTGAGCCGTCAGGAAAGCCGAGATGCGGCGGTAGAGCTGCTGCAGGAAACCATTTCCTATGCAGGCGAGAACGAGGACATTGAATCAGCCTCGGCACAACTGCAGTCGCTCGTCAGTATTTCGATGTCCGAAGCACAGATCGAAAGTCTTGTGATCGCAAAGGGCTATGAGGACTGTGTTGCGTATATGACAGATGACAGTATTTCCGTTGCTGTCTGCGGCGATGCAAAGCTTGAACAGACCGATATT
>JAZUDF010000038.1:0-7209 GCA_045639485.1 Faecousia sp. | reverse complement strand
GGATGAAAATGCGGCGGCACAGGGCTGCAAGCGAGGTGCAGATGGCATCCGCATCGCTTTCATATCTGTCGCGTGTTTCCTGCAGCCAGCGGAGCATGCCGATGCCGTCGTGTGCATCACCGACCGCACCGCCCGCCGTGAGTGCAGCGATCGCACGCTGCATTGCCATGGAATGGCCGGCGGAGAGCATTGCCTGCTCCGAGTCCTGCGTTTCCTGCCGCAGGAGATTGAAAATGCTCTTTTTATCCGTAAAATCGGAACGCAGCAGCAGTTCCTGCAGCAGGGCAAGGGCTGCATCCTTTTTCTCCTCGAGCACGGCGATGCTGACCGCGAGATAGGGATCGCAGTCGTCCTTGCCGTTGGGCGAGTACACATTGAGCCGCACGGAAAGATGTCCGACCGTCGACTGGATCCGGGTGAACAGTTCCGTTGCGGTATAAGCCTTTGTGCCGATCTCACCAAGCAGAACGCTCAAAAATTCCGCCTCACTGATCTGTTCCGTAGACAGATCCGCCAAAGAGAAATACAAAGTCAAATAACTGATGCCGCCGGTGTTTTTCGCTGTGTGGATGACACGGTAGCCCGCGACGTCCGTCACCTCGGCACCTGTATAGGAAAGTTCCTCGGGAATGTCTTTTAAGGACAGACGCGGGATCTTTGCAAGCTGTGCGGCCTCGTCCGGTGTTTCCTGCTTCTGACGCATTTTCGTGAAGGTCTGTTTGACCTCCTCACACTGCTGCTGCGTCCAGCTGTCGACCATACGCTTCAGGTCGTCGGCATCTTTCTGCTGCCGCGTTTTGCCGAGCTCGCAGTCCGGCACCAGCATCACCTTTGCACAGTGCAGGTTGTCTAAAAACAGTTCCCGCAGAAGCTTTTCAAAGCCGCCCTGCTCCGCCATGCGGCGAAGGCCGTCAAAATAGGTGCCGAGTTCTAATTTCCGCACAGGATCGCCGCCGTAGAGCCACATTTCCATCGCATTGATGCCGAAAATGAGGCCGAGCGGTGTTCTGCCTGCGTCCTTTTCACGCTGGATAAATTCCTGGTGGTCGATCGCTGCAAGCAGTTGTCTGCGATCAAAGCCCTCGTCCGCGATCTTTGTCAGCGTTTCGCGGATCGTCTGCCAACAGGCGTCCGCTTTTTCTTCCGAGGTGTTGCGGACGGTGATGCTCATGAACGGCTGCTGCAGATCCATGCTGTTGTCAAGCTCGATATCCTCGCAAAGGCCTTTGTCCAGCAGTGCTTTTTTAAGCGGTGCGTCGTTGGTGCCGGTCAGCACGTCCGTCAGAATTTCGCAGGCGAGCTGCCGCTCGACGTCATCGTACGTGCCGTAGACATAGCCGCCGCAAAGCAACACCTTGTCCTGCCCTGCCTCCTCCGGTGCGATCTCGTAGTGCGTCACCGCCTGCGGCGGCGTGACCGGTCTTTGCAGTGCGATCTCCGTGTCGGGCAGAGCGGCATCAAACGTGCCGAGGCAGGTGTCAAGCTTGGCAAGCACCGCGTCGGTGTCGATTTTGCCGTCGAGGAAGATGTACGCATTGGACGGATGATAGCAGCGGCGAAGGTTTTCTATGTAGGTTTCATAGGTCAAAGACGGGATCTTTTCGGGATCACCGCCCGACACATGGCCATAGCAGGTGTCCGGGAAAAGAGCTTTTTCCAGTGCATTGAACATCACGATGTCCGGGTTGGAAAAAGAGCCCTTCATCTCGTTGTAGACCACGCCGTTGCGGGTAAGCTCGCCGTCTTCGGACAGCTCATAGTGCCAGCCTTCCTGCAAAAATGCGTGGGGATCCTTTGCCGAAAGCGGATGCAGCACAGCATCAAGATAGACGTCCATCAGGTTCAGAAAGTCCTGCTTGTTGCGGGAGCTGACGGGGTAGACCGTCTTGTCGGAAAAGGTGATGGCATTGAGGAAGGTCTGCAGGCTGCTTTTGAGCAGCACGACAAACGGATCCTTGACCGGGTATTTCTCGGAGCCGCAGAGCACGGAGTGCTCGATGATGTGGAACACGCCCGTGTCATCACGCGGCGGTGTTTTGAAGCCGATGGCGAAGGTCATGTTCTCGTCGTCGCGGTCCAGCCACAGCAGTCTTGCTCCGTTTTTGTCATAAGTCAGGTCGTACAGTGTCGCTTTCAGTTCTTCTAACTGCCGCACGCAGTTGACAGAAAAGCCGTAAAGTTTCTCTCCTGTTTGCATGGTGTTACCTCTTTCAAATGTTTTTTTCATTTTACAATAAAGAGGACAAAAAAGCAACAAAACAAGCGGAGGAAACTTTTATGCAAAAAGCCGCATTCCGAAGAATGCGGCATTTTTGATCCTGGTGCTATTTTTTTGCTGCGATGGCGGCGGCGGCAAATTCTGCCGTGCCCTCACCGCCCATGCGGTCGATGTTCTCTTTCATGCGGGGATCTGCGACGTACATCTGCCCGAGCGACCGCAAAATCACGTCATTGCAGGCGTAGTAGTTTTTCGTGATGTAGTCCTGCAGTTCTTTCACAAGCGTCTGTGCCCGCTCCCCTTTCGGATCTTCGGCTTTGATTTCACCGAAGCGGGCGAAGATCTCCATCAGGCCTTCATTCACGAGGTCATTTTCTTCCTTACCGCGTGCTTTCTGTTTTTCGGTGCTTTCCTTCCACGCCTCCGTATCACCCCAGCGTTCTTCGGCCTCGGCAGAGAGTCTGCGTATCGGAATCCAGATGCCGCTGCGGTAGTCTGCATCGGTCATTTCACCGTCGCAGGAGTACCATTCAACGTTGTAGCAGCCCGCCATTTCAAACTCGGGATTGCCGGGCAGCCAGTCGCGGAAGATCTGCGTGTTGAGCATTTGCAGGGTATGCGGAACGGGGCCGGTGCAGGAAAACTTTGCCCACTCGCCCTGCGGAAACTCAAAGAGCGTCATGCCGGCAGGCACTTCTCCGCCGGTATATTTGCCCGCGATCAGGTAGCGGAATTTCCCGTTGCCCAGATCGTCGATGCACACGCCGTATTCGCCGATGCAGTTGTCGACGATGGCCTGCTCTTCCGGGCAGGACGGTGCTTTGCCCGCGTAGATGGTGTGATTGCAGTATTTTTCGCAGATCTCGTCCCAGAATTTCGGGATCTCCCTGTAGGCGGTTTCGTAGGAAAACTCCCGCTCAAAGCCGATGACCTTGAAGCCCCACATGGGGCTGACGGTATAGTTCATTTTGTCTCCTCCAGACACTTCAATATGCAGGTTCACAGGCAGGAAGGTGCGGACATGGCGGCGGTCTTTCCGTACCGCATTCGGACTTGCACCGTGAAAGCGGACGAAGGCACGGGTGAAGCTTTCGGGTGTTTCATAGCCGAAGTCCCGTGCGATATCGATGATCTTATCATCCGTTTGCAGAAGCCGCTGTGCCGCCTCAAAAAGTCTGCGTCCGCGGACGTATTCGCCGATCGAATAGCCCGTCATGATCTGAAAGCCCTTTTGCAGATAGTACGGAGAAAGGTATACTTTTTTCGCAAGCGTGTTCAGATCAAGATCCTTCTGCAGATCATCTTCGACCGTCTGCAGAACGGTTTTCAGACAGCTCAGCCATTCCATTGCGTCACCTCCGTTTTCCCTGTGCTTTCATTGTAGCGTCAGATCGGGGAAAAATCCTGACAGTTTTTGCTCTGTTTTGTTATTTTTTGTGTGCTTCAAACCACTTTGTGATCTCATCGAGGCGGCGGATGCGGTGCTTCGGTTTGCCGCTGCGGGAAAGCTCGTGATTTTCGCCGCGGAACAGCACCATCTTTGCCTCAACGCCGTGTGCGATCAGTGCCGAGAACATCTGATATCCCTGATCGATCGGGCAGCGGTAGTCCTCAAACGAATGGATAAACAGCGTCGGTGTTTTGCATTTGTCGGCGTATTTGAGCGGACTGTGCTCCCAGAGCTTGTCCACGCTGCCCCAGGGATCTGCATCGTTCTGATCGGTGGCAAAGCACACGCCGATATCCGACACGCCATAGAACGACACCCAGTTGGAGATGGATCGCTGGCTGACGCAGGCGTTGAAACGGTTCGTGTGCCCGATGATCCAGTTGGTCATAAAGCCGCCGTAAGAGCCGCCCGTTTCAAACAGGTTGTTTTTGTCCATGTCGGGGTAGGTCTTGAGTGCCTTGTCGCAGAATGCCATCAGATCGTCGTAGTCCACCGTGCCGTATTTGCCGCGGATATTTGAGAAGTCGCCGCGTCCGTCCGAGCCGGTGGGATTGCAGTAGATGACAAAGTAGCCGAGGCTCGCCCAGTACTGCATTTCGTGATAGAACACCGCACCGTAGACCGTCTTGGGGCCGCCGTGGATGTCAAAGATGACTGGATAGCTTCTGCCCGGCTCATAGTCGATGGGCTTTAAGACAAAGCCGTGGATCTCATGGCCTTTCGTTTTGAAATTGAGCGGCTCCGGCTGTGCGACGTACTTGCCCGCAAGTGCTTTTTCGTTGAATTTTGTGAGCTGCTTTCCGCTCTCGTCGTAGATCTCCTGCGGCTTCATGTTGTGCAGTGCAACGGTGCGGATCTTTTTGCCGCTGATGGCAAAGCAGTCCACTGAGCCCTCAAGCTGTGTCAGGCGGGTGATCTCGCCGTCCTCTAATTTGTAGAGGTAGGCACCGTCAAAGCGGGTGGAGATGAAATAACACACATCGCCCACCATCCGCAGCGTTCTGCCGCCGCCGAAGCGTACGTCGCTGCCGACGGACGAACCGATGGACTCGTTGTACTTTTTATAGAGCGTCAGCTCAAAGGTGTCATAGGACAGCTTGTAAAAATCGCTGTCCGTGTTGAGGCCGTTATGTCCGTCAGAAGCACGGACGATTGCAAAGCTGTCGCCGAAGTCATAGTTCTGGACGGAAAATGTTTTTGTATTGGTCAGAAGCGTCTGTTCTTTGCGGTCACAGAGCGTCATCCGGCAAAGACGGATGCCCTCGTCCACCGGCAGAAGCGGCTTGACGTCAGCGGCAGTATACCAGACCTCGGTTTTATCCTTTTTGAGTTTCACGTCGCCGACAGAGACGTTTTTTGCCGTGAGACGTTCGACCTTTTTGCGTTTCGGGGAAAAGTAAAAGAGTGCGGAATAGCCGCTCTTTGTGAAGGAGCCGCCGTTCCACCACCACGGCACCTGATCGACGGTTTCGTAGTCCTCATCCTCCTTCTGCTTTTTCAGCAGTTCGGCAGTACGCTTTTTGTCATACGCAAGATCCTCATAGCCGGGATACACCGTGGCAAGCACGAGGTAGTCGCCGCCTTCGAGCGGCAGGAGTTTTTCTGCGGGCAGCGGGAAGGTAAACGCCTTGCGTGCCTCGCCGCCGGAAAGCGAAAGTGCGTAATATTTTGTTTCCAAAGACGGCTTCTTTTCGCCCTCGTCGCGGTCTGCGGCAAACAGAACGGTGTCATCGTCAAGGAACTGGTAGCTGCGTTCCTTGCCTCCTGCCGTGAGCTGCACGGGCTTTTTCCCTTTGAGTTCATAAAGGTTGGAGATATATTTGTTGTTTTCTTTGTCGACCTCGGTCACGACGAAGCACAGGTGCGTGCCGTCGGGTGAAAACTCAAGGTTTGACAGATAGTTCAGGTTGCAAAATTCGTCCAATGCGATCTTTTTCATGGCGGAGCTCCTTCCCGTTTTTTTCGCTCTGCCGCTATTTTACCACAGTTATCTCCGAAAAGCATTCTTTTTCGCCCCTTTGATCGATTTTCTCCGAAATCTTTTGAACGGCAAACTGCAAATGCCGCAGAAATCTGCGGTGCCCGCTGTATTTCAGAGCGTGAACTGCAATCGATGACTGCCTGCGAAAAATCCATGGGCTTGTAACAGACAGCAAAAACCGCATCCCCGTTTGAGGATGCGGTTTTTTTGCGGATCAATAAATGCGTTCAAACACCATCGTGGCCTGGATGCGGTCGCCGCCCATCAGACCGCCGCTCGTTGCAGATGCGGTCGTGATCGTGTGCAGGCGGTAGCCCTTGGCTGCCTGTGTGTTGATGACCTCTTCCAGAGCCGTCAGGTTTTTGGAGCCGGTGCCGATGAATTTTTCCTTCAGCGTCACCTGCATGACCACATAACGCAGGCCCTCTGCCCCGGATGCCATGGAATACGTGCTGGAATCGTTGTACATAGATAAACACTCCTCTTTTTTTTATTTTTTTGAGTTTTCAGGATAGGATCGCTGCAAGAGCGTTCAGGTCTTCCTGCGTGGTGGACCAGCTGCAGGCAAACCGTACGACCGTGTGGTTTTCGTCGTAAGGCTCCCAGAAGCAGAACTTCACGTGCGGTTCCAGACGTTCCATGTCTTTGTTCCGCAGAATGACGAACTGTTGGTTGGTCGGTGAGTCGATGAAGAAGCGGTAGCCCTTGGCGATCAGCAGTTCTTTCATACGCTCCGTCATCTCGATGGCGTGTCGGCTGATCTCAAAATACAGACCGTCCGTGAACAGCGTGTCGAACTGGACGCCGAGGAGTCTGCCCTTGGCAAGCAGAGCACCGCGTTTTTTGATGCGGTTTTCAAAATGGGCGGGTTTGTTGTGCCCGGTAAATACGACCGCCTCACCGCACAGTGCACCGACCTTGGTGCCGCCGATGTAGAACACGTCGGCAAGCTGTGCAAGCTCCGGCAGCGTGAGGTCGCAGCTGCGGCTCATCAGACCGTAACCGAGCCTTGCACCGTCAACGAACAGCGGCATGCGGTATTCCGTGCAGACCGCTTTGATGTCAATCAGTTCCTGCTTTGTGTAGAGCGTGCCGTACTCGGTCGGGTAGGACAGATAGACCATGCCGGGATAGACCATGTGCTCGTGTGCTTCGTCGCCGTAGAAATTCACGAGCCAGTCTTTGAGGTCTCCGGCGTTCATTTTGCCATTCTCCTGCGGCAGGGCGAGGACTTTATGGCCGCTGTATTCGATTGCACCCGCTTCGTGGCAGTTGACATGGCCGCTTTGTGCCGCGAGGACGCCTTCATAGTCCTGCAGCATGGTGGAGATGACGACGGCATTGGTCTGCGTGCCGCCGACGAGCAGTTCCACGTCGGCATCGGGACAGCCGCACGCACGGCGAATCTTTTCTTTTGCCTGATCGCAGAACGGATCGGCACCGTAGCCGGACACCTGCTCAAAATTGGTCTCGATCAGACGCTGCAGCAGCTTCGGATGAGCACCGGTGGTATAATCACTTTCAAAGGACAGCATGAGGATCCTTCTTTCCTTTTGGTAT
>JAZUDF010000037.1:0-2115 GCA_045639485.1 Faecousia sp. | reverse complement strand
CGACTTCGATAATCATCTGCGGGCGAATGAGTGGCTTATAATACAGGGTCTCTGCATCGACCAATTGGATCTTTCCCATACTGCATCATCTCCTTCCTCTGAATCCGTTGTTTTTTCATAGGCCTCACCTCCTTCTTTCTTTGAATATTTGAATCATTACGATCCATCAAAGCCCAAAAATGATTTCCCAGTTTTGGGCTTTGATCGGTGCATGTTATTTGTCCTCGACACCCCATATGCACAAGGGAATACATCAGATGCCCGATAGCGAATCGGGTCCATGGGAATCTCACCCCTGCCGGGTCCTCCGCCAGCTCCGTAGAGAAGTATCATTATCGCCTGGGCCTGTCATCGCCTTGTCCGTAGCTGCCGGATATTTCGGAATGGTTTCGGGGTCGCTCCCCACCTTGCGTCCCGCTGATACCTTTAGCGGCAGGTGGATCCTGGCGTTCCTTCTTGAGGCTCGAAGCTCAGATAACGTATCTAATGAATGTGTATTCGGTTGTCAAGGTTCTTGTCGGAACATTTTTGTTCCTCAAAGGGTAGCCAGCGAGAACTACGATTTTTCACCCCCCTTTTCAAAAAAAAATTCTAAATAAATAAAAAACCGGTCATCCGAATAGGACAACCGGCCGTGCTTCTGCTCTCGTTTGAGCATAAAAAAAACGGGCACACCACTTTTAAGGTGATGTGACCGAATCTTTTATTGGTTTATTCTCGCTTTACGCTAAGCAGAATATCTGATTACTGTTCTTCGCGAATAGCTGCCTGAGCGGCTGCAAGGCGTGCGATGGGAACGCGGAACGGGCTGCAGGACACATAGTCCAGACCGACTTTGTGGAAGAACTCGACAGAGGAAGGATCTCCGCCATGTTCGCCGCAAACGCCAAGATGGATCTCCGGTCTGGTGGAACGACCGAGCTTGCAGGCCATGTCAACGAGCTTGCCAACACCCTTCTGGTCTACGCGGGCAAACGGATCGTTCTCATAAATCTTCGTATCATAGTAGGAACCAAGGAACTTGCCGGCATCGTCACGGCTGAAGCCGAACGTCATCTGGGTAAGGTCGTTGGTACCGAAGGAGAAGAACTCTGCCTCCGTTGCCATTTCGTCGGCCGTGAGAGCGGCACGCGGGATTTCGATCATGGTACCGACAAGGTACTTCATATCCGTACCGGATGCAGCAATCAGTTCGTCGGCAACTTTAACAACAACGTCCTTAACATACTTGAGTTCTTTGACTTCGCCGGTCAGCGGAATCATGATTTCGGGAACCATCGTCCACTCCGGATGACGGGCCTGAACAGCGAGAGCCGCCTTAATGACAGCACGTGTCTGCATTTCGGCAATTTCCGGATATGTGACGGCGAGACGGCATCCGCGATGACCCATCATCGGGTTGAACACATGCAGAGAAGCAATAATGTTCTTGATATCCTGAACTGTCTTGCCCTGCGTCTTAGCAAGCTCTGCGATCTCTTCTTCCGTATTGGGAACGAACTCGTGGAGAGGAGGATCCAGGAAGCGGATGGTTACAGGATAGCCCTGCATGGCTTCATAGATGCCTTCAAAGTCTGCCTGCTGCATCGGCTCGAGCTTTGCAAGAGCCGTGACACGCTCTTCAACGGTGTCGGAGCAGATCATCTCGCGGAAAGCGGCGATACGGTCGCTGTTGAAGAACATATGCTCGGTTCTGGTCAGGCCGATACCGTGTGCACCCAGTTCGATTGCTTTTGCCGCATCTTTCGGCGTATCGGCATTGGTACGGACTTCCAGGCGACGATACTTGTCGGCCCAGGCCATAATGCGGCCAAACTCGCCGGCGATTGTTGCATCGACCGTAGGAATGATCCCGTCATAAATCTTGCCGGTAGAACCGTCGATAGAGATATAGTCGCCCTCGTGGAATACCTTTCCGCCGAGTTCAAACTTCTTATTCTCTTCATCCATTTTGATCTCACCGCAGCCGGAGACACAGCAGCTGCCCATACCGCGGGCAACAACCGCTGCATGAGAGGTCATACCGCCGCGGACAGTCAGGATACCCTGTGCTGCCTTCATGCCTTCAATGTCTTCGGGGCTGGTCTCGAGACGAACGAGAACGACCTTTTCCTT
>JAZUDF010000036.1:0-18665 GCA_045639485.1 Faecousia sp. | reverse complement strand
GTCCCGCGTCAGTCCGGCTACACTAAAACGAAACCTGGCGTTGATGAACGCCAGGCCTCGTAAGGTTCTTAACTTTTGTTCTCCCCAGCATCTGTGGGAACTTGAACTTCAAAAGTGTTGCACTTAGTTTGACAAATCACTGGCATAGGTATTTGTGCGGGTGGGATTCGAAAGGCGGGAAAACGAAACAGTCCGGTGGGCTGTTTCGCCGCCGTGGAAAAATCCCGCACTTTCGATTACGCAATGTTTCCGGCGATTTTTTGCGTAAATCAATAGCCATCTTTTTCCTTTGGCTCGTATATACAGGTGCCAAGAGAAAAACACACACACTTCAGCATAGGAGGAAATCAAAATGTGGCCTTGGTGCAAAATCAATGACGAAGAACTTGAAGCCGTCACCGGCGGTTATCCCGAAGACATTCCCGGTCTGGAAGCGATCGGTCCGTTCGCTGTAGGTGGCGTGATCAACTGCAGTGAAAACAACGAACTCCCCACTCCCAAACCGATCACCTGAAAATCGCACCCGACAAAACAAAAACAGGCAGTAACGGTCAAGCCGTTACTGCCTGTTTTTTTATTTCCTGTTCAGGTGTTTTCATGATTTGCTTTTTTTCATTCAGTAGGCTATACTCATTTTAAGCAGATAGTTAAGTGAAAGGAAAGATACCATGGGACCTGATCCTAACAAGGCAAGGCCGAATCCCGATATTCCGGGATTGGTATATATTAAAAACACGGTCAAAAATCCGAATATCATTGTCGGAGACTATTCTTACTATTTTGACACGACCGGAACTGACAATTTTGAAGACCATGTCACCAACTTTTATCCCTTCAGCAAGGATAAACTGATCATCGGCAAGTTCTGTGACATCGCCACCGGCATCGAATTTGTGATGGGTGCGGCAAACCACAGGATGAATTGCGTGACGACGTATCCGTTCTACATCATGGGAAGCGGCTGGGGCAGTGCGATCGCACCGCATGAAAGCGAGCTTCCCGACAAAGGCGATACCGTCATCGGAAACGACGTATGGATCGGTCAGAACGTGACGATCATGCCCGGTGTGCATATCGGAGACGGTGCGATCATCGGTGCAAATGCAGTGGTCGCGAGCAACATCCCGGCGTATTCGGTCGCAGTCGGAAACTCTGCCAGAGTGGTAAAGAAACGGTTTGACGATGAAATGATCGAGCTTCTGGAAGCATTCAGATGGTGGGATAAGGATATCGAAGAAATCAACGAGCTGATACCGATCCTTTCAAACAGTCATCTGGATGAGGTAAAATCGTTTATCAAGAGCCATTTGGGCGAATAGCAAATAATAAACTCGGCGGAGAAGCAGTTTTGCTTCTCCGCCGAGTTCGTTCCATTCAGGGCTTAGATTCAGCAAACGTCGCCGTGGGTGGCATCGTTAGTGTTTTTACATTGATTATCGGAAGCCCTATAACAGCAGCTTCCATACGTGACGTTCGTCACTCCTGATTTCAATATAATCTATTTGTTTCACAACTTCAATAGGCGTTTTTGCCGCTTACTGCTTCTTCATCTGCCGCAAAAACAGCAGGACTGCGGCGATCATCGTGACGGCTGCATAACCGAGCACCCACCAAAGATGCGGGAAGATCCCGGCAAAATTTCCCGCAAGGACTGCCCGCTCCATTTCGACGGCGTGCACGAACGGCAGTGCATCTGCGATCTTACGGAAGGCTCCGCCCACCAGGTCAAGGTCAAACCAGGTGCCCGACAGCCAAGCAGACAGATTGGTAAGCAGTGCACCGCAGATGCCGCCCACCTGCTTGTCGTTCAGCACACTGCCGCAGAGAAGACCGATGGCAACATAGAGAAGTGCAACGGGAATAACGAACAGCACTGCATACAGAATATTCACGGTAAACTCAAGTCCGAGAATCATTGCAAACGCATAGCAGATGATGCTCTGTGCCACGGCGATGGGCAGCATCGGCAACGTGTAGCCGAGGATGAAATCCTTTGCCGTGAGCGGAGTGGTATAAAGCCGCTGCAGAAGTGCACTGCTTCTGTCCTTTGCGATGATCAAGGCAGAAAACAGCGTGAGAAACGACAGCCCGAACACCGTGACGCCGGGCGTGAGGTGTCCGATCTCAAAAAGAGATACCGGAATGTTTGCCTGTATTGCAGACAAAAGTAACAGCAAGACGATGGGAAATCCCAGGCCGAACGCTAAATTCAGCGGATCACGCAGGATCTCTTTGGCGTTTCTGCGGGCAAAGCTCAACAGTTTCATTTTGCCGCCCCCTTTACGATCCGCACGAAGGCTTCTTCAAAATTGTCGGTGTTTGCCTTTTTCCTGATCTCGTCTGCGGTGGCACAGACAAGGAGCCGTCCGTCCTTCATGATCGCGATGCGGTCGGAAAGCTGCTCTGCCTCTTCCATATAATGCGTGGTCAGGATGATTGTGATCCTGCCCTTGAGCGAACGGATCAGATCCCACAGATCACTGCGGGCAAGGACGTCAAGTCCCAACGTCGGCTCGTCAAGGAATAAGATCTGCGGCTCACTGATCAGTGCCATGGCAATGCTCAGCCGACGCTGCCAGCCGCCTGACAGCTTGCCCGCCTTCTTTTTCAGCACGGTATCCAGGCCGAGCAATTCCGTCAGCTCTGCGATTTTTTCTTCGCGGCGGTCTTTCCCGATGCCGTGGACGCCGCACATCAGTTCCAGATTCTCACGCACGGAGAGGCCGGGTGCGACTGCGGTTTCCTGCGGGGAGACCGCGATCACGGATTTGACGGCGACAGGATCATCGAGGATGCTTTTGCCGTTCAGGAATGCATCTCCGGCCGTCGGTTTCGTCAGGCAGGAGAGCATTTTGATCGTTGTTGTTTTGCCTGCACCGTTGACGCCGAGAAGCGAAAACAGCTCCCCTTGTCCGACAGTCAGGTTCAGGTCGTCGACCGCGGTCACGTCTTTATATTTTTTCGTCAATGATACGGTTTTGATCGCGTCCACTGTCATTCCTCCTTTGCTTCGTAGCGATGCATCAGGCCTTGGTAGACATCGGTCATCATTTGGCTCACAAGTGCTTCATCCAGCTCCAGATAGCCCGTCGCTATCATGGCAGCAATGCCGTGGACATACACCCACATTTCAAGGTGGAACAGTTTGCCTTTCTCTCTGTCGAGGCCGGTGGCTGTCTGCACGATGCTGTAGATTTTGTTCAGTTCTTCCGTTTCCTGCTGCACCGGCTCTTTCGAGCGATCCCGCATGAACAGGAGTTTGAACAGTTCTTTTTCCTCTTTGGCAAAGCGGATGTATGCCATGCCGGCAGCTTTATAGGCAGGGTATTTTTCCGCCGCGATCTCCCGGTTCGTATAGTCCTGATACAAGGCATCCGCGGCAACAACGACCGCGTGACGCAGCTTCTCCATCGTGGCAAAGTTGGAGAACACAGGCTGCGTGGAGCAGTTCAGTTCATTTGCGACGGCTCTTGCATTGACGGCATCCGGCCCATCGCGTCTGACGATTTCGACTGCGGTACGGATGATTTTCTCTTTCGTAATTCTGACCTTCGGCGGCATACAGCGTCTCCTTAAAAAGTTATTGTTATATAACGCTTGTTATATTATAGGATGCCGCATCGGTTTTGTCAACGGTTTTTGCGGTCGGACAGCGGCTCGCAGCCAGAGGCGGTCTTTTTTGCCGATGAGGCCGATTTTACCGCAAAGAAACAGGAAGAGCGGCAGAAATACGATCGCACGCAGCATTTCCGGCAGCAGCATACTGACGCCGCCGCAGGCAATCAGCAAGGCAAACAAGGCGATCAGCCGCCTTACGGACGGGCAATAGTCCGTGACCTGCAGAAGTCTGCGGATACTTAAAAAGAAATTGACAAGGTGCGACACCGCATAGGTAAACAGATACCCCGCCACGCCGAAGTGCGGCAGAAGTGTATAGAGCCCCACGACATCCAGTACATTGGTGAAGGTGTTGTATCGCACGCAGGCGACCTGCTGCGAAAGCCCCTTGTGCATCCCGTCGACCACGTTGTCGAGATACAGAAACAGCACCATCGGTGCAAGCAGACGGATCATCTCCCCTGCTGTTTCGCTGTGATAGAGCAGCCTGCCGAGCATGCCCGCAGAGAGCCAGAGGGTGCCCGCGATGGCAGCGGCAAAGATGCCGCCGAGGCGGAAGCAGCGGTCTGTCAAAGACAGGATCCGTTGGCGGTTTCCCGTTGCCATGCAGCGTGAAAGAGCAGGCACTAAAAGATCTGCGACCGACCAGATGAGTGCCGCCGGAAACATCACGACGGGAAACGCCATCCCGGTGATGGTGCCATAGGACGCCATCGCGGCTTCGCGGTCTGCACATTTTGCAAGGCCGTACGGGATCAGGAATTGCTCCACTGCGGACAAGCCCTGCCGCATATAGTCGCCCAGTGCCAGCGGCACGCAAAGCCCGAGCAGGCGTTTTGTCATCGGGGCTCCGCCTTTCCCTGCTGTTTTGCAATCTTTGCAGAACAGCACAAAAAGTGCCGCAAAGCCGAATACAGATGCGATGCCGGAGCCACCCACGATGGCGGCACACACCCACGCGGCATCATGCCGGCGAAGCAGAAGCAGCAGCGTCACACCAACGGCACAAAGCCGCTCGAATATCTGTGTAAAGACCAGCGTACGTACCTTGCCGCAGGCGGTGAAATAGCCGCTCATCACCGAGGAAAGCACGGACACAGGCAGAAACACGGCAGTCGCCTGCAGACTCGGCACCGCACGCAGATCCTGCACCCAAAAACGGGCGACAGTATCGGAAAGCACATACAGAAGCCCACCGGACACCGTGCTGACAATAAGGCCGTAGCAAAGGCAGCATTGCATGGCTCTGCGGACACCCGGCAAGCTGCGGCGGCCGAATTCCTGTGCCGACAACACCATGGCGGCAACACGTACGCCCGATGAACCGACGGTGCCGAAGAGCAGGCCTACTGTGGCGATGAGCTGCAGCAGTCCCACGCCTGCCGCACCCATCAGCGATGCAGTATAGGCCTGAAATGCCAGTCCCACCGCACGGAGCAGGAGGTTCGTCCCCGTCAGGAGCAGTGCATCGTAAAACAGCGAACGCTTCTGCAAAAAATCACCCCGGTTTCAGCCTATGAAACCGGGGTGTTGCTTATCACTTGATCAGTGCGGATCATTTGATCAGATATATCGGCTGTCCAGCATGGAAACGTAGTCATTGTCCGAAACGACGATGTGATCGATGAGAATGATGTCGACGTTTGCCAGTGCCTCTTTCAGTCTCATTGTCGCGTCGATGTCATCCGTAGACGGCAGTGCGATGCCGGATGGATGATTGTGGGCGACCATGACGGAGGTGGCATTGACTGCAAGTGCCGTTTCCACGATGCGACGGATCGGCATGGCAGCAAAGTTGACAGAGCCTTGTGAGATCTCGCGGCAGTCGAGCAGCTTACATTTTGCATCCAGACACAGAATGCGTACGTGCTCTTCCCGCAGGCCGCGGAAAAACGGCACGAGATAATCGCCGCATTCTTCGGTCGTCCGAAAAATCTTTGTTTCACTCTGCCGGCTGAGGTCATACCGTTTCCACGATTGCGGCAGAAGACGCAACATCGTTGCGGCACGCTGTGTCATGCCCTCCACCTTTTGCAGGGAAAGCTGCGGTGCCTCTAACACGGCACTGAGGCCGCCGAAGGTATCGAGCAATCTGTGGGCAATGGGG
Source organism: Faecousia sp. (assembly GCA_045639485.1). Taxonomy (GTDB): domain Bacteria; phylum Bacillota; class Clostridia; order Oscillospirales; family Oscillospiraceae; genus JAFRPC01. Next base: position 12,940 of record JAZUDF010000036.1, on the reverse strand, counting down.
TTGGTATCCTTGCGGGGAATGGCATAGGTCAGAAGAAGCTCCAGCAATTCCACATCGGAAAAGCTGTCGATCCCGCTTTGTGCATAGCGGTCAAACAGCCGCTGCCGATGTCCGGCGTGGATATTCTTCTGTTCCGCCATGCGATCCCCTCCCATTCGTTTTCTTTTGTCATAATATTACATTTTTCTCGCGGATGCAACTGCAATTCGAAAAATGAGCAGAAAAAAAGCGTGTCTTGTCGACACGCTTTTTCTCGTAAAAGGTTAATTACTTTGCAACCTTGTCCTTCAGAGCCTTGCCAGCCTTGAAAGCGGGGATGCGGGTAGCTGCGATCTTGACGATCTCGCCGGTGCGGGGGTTCTTGCCGTCGCGGGCAGCACGTTCTCTGGTTTCGAAAGTGCCGAAGCCAACGAGCTGGACCTTGTCGCCCTTTGCCAGAGCACAGGAGATGGAGCAAATAGCTGCGTTGAGAGCCTTTTCTGCGTCCTTCTTGGACAGTTCTGCCTTGGCAGCGATTTCAGCGATGAGTTCAGTCTTTTTCATGATGAATACCTCTTTCTTTTTATTCCTTTTCTGGGACGGCTTTCGCTTTTTCCCAGTAAACAAGCATTTCTTCCTGCGACATGGACTCCAGCGTTCTGCCCTCACGGGCGATCTGCTGTTCCATATCGGAAAATCTGCCTGTAAATTTTCTGCACGAAGCGTTGAGTAGATCTTCAGGATCTGCACCGAGCCACCGTGCGACATTGACTGCCGCAAACAGCAGGTCGCCGAGTTCTTCCTTCGGATCACCGTGAGATTGCAGGGCCTGTTTGAGTTCCTGCAGTTCCTCTTCTAATTTTGCCACAGATTGATCGATATCATTCCAACGAAATCCTGTTTTTTCGGCTTTGCTTTGGAGTTTGTCAGCACGCCACGTGGAGGGCAATGCTTTGGAAACACCCTGCATGGCCTCGCCGACGGTCTGATTGCCCCGCTGCAAACGTTTCATGGTTTCCCAATCCTGACGTTCGCCGCCGGAAAACAGATGCGGATGGCGTGCAATGAGTTTGCGGCAGATACCGTCACAGACATCCTCAATGGAGAACTGTCCGGCGTCCTGCTCGATCCCTGCATGGAACACCACCTGCAGTAAGACGTCACCGAGTTCCTCTTTCAGATGAACCGGATCGTCCATGGCTTCGCAGGCTTCGTAGGTTTCTTCGATAAAGTTGCGGCGGATGGATGCGTGCGTCTGGGCTTTGTCCCATTCGCAACCGTTCTCGCTGCGGAGGAATTTGACCAAAGACACAACATCTTGAAAATTATAACGCTCTTTGCCTATAAAATCTACCATATATTTTTCTCTTTCGCAAGGGTTTTTTGCCAAAAAATCGGAGAAAATCAGTGAATTTTCAATAATTTGGCGATTTTATCACCCTTCGGCAACAGTTCGCAGTCATCTTTTGTGATAATTCGCAGAAGAAGAACCATAATTATGTAAACTACAGCCGCAATCGCGATGGCACCGCCGCAGCGGATGAGTGCTCCGCAGTCCAGTTTGGTCAGCAGGAAATTCACGCCGTATGCCGCTGCACCCATCGGAATGGCCGCAAGCAGCGTCTTGTAGAGGTTTCTGACCAGCTTGGGCGGCTGCGGCATCACGTGACGCATGGTGATGATATTGAGCACCGCGATGGTGACATAGCACGCGAGCGTGCCGATCGGGGCACCGATGATGTTGATATCACGCATGCCGACCAGGAAGTAGTTTACTGCGATTTTGACCACGCCGCCCGCGACCATGTTGATAACCGGCCAGACAACGTGTTTGTTTGCCTGCAGGATGGAGTTGCTGACAAGGACAAAGGAATTGAAGATGACAACGATGCCCAAAATCGCCATGAGCCACGTGGCAGTCGTAAGGTTGCCGTAGTCGTTGTTGTAGCCGCCGAGCGTGGCTACGATCGGCTCTGCCAGAACTGCAAGTCCCACGGAGCACGGAATTGCAATGAGCCCCATGACGCGGATGGCGGATTCGGTCGTCTTTTTTGCACCGCTCTCATCGTTCTTTGTCAGGCATTCCGTGATGGCGGGAATGGCACTGATGGTGAGCGGTGTGATGAAGGCACAGGGCAGATTGAAGATGGTCTGCGTGAAATTGTAGATGCCCTTGAGGACGTCTGCCTGCGTGGCTTCCTTGATGCTCGGATCCAAAGCATCAATATTGAAGCCCGTGGCATTGAGCTGGTGCATGACGATCTTTGCATCGATGAGTGCGATCAGCTGCAGGCAGGCAGCACCGAGGGTGATGGGGATCGCGATGGCAAGCAGCGATTTTGCCGTGCTGCCGAAAGAAAGAACGGTGTCATCCGTGCACAGCTCGTCGATCTGCTTTTGTCCTTTGCGGTGCTTGACTGTCAGGTAGAGTGCAGACACAACCGTGCCGAGTGTGATGCCGATGATGGCGGAGCCTGCAGCGTAGATGACGCTGCCCGTCAGCTTCATGACCAAAAATGCAGCACCCAGACCGATGAAAAGTTTGCAGAGAGCTTCAAAAACCTGCGACACGGAGGTCGGCGTCATGTTGCCCTGTCCCTGGAAGTAGCCTCGCTGTGCAGAGATGATGCCGATAAAGAACAGTGCCGGAGCCAGACACAGGATGGCAAACCACGCGTTCGGCTGTTCCATCCATGCGGCCAGCTGTTTGCACAGAATCAGCATGCCGCCGCTGCCGATGATGCCCAAAATCAGGAACACGATCAGTGCAGTGCGGTAGATCTGCTGGATCTGCTTCGTTCTGCCCAGGGCTCGTGCCTCGGAGATCATCCGCGACATGGCAACGGGAAGTCCCGCCGTTGAGATGATGAGCAGAAGAGAATAAATATCGTATGCGGTGGTGAAATAGCCGAAGCCGCCTTCCCCGATGACACGGTTGAGCGGAACCTTGAACAGCAGGCCGATCACCTTGACGATCGCCGTGCCGATGGCAAGGACGAACGCACCGCCTAAAAAGCTTTGTTTCTTGGTTGTTTGCTTCAAAAGATCAGTCCTTTCGGAATTTGCAGGGATTCGGGACGATATTACGCTTCCGGCTCCTTTTTGTCAAGGAAGACCGTCGGCATTGCGTGCTCGGCAAGTTCCTTCACAACGGCATCGAGGTCGATCGTCATGTACTTGCCGGCAGCATACAGGATCTTGCCGCGTACCATGGTCATAATGACGTCGTGGCCGGAGGCAGCGTAGACAAGCTGAGAGATGACGTTGTGGCAGGGCATCAGGTGCGGCTGCGTGAAGTCCAGCATGATGAGGTCGGCATCCATGCCGAGTTTGATCATGCCGCATTCCTTTTCACGCCGCTGTGCCCTTGCACCGCAGACGGTCGCCATCATTAAAGGTGCCTGTGCGGGCAGTGCCGTCGGGTCGCCCGACTTGCCCTTTGCCATGAGTGCCGCCGCCTTGATCTCCTCAAACAGGTCGCCGTTATTGTTGGATGCAACGCCGTCCGTGCCGAGGGCAACGTTCATGCCCGCTTTGACCATGGCGGTGACGTCTGCACAGCCGGAGGCAAGCTTGAGGTTGGAAACGGGACAGTGTACCGCCGTGACCTTGCGTTTGGCAAGAAGTTTCATATCGTCTTCTTCCAGCCACACGCAGTGTGCAGCGATCGCAGGTGCGTCGAACACGTGGTGGCAGTCAAGCAGCTGTGCGGGCGTCAGACCGTACTTTTCCTTGCAGGACTCGTGTTCGGCCTTTGTTTCGGACAGATGCACGTGCATGCCGAGTTTTTCGTTGATCGCGTACTCACTGACCGCATCCCAAAGCGGATAGCGGGAGGTGTACTCGCCGTGGATGCCGGCATCGACTTTAATTCTTCCGTTGTCGTAGCCGTCCCACTTTTCTTTCAGTTCACGCAGCTCCGTGCAGCCCTTGTGCGTGTCAAAGTCGAAGTCGTCCGTCCACAGCGTCGTGCCGCGGCCGACGTTGGCCTTGATGCCTGCCTCCGCTGCTGCCTGTGCGATCTCGTCGCAGTAGTCGTACATATCGGAGAACGAGGTCACGCCGAAGCGGAGAAATTCCGCGATGGAAAGCAGTGCCGCTGCCTTTGCCGTGCGGCCGTCCATGCGGTCTTCCCGCGGGAAGATGCAGTCATTGAGCCAGTTCGACAGTGCCATATCATCCGCATAGCCACGCAGGATCGACATGGCGACGTGGGTGTGGCAGTTGATGAGGCCGGGCATCAGCACCATGCCTTCACCGTTGATGATTTGCTGCGGCTTTTCTTCCGGTGCTTTTTTGGAAATATAGGAAATTTTGCCGTCCGTCACGCCGATATAGCAGTCATACAGCACCTGCATGGCTTCGTCCATCGTGACAGCCGTGATGTGAGAAAATAAAGTATCCATAGATATTCCTTCGGTCGGTAGTGGATCCTTCGCTATGCTCAGGATGACACATTATTTGTCCTTCGGTAAAAATTCTTCTTTGAGAAGGCAGGTGGGCGGCAGCAGGTCAAGCGACAGCGGCTCAAAGCTCTCCAGGCCTTCCAGAATGTTCTTTGTCAGACGCGGCTGTGCATTTTCCTTTACATTCAGCAGCATCGGCTCTGCCGTGGTGCGGAAGGCGGAAACTTCATAGCCGTGCGTCGTGTCGATGGCGATATGTGCCGTGTTCTTATAGGGAGAAATGTAGTTCTTTTCGCCCAGACGGACGTTCTTCCAGAGTCCCAGCGTTTCTTCAGCGTCCGCACTGCGGAAGTTGAAGTCGCGTACCATACGCCGCAGGACACGCATCCACACGCGGTCAAACACTTCGATGTCACCGTCATAGACGGAGGTCGCCGTGGAAACGAACAGACGTGTGGCTTCGGGATGGTGATCGGTCAGCATCGGGTTGAGACCGTGGATGCCCTCAAAAATGACCGCTTCGTTTTCCTTGAGCTGAAGTTCCCACGCAAGCTCGGGAGCACGGCGTTGTTCCTTAAAATCAAAATGGGGAACAAGGATCTTTTCGCCCTTATCGAGTGCGGAAAGGTGCTCGTTGAGCAGATCCAGCTGCAGAGCGATCGGCGTTTCCAGATCAGGCTCGCCTTCCGGCGTGAGCGGATAGCCGGGTTCATGCTTGCTTTTGTAGTAGTCATCCAGAGAGATCATGTGGCAGTAGATGCCACGCTGCTCGAGTGCTTTTCTGACGCGGCCTGCAGTCGTGGTCTTGCCGGACGAGGACGGGCCTGCAAGCAGAATGACGCGGCTTTTGTTCAGCCGTTCCTTGATTGCATCCGCTGCCGCACCAACACGGCGGTCATACTGTGCGTCGCACGCTTCGATAAATGCTTTGGGATCGTTGCGGACGGCTTCGTTGATTTTGGAAAGTTCAATTCTCATTTCGTTTCTCCTTTTGAGGAAACATCCGCAAGTGTGCGGAACAATTCGTCTTTCTGTGCGAGTACGTCGTCGATGCGTTCGATGTACTCCTGCGGGAATTTGGGGTTATGGAAGCGTGTCAGTTTGTTTTCGGAGAGATTGACCTTGCTCATGGCACCGCCGCCAAGCGACACGATGCTGTGCAGTTCTTCCATCATATAAATATTGTAGAGTCCGATATCGCCGTCACGGCACCAGCCGACGTTTTCAAAACTTCCGGACATATACTTCTGACGGTAGAGATAGTACGGACGGTAGCCCGCCCGACGCAGTGCCTCGCCTGCACGGTCGACCATGTCTGCGACTTCCTGTGCGGTGCGGAGTCCCGCACGGCTTTCAAACAGGTCGGCACCTTTTTTGAGTGCAAGCGTGTGTACCGTGATATTGGACGGGTGCAGGTCGATCACGCGGGACAAAGAGTCCGCAAAGCTTTCCGGGCTCTCGCCGGGCAAGCCTGCGATGAGATCCATGTTGATGCTCTCAAAGCCCGCCTCGACTGCCTGACGGTAGGCATCTAAGGTCTGTGCCGCCGTGTGTCTGCGGCCGATGGTACGAAGAACGTCGTCGTTCATCGTCTGCGGATTGATGGACATCCGATCCGCACCGAGCTCGCGGATGGCTTTGAGCTTTTCAGGATCCAGCGTGTCAGGTCTGCCACCCTCCACGGTATATTCTATCAGACGGCTGAGGTCAAAATGCGTCTTTATTGCCCGCATCAGCCGCTGCATTTGTTCGGTATTCAACGTGGTCGGCGTGCCGCCGCCGATGTACAGCGTACGCACGTGCTTGCCGGAAGCTTTGAGCAGTGCCCCGGTATGGGCGATCTCACGTTCCAGACAGTCAAGATAAGGCACGAGCAGTTTGCCCGCACTGCCCGCCGTCTGACTGACAAAGGAGCAGTAGGCACAGCGGGTGGGACAGAACGGGATACCGATATAGACGGAAATGTCGTCTTTGTCCAGTTTGGAAACGGCTTCGACCGTGGCAAGCGAACCATCCGTACAAAGGCTTGCACGCTCGGGTGTGACAAAGAACATCTGCTCCATCCATTTGGATGCCTGCGTCGGCGTGTCGCCTGCAAGCAGTCTGCGGCTCGTCAGTTTTGTCGGGCGGACACCCGACAAAGCACCCCAGGGCGGTCTGCGTGTGAGCAGCCGGAGTGCTGCCAGATAATAGCTCTGCTGCAGGATGCGGCGGCGAAGAGCATAGGTCTCTTCGGAAAGAGCCAGCCGTTTGGACGCTTTGGACGTCACGCCGTTGTACGTGATGCGTGACGTAGCAGTCAGATAGGTCTTGCCGCGATGAAGGCTCGATACCGCACCGTCTCCCTGAAACGGTTTTTCGCAGTATTCCATCGGCTCGTCCGGAAACAGGCAGAGCTGCAGTTGTTCCATTGCATAGCGGTCTTCGTGGCCGCGAAGGTATAGTTTCATATCAGGCTTCCATCGCACGGATCAGGAAAACATTGCCGCGTCGTTCTTTCTGCAGGGTTGTAGCATCGCCGTGACCGGGATAGACCGTGTAGTCTCCTTCCAGTACACCGAGGCGACGCAGAGATCCGGTCAGCACTTCCCAGCTGCCGCCGGGGCAATCCGTTCTGCCGCAGCTGCCGCAGAAGATCGTATCGCCGCAGAAAAGGTTTCTGCCGCAGACAAGTGTCACGCTGCCGGGGCTGTGGCCGGGCGTATGCATCACGTGGAACTGCATGTCGCCGAAGGAGAGGTCGTTCCCTTCTTCGTAGGTGTCGGTATAGCAGAGACCTGCCCGCATATATTCGGGCATCGTCAGCTCCAAAGGATGCACGTAGACCTTGCAGCCGGTCGCCTCGCGGATCGCCCCCGTGGCACCGACATGGTCAAAATGACCGTGCGTCAGCAAAACCGCCTGCAGATGCAGTCCGAGTCGCTTGAGTTCCTGCACAACCCGCTCCGGTTCGGCTCCCGGATCTGTGATGACAGCATCTTTGGTCTGTTCATTGTAGATGATATAGGCGTTGGTTTCATACAGTCCTAACTGTACCGACGTAATTTTCATCTCTTTTTCTCCTTTGGGCTTCTCTTCTCTCTTTTTACATTGCGAGGTCTTTGGTATCAACCCACAAGGTCACGGGGCCGTCGTTGACGGACGCGACCTGCATATCCGCACCGAACTGTCCGTGCTGCGGTGCATAGCCGAGTCGGGCACATTCGGAAAGGAAAAATTCATACAAAGGGATCGCCTTGTCGGGCAGTGCGGCACCGGTGAAGCTCGGACGTCTGCCGTGATGCACATCGCCGTAGAGCGTGAACTGGCTGACGACCAGCACCTGTCCGCCAACTGCTTCCAGTCCTAAATTCATTTTGCCGTTTTCATCGCAGAACACACGCAGGCTTAAAATCTTTTCGGCTAAACGTGTGGCTTCTTTTTCCGTATCGTCAGGGCCGATGCCGAGAAGGATGAGAAAGCCCCTGCCGATTTGTCCGACGGTGCTGCCGTCAATGGTGACGGAGGCACTTGACACTCTTGTAACGACTGCTCGCATAAATTACTCCTGTTTTTATGGCGGGACGGGAAACCCGTCCCCTACAATTCCGAATTCCGCATTCCGAATTCTTAATTCTGTCCTCTGCGGACATCTTCGACGCCGGAGATGGCACGGATCTTGCCGCTGACCTGCGTCAGCTGTGCCAGATTTTTGACCTCGAAGGTCACGGTAAACATACATTTGCCGCCCGGCAGATCTCTGCCGGAGATCTCACGGGTGCGGATCTGCATGGTGGTGAGTGCCGACGCGATGTCGAGAAGCAACCCGTCACGGTCGTCTGCACGCACTTCAAGCGTTGTGGCAAACGGCTTTTCGTCCTGCGTACACCAGCTGACGCGTACCCAGCGTCCCGCCTGCTCGGGGTGATCTGCGATCCTTGCATTCGGACAGTTGCGGCGGTGAATGGACACGCCGTAGCCCTTGGTGATGAAGCCGATGATATCGTCACCCGGTACCGGCGTGCAGCAGCGGGAGAACTTGATAAGGCAGGAGTCGATGTCTTCGACGATGACGCCCGTATCCTTGTTGCGGTTCGGGCGAAGCGTGGCAGAGGGCTGCTGGAACTTGTCCGGCGGCTCCTCTTCGGTGCCGGCACGGCTTGCCTTGAGCAGGTCTTCGCGGATCTTGCCGATGACCTTGATCGCGGTCATGCCGCCGTAGCCGATGGCAGCGTACATATCGTCGAGGCTGCCGAAGGACGTCTTGCGAAGGACGACGGCAAGCAGTGCTTCGTCCTGAAGCAAACTCGGCGAGATATTCATGCGGCGTAATTCGCCTTCAAAGCTTGCCTTGCCGCGGGAAATGTTTTCATCCCGCTTTTCACGCTTGAACCACTGCTTGATCTTGGAGCGTGCCTGATTGGATTTGCAGATGTTGAGCCAGTCACGCGAGGGCCCTTTGGCACTCTTGGAGGTGAGTATTTCAACGATGTCGCCGTTTTTGAGCGGCAGATCGTAGCTTGCAATGCGGTTGTTGACCTTGGCTCCGACCATGGTGTTGCCGACGCCGGAGTGGATGGCATAGGCAAAGTCGATCGGCGTGGAACCGGCAGGCAGAGAGATGACGCGGCCTCTGGGCGTGAAGACAAACACTTCGTCGTCGAACATATCCACTTTTAAGCTGTGGACATATTCTTCCGCATCGGTGTCCTGCTGATCTTCGAGCAGGCGGCGGATCCACTCAAATTCCTTTTCGTTGCCGCTTTCGATGCCCTGCTTGTATTTCCAGTGTGCTGCAACGCCGTATTCCGCCGTTTCGTGCATTTCCTTCGTGCGGATCTGCACTTCAAACGGCACGCCTTCCGTACCGATGACGGTGGTGTGCAGACTCTGATACATATTGGGCTTCGGTGTGGAGATGTAGTCCTTGAAGCGTCCGGGCACCAGATTGAACATCTCGTGGATATGGCCGAGAACGTTGTAGCAGTCGGGTATGGAATCGACGATCACGCGGAAGGCGTACAGATCGTACAGCTCGTCGATCGTCTTGCCCTGTGCCCGCATCTTGCGGAAGATGGAATAGACGTGCTTGACGCGGCCCGAGATCGTGCAGCGGATATCCACGGCGGAAAGACGCTGTGCGATACGGTCACGGATCGTCTGCATGAACTGGTCTGCTTCCTGACGGTGGGCATCCAGGTATTCCATGATCTGATCATACTCGACCGGGCAAAGATAGCGAAGACTCGTATCTTCCAGTTCCCATTTGATCTTCTGCATGCCGAGGCGGTGTGCCAGGGGTGCGTAGATGTCCATGTTTTCCATGGACTTCGACACCTGCTTTTCAGGCGTCTGATATTCCATGGTGCGGGTGTTGTGCAGGCGGTCACAGATCTTGATGAGGATGACGCGGATGTCCTTGGACATTGCCATGAACATCTTTCGCAGGTTTTCCACCTGCTGCTCTTCCTGCGTGGAATACTCCACACGCGTCAGTTTCGTGACGCCTTCGACCAGTTCTGCCACGGTCTGTCCGAACTGCTTGGCGATGTCGTCGTAAGATGCATCGGTGTCTTCGATGCAGTCGTGCAGCAATGCCGCTAAGATAGCATCGGTATCCAGACCGATCTCCGCGACGATCTCCGCCACGGCAAGCGGATGGATGATGTAAGAAGAGCCGTCCTTCCGCTTCTGATCTTTATGTTTTTCGGCGGCATACGAAACCGCCTGGTCTACGACACGCATATCGACATAGGGTGCACAGACCGCAATGGCTTTGACCATCGCATTATAACGTTCCTGAAACGTTTCCATCGTTGCCGCTCCTTTCTGTTTGCTTTGTTGTTATTCTGAACGAATATGCTTCAGTTTTTTGATGATGTCGCTGTTGTCAAGATCGACCTTTCTGCCATCCGAGGTCAGCAGAATGCTGAGGTTCCGCTGGTGCTTCTGCAGGAGGATGAGGCCCTGTTCATGGAACACATCCAGACAGATCCTTGCACGTGCCATCGTGATCGGCATACCGCTTGCACGGATCATTTTGCGGTACAGGCAGGAGAATTCTTCCTGCAGGCCGCCGTCTGCAGCGTTGGCACTGAGGTAACGCCAGATGGCGACAAATTCCGTGCGGTTCGGCAGCAGTGCGTCTGCTTCCGAAGGCGTAAGGATGTCGTTTTCCGCGTATTTGAGGTAGAGTGCCAAAGACTCTTCCGCTTTGCGGCGTTCTTCCCGGCAGGGCCGGATGTCCACCAAATTGAGCTGAACGGAACGCGTGCCGCGGTATTCATTGATCTGCGGGATGAAGGCAATGTCCACACAGTCGCCGGCAGAAACTGCCGCAAGCTTTGCGGTGGTGGAGAAGAAAATGCCGGACAAAGACTCATGTGCACGCTTGCCGTAACGCAGGCTGAATCGCAGATGCTTGCCGCCGCCGACCTCCGCCAGCTGTTCGAGCAGAAGGTTTTCCATGTAGAGGATCGGGCTCGGGCAGCCGTTGCCGCAGGGCTCCAGCTGTTCCAGACCTTCGATATTCTGGATCGTGAGCAGTTCCGGGGAAATGGCACAGTCGACGTTCAGTGCCGTCTGTGCTTCTTCAGACTGTGCATACTGTCTTGCAAGTTCCGAAACCTTGCGGCGGAACTCGTCAACGTTGCTGCGGCTGATCGTAAAGCCCGCCGCAAGCTCGTGTCCGCCGTAGCTCTCCAGCAAATCGGAAAGCTCCGTCAGTGCGGCAAACAGGTTGAAGCCGCCGTAGCTGCGGGAGGATGCCTTGCCCTTGTCGCCGTCCATGCAGATGAGGAACGCGGGGCAGCTGTATTCTTCAGACAAACGTGAGGCAACAATGCCGACGACGCCCTGATGCCAGGTCTCCCCTGCCAGCACGATCGCACCCGGCATTTCGCCGTGCGGGAGCATGGCAGTGGCTTCTTTATAGATGTCCGCTTCGACACGCTGCCGTTCGCGGTTGAGTTTACAAAGCGTGGCGGCAAGCGGCTCTGCTTCTTCGTCACTTTCGGAGAAGAACAGATCGATAGCCAGTCCCACCTGCCCCATACGGCCTGCCGCATTGATACGCGGAGCAAGCACATAGCCGATGGTGCCTGCCGTGACCGGTTGGCCGATGCAACCGCATTCCTTCATCAGGGCTTTGACACCGGGACGTTTGGAGTCAGACAGTGCCTGCAGGCCCCGAATGACCAGCGTGCGGGTTTCACCCTTGAGCGGCATAACGTCCGCGACCAGTCCCAGTGCGACGAGATCCGCGTAACGCTCCAGCATCTTTGCCTGGTCACCGCAGATCGCACTGGCAAGTTTGAACGCAATACCGACACCGGAGAGATTCTTATGCGGGTAGGTCGCGTCCTTCCGATGCGGATCGACCACCGCAGAAGCCAGCGGAAGGTCATCCTTGCACTCGTGGTGATCGGTGATGACGAGATCCATGCCGAGGCTCTTGCAGAGCAATGCCTCTTCATTTGCGGTAATGCCGCAGTCCACCGTGACGATCAGGTTGACCGAGCGGCGGTAGAGCTGGCGGATCGCCATTTCATTGAGTCCGTACCCTTCTTCCAGTCGGGCGGGGATGTAGCTCGTCACGATGGCACCCTGACTTTTGAGGAAATCCGTCAGAAGGCAGGTCGCAGTGATACCGTCTACATCGTAGTCGCCGAACACAGCGATATGCTCGCGGCGGGCGATCGCCAGGCGGACACGGTCCGCCGCTTTTTTCATGTCCCGCATCAAAAACGGATCAAGCAGCGGTGCGTCACCGGCAAGATAGTCGGCAGCAAGTTCCGGCGTGTTCATGCCGCGGGCACACAGAATGCGGGCGGTCAGAGGCGAATATCCGGCTTTCAGGAGGGCCAACACATCGTTCGAAGCGTACTCCGAAACATTCCAAATTCCATACTTCACAGCAAATACCCATCCATTTTAATTCTTTTCTGATTATTATATCAAATCGCAAGCGATTTCTCAATAATTTTTTCCTGAAATCCTCCTTTTTTCAGGAAAAATACGGGTTGTTTTTTAACAATCCGTGAATTCTTACGGAAAAAGATTGATTATGACGGCTGTTTCGGTATAATGAGAGTAATTTCAAGCACGATCGCAGGTGATGGCATGATCCGCCGCTTCTTTGAAAAAATGGCTTTCGGACTCTCCCGTTTCATGTACGGCAGATACGGAAGTGACAAACTCAATACGTTTCTGATGGTACTTGCCGTCATCTTCAGCATTGCCGGCATGATCCTTTCGAATTTCAACGCTGCGGCCTGTCACATCGTCAGTCTTTGTCTGACGGCACTTGCGTACGTGACGCTCGGATTTTTCATTTTCCGTGCACTGTCACGCAACCTCACCAAACGCAGAAAAGAAAACCGCACCTTCCTCAATCTGACAGCCTTCATCTGGGATCGGCAGAACCGCTATTACCACTGCCCGCAGTGCAAGCAGACTGTCCGTGTTCCCCGCGGACGTGGCAAGATCTGCATCAAGTGCCCGAAGTGCGGAGAAAAGTTTATAAAGAAAACCTGAGCAGAAAACTGCTCAGGTTTTCTTTATGAAGTCGGATCGTA